>NZ_JACJFK010000023.1:0-79300 GCF_014164535.1 Pseudoalteromonas sp. SG41-2 | reverse complement strand
GAGAAAGCCCGACTAGAAATAGTCGGGCTTTTTTACGTCTGGAATAAAGAAGGTTCGAGGTGAAAGGTAATAGGTTAAAGGAAAAGAATAAGAGCCTAAAGCCTACTCTATACATTTGCTATGTGGCACTCTACCGCTGTGGGCACCACGACATCGCCAAGCTCCAAATTGAGAAAGCCCGACTAGCAATAGTCGGGCTTTTTTACGTCTGCAGGAAAGCTATTGGCTTCGAGCCGTCAGTGTTAACCTTTGACATGCGTGTACTGCCACTTTTTAATCTTAAAAAACTCGCGCTACCCATAAGAAAATGCAAGCTCGCACTCTTTGTAAGTAAAAGGCAAATCAGCATTATTCATAAGTGACTGTAAGCGTGTTTTATTAGGTATTATTTGAGTAATAAAGTCAGTCTGCTTTTCTTCTAATATGGTAGAATTTTATTTCTGTTTTCAATGCCAATGAGGGTTACCTTGCCTACCTCTGATTATCAACAAGTCTTAAATGAAATTACCGCTGAGGTGCAACCACTGTTATCACAAGGTAAAGTGGCGGATTATATTCCAGCATTGGCTGAGGTTGATGCTAACCAATTTTCTATTGCTATATATACGACTGATGGCCAGACATTTTGCGCAGGCGATTGCTCGCAACGCTTTACAATTCAATCTGTTTCTAAAGTAATGACGTTAACGTTAGCGCTGCAGCGCTATGGTAATGAATTATGGCAACGAGTCGGCAAAGAGCCGTCAGGTACTGCGTTTAACTCTTTGACTCAGCTTGAGTTTGAAAAGGGTATACCGCGTAACCCTTTCATAAATGCCGGTGCTATCGTTACCTGTGATGCGTTATATAGCCGCTTGTCTGCACCTATGCATTCAATGTTAGAAACATTTAGGTTATTGTCTGGAAATAAGGGCATAGTGATTGATAAGAAGGTCGCTAATTCTGAGTATGAATTTCGTCATCGTAATGCTGCAATGGGGCATTTAATGAAGTCCTTTGGTAACTTTAAAAACGAAGTTGATGATGTGTTATGGGCATATTTTAATTTTTGTGCAATAGAGCTCAATTGTGTCGAATTGGCTAAAGCATATAACTTTCTGGCCAATAAAGGGATAGATAACGTGTCTAATAGACGCGTACTTTCAAGTCTGCAAAACAAACAGCTCAACTCATTATTATTTACCAGCGGCCTCTATGATGCGGCGGGCGATTTTGGTTATAGGGTTGGTATGCCGGGTAAATCAGGAGTATCGGGCACTATATTAGCGGTGTTACCGAATAAGTTTACAGTGGCAGTATGGTCGCCTGGGTTAAATTCATTTGGCAACTCGGTGGCAGGAATAGCAGCCCTTGAGCTGCTATCTAAAAAACTTGATATCTCTATTTTTTAACTAATATGTATTGGGAGTTGTTACTGCTCCCAATAAACCTGTTCGAGGCAGTCTTCACGCTCAGGTAAACCACGAGATAAGCGCGGTGAATGCTGTACTAACACCTCAAAACTGGCACGGTTAGCATACTTACTAATTTGTGCTAATGATGAGTAGGTCATTGCCGGTTGCTGGTGTTTAGCTGAATTACCAACATTGAGCTTATGGTAAACATTTGCCGATAAGTCATGTAGTACCGCCGCTAATGCACAATCTCCTGCACCATTGGTGTTCTTAATAGAGTCTGGACCACCCATAAATGGCGCTGTATGGCTGTATGCACGAATTGGCTGCTGACAGTCAACTTTGCGCATAGCGCGCGAAAACTCATAACGATTGAAATCTGGTATTGCGCCAGGCAGCAATGGGTATTCTGTTTCTCGTTTAAATTGCTCATCGATGTAGCCTGCCATAAACAAGCCTTTTTCACCTGCGGTACAGATCACTAAATCTACCCAATCAAGTGCTTTATCAGCAGCAAGTAGAGGGTCTTCAAAGCCAGTTATTGCCAGCCCTTCTTCCTCATTCATTGCTAAAATATCAACATGTTTTTCAACAAAACTAGCCCACCAAGTAGGGTCTTGCTCGATTAAAAACTTAGTACCAAGAGTGAGTACGACAGGGATGCCAGCATCATTGGCATATTTGACAGCTTGCATTGTTGCTTCTGTCATCGTCTCAGAACCTTGCGTACGCATTAAGTAAGCACTGATCACTAATGCCGATGAGTTCTCTATTAACTCCTGATCGATTGATTCAGGTCGTAGGTGGTTCATCAGACCTGCGCTGATGGCAAAAGTACGTTCACCAGTATCGTCAATGAGTGTAAAGCAGCGACCGATAGGACCATCTACCGGTTGTAAATAGTCGAGATCGACACGACTTGAGGTGTTACATAAAAAGCGATAAGCGTAGCTACCAATTTTAATGTTTTCACTCATCACACCCAGTAGTACAGAGCGGTCATCCGCTAATACTGAGTAGTTGTGCATAGTGTTGCCGATAGTACCGCCTGCAAACTCATAATCGATCATATCGTTGAGTTTTAAGCGGTCATATAATGCATTGGTTATATCACTATCAATAACTTGCGACATACCTCGGCGCAGTTGAAATTCGTCAAGGAAAGCTTGATCGACTTTAGCTTCTATATCAACTACGATTTGATCTATCCCTGTGATGTAGCTGCGTTGCAATTTATCACTGGCGTTGAGTTGATTAGTAAGTGGATCTTTGGCTTCCACTGGAAAATAATGTTTATGCCTGCGGCGTCCAGGAAATTTCATTTGCTACCCGTGTGTTGTGAGCTAAATAAAAAAAGCGAGAGATTATATCGTAAATCGCACGGGGTGAGCCATGTTAAAGCTGTTTTAATTTGTTTTATTTTTATCACTAATCAGTATATTTAGCGTTTTAATGGCCTAAGTGAGTATAATTAAACAATAATTAGTTAAAGATTAAGTCAATGAGTGAACAATTGAACGATCAATATTGGATGGCGCAAGCTCTAGAGTATGCAAAAAAAGCGGAGCAGTTGAATGAAATTCCTGTCGGTGCTGTACTGGTCAAAGATAATCAGTTGATTGCAGCTGGCTACAATCGTTCGATTACCGATAACGATCCTTCTGCTCATGCAGAGATGATTGCGATACGCGAAGGTGGCAAGGTCGTTAATAATTACCGCTTGATTGATTGTACTTTATACGTCACGTTGGAGCCATGCTCTATGTGCGCCGGGTTGCTAGTACACAGTCGTATCAAACGTTTAGTGTTTGGTGCTGCGGATGAAAAAACAGGATCAGCAGGCTCTATTATGAATCTATTACAAGATCCTAGATTAAATCATCAGGTTGAAGTTGAGGCCGGAATACTAGGTGAGTTATGTGGGCAAACTATTTCTGATTTTTTTAAACGCCGCCGTCAAGAAATAAAAGCTGCAAAGAAAGCTTTGCGTGACCTGAAGGCTTAACCTGCAGGTGCTGCAATGCTTAACTCTGCCATTTGTTGCATTGCAAACATTCTGCGACGCCAAATTACTTTTCTATGTAAATTACGCAGCATTATTCTGCGACGGGTAGATGATGAATAAATAACATTTCGTTTGAACGAATGTGTACGCCGACGTTTCAGCATGGTTTCTCCTGAAAATGTGAGAGTGAGAAAAGATATAAGTTAATTATATACTTGATACTACACATTAGTGATCATTTGATGACAAGTAAATAGATATTTTAGTTTGCGCGTACCTATCGCATTTAAAGTTATTTTTATTGTTCGCCGTTATCTTTTTTTTGCGGTGCTTGCTCATCGATACTGTCATCTTTTGCTGGGGAGACCGTGGTTTGTATTGTGGCAGGCTTTGGATTTTTAATCTCAGCAGCTTGGGTAGTAGGTTGATCTATTTGTTCAGCATCATCGGGTTCAGTAGTCGGTGTGCTGATCGCGTCATTTTCATCTAACCAAACTAGTGCATCGTAGTAACGACGAATATTATCCACATACTTGACTGCAACGTCACCGCGCGAATAGCCATACTTGGTTTTACGGTAGTAACGTTTTTTGATTAATAGCGGTAAGCGTTTTTTCACATCAGCCCATTTATCAGGGCTAGCACCTTGCTGCTCGGTAATAATACGAGCATCGTTCACGTGACCCCAACCAATATTATAGGATGCTAAAGCTAGCCAAGTACGATCTGGCTGAGGAACGCGGTCGGGAATTCGTTTTTCTAGCTTCGTCAAATATTCTGCGCCGCCTTTGATATTTTGCTCAGGAGCAAGACGATTAGTTACGCCGACCTGCTTTGCAGTATCACGAGTGAGCATCATAATACCACGAACTCCTGTGGGGGATTTTGCTCGCGGATTCCACATTGATTCTTGATAACTTAAAGCTGCAAGTAATCGCCAATCTAGGCTGCCTGCATATTGCTCAAACCAAGGTTGATATTTTGGCAGTGTTTCTTTAATTGCTTCAATATAGGCAAGGGTATTAACGTAGTTAAATTGGCGGACATGGCCAAAATATTTTTCTTCAAGTACATAAAGCTGATTACTTTGTTTTACTTCACCAAAAAACGGCACCATTAACGCATATAACGAATCGTCGCCGTCTTTGCGCAGCAGCCAAGCAATGGGATCGTTACGAGTGACAGAAAAACCAATACTAAGATTAGGGTGATAGCGACGAAACAACGATAGGGTATGTGAGTCGGCAAGAGTGTAATCAATATCACCATCGATCACTGCTTGTAATAGCTCTTCTTCGTCGAGATCTTCTGTTTCGCGCCAATTTAAATTGGGGTGAGTTTGTTTAATTTGTTGCAGTGCCAATGAATGGCTACTTTTGGCAAGTACTGTCAGGTTATCGGTTAGATCATCAAAATCACGAGGTCTTACTCTACCTTGTTTATAAACCAGTTTTTGGCTAATTGTGCGATAGGTTGGGCCAAAACGGTAATCTTGGGCGCGTACTTTATTGTACGTTAAACCAGAGGCTATTAAGTCTAAATCGCCGCTATCTAAGCGTGAAAACATGTCGGATAAGTTAAAAAATGGCACCATCTCCAGTTCAACCCCAAGGTGATCTGCAAACTCTTGCGCTAACTCATATTCAAATCCTTGTTCACCTTGCACTGCTTGATAATAATTACTTGCTCCAGCTAACGTACCTACTCTGATTTTGTTTTGAGTTTTTATTTGGCTGAGTTGAGATTGCTGCTGTTGCATATCGCAGGCACACAAAAGCATTACTAACGTAATGATTGTTATTAGCTTTTGTTTAAACATACTGTGCCCCTTGAATGCTATTACACCCTTATATCAAAACTTTGCGATGACGTCACTTGGCGATTTGTCATAGATGACTTTACTGTGTTTTATATTTCATCTGCCACTAGGTATAATTAGCAATAAACGATGCTAACTTATAGCGCTCTTGCTGCAATTTTAATTCCCTGCTTAACCTGTATTTCCGAGTTACTTGAGTATATAATACCCGCCTAAAATATCGTTCAATCCCTAACCCCGGATGAAAATACCTATGTTGATCCTTCGTGGTGCACCAGCACTTTCCGATTTTAGAGTTCAGAAAATTTTAGCCCGTTGCCAACAGGCGCAACTTCCAGTCACTAATGTATACGCTGAGTATGCACACTTTGCAGATCTAACCGCACAGCTGTCAAGTGATGAGCAAACTAAGCTTGAGAAGTTACTTACCTATGGTCCAACGATTGCCGAACATACACCTGCAGGCACTTTGGTGTTAGTAACGCCTCGTCCTGGCACAATCTCGCCATGGGCTTCAAAAGCGACGGATATTGCACATAATTGTGGCTTAACTCAAGTACACCGTGTTGAGCGCGGCATCGCTTATTATGTTGAAGGTGACTTAAACGCTGAGCAATTAAATCAAGTTGCAGCCTTATTACATGACCGCATGACCGAAGCAACGCACAGCGCAATGGACAACGCTGCGACGTTATTCCGTACTGATGCACCGAGTCAAATGTCATCAGTTGACATTTTAGCCGGCGGCCGTGAAGCGCTAGCAACTGCAAACGTTGAGCAAGGTTTTGCCCTTGCTGATGACGAAATTGATTACTTGGTAGAAAACTTCCAAAAGTTAGGGCGTAACCCGAACGACATTGAATTATTTATGTTTGCCCAAGCAAACTCAGAGCATTGTCGTCATAAAATTTTTAATGCAGATTGGACCATCGATGGTGTAGTTCAGCCTAAATCGCTATTCAAAATGATTAAAAATACCTACGAGCTAAACCCTGAAAACGTATTATCTGCTTATAAAGATAACGCCGCAGTAATGAAAGGTTCGAAAGCGGGTCGTTTCTTCCCAAATGCTGAAGGTGAATATGCATATCATCAAGAGAACATTGAAATCTTGATGAAAGTTGAAACCCATAACCACCCAACTGCGATTGCACCTTTTTCTGGTGCTGCTACCGGTTCAGGTGGTGAAATTCGTGATGAAGGTGCAACAGGCCGTGGCTCTAAGCCAAAAGCAGGTTTAGTTGGCTTTACTGTATCAAACTTACGTATTCCTGGTTACGAGCAACCGTGGGAAACTGATTTTGGTAAGCCTGCTCGTATCGTTACAGCATTAGATATTATGACTGAGGGCCCATTGGGTGGCGCTGCGTTTAATAATGAGTTTGGTCGTCCAAACTTAGTCGGTTACTTCCGCACTTATGAAGAGCAAGTAACCAGTCATAATGGCCTTGAGGTGCGTGGTTACCACAAGCCAATTATGCTTGCCGGTGGTTTAGGTAATATTCGTACTGACCATGTACAAAAAGGTGAAATTCCTGTTGGCGCTAAGTTGATTGCGTTAGGTGGCCCAGCGATGAACATTGGTTTAGGTGGCGGTGCCGCTTCATCAATGGCGTCAGGCCAATCAAATGAAGATTTAGACTTTGCGTCAGTACAACGTGAAAACCCAGAAATGGAACGTCGTTGTCAAGAAGTCATCGATAAATGCTGGCAGTTAGGTGATGCTAACCCAATCGCGTTTATTCACGATGTGGGCGCGGGCGGTTTATCAAATGCATTCCCTGAGCTTGTTAATGACGGTGGTCGTGGGGGCAAATTCCAACTGCGCGATATTCCGAATGATGAGCCGGGCATGGCACCGCATGAGATCTGGTGTAACGAGTCTCAAGAGCGTTATGTACTTGCTGTCGCGGTTGAAGATTTTGACCGTTTTGAAGCCATTTGTAAGCGTGAACGTGCGCAATATGCAGTGATAGGTGAAGCGACTGAAGAGCGTCATTTAACCGTTGCAGATAGCCATTTTGGTAACAACCCCGTTGATTTACCACTGGATGTGTTATTAGGCAAAGCACCTAAAATGCACCGTGAAGCGCAATCTCAACAAGTTATTGGTAAAGCGCTGGATACTGCAAATATTGACGTAAGTGAAGCGGCAACACGTTTATTACGTTTACCTGCGATTGCTGAAAAGACGTTCTTGATCACCATTGGTGACCGCTCAGTAACAGGGCTAGTTGCTCGTGACCAAATGGTTGGTCCTTGGCAGGTGCCAGTTGCTAACTGTGCCGTAACTGCAGCAACGTATGACACTTACCATGGTGAGGCAATGTCTCTTGGTGAGCGAACACCTGCAGCATTGCTTAATTACGGTGCATCAGCACGTTTGGCCGTAGCTGAATCATTAACCAATATTGCTTGTGCTAACATTGGACCGCTTGAAAACATTAAGTTGTCTGCTAACTGGATGGCAGCAGCTGGTCACCCTGGCGAAGATGCGGGTCTTTACGAAGCAGTTAAAGCGGTGGGTGAAGAGCTTTGCCCTGCGCTTGGTTTAACCATCCCTGTGGGTAAAGACTCTATGTCGATGAAAACCCAGTGGGATGAGAATGGCGAGCAGAAGTCAGTAACCGCACCATTATCACTTATTATCACCGCGTTTGGTCGTGTTGACGATGTACGTAAAACGGTTACTCCGCAGCTACGTACAGATAAAGGTGAAACCTCACTTATCTTGGTTGACTTAGGTGCAGGTAAAAACCGACTAGGTGCTTCAAGTTTAGCGCAAGTTTATAAGCAATTAGGTGATGTAACGCCAGATGTAGATAGCCCTGAATTACTAAAAGGCTTTTACAATGCAATGCAAGCGTTAGTCGCTGATAATAAGTTACTTGCTTATCATGACCGTTCAGACGGTGGTTTATTTACCACAGTGGCTGAAATGGCATTTGCGGGTCATACTGGTGTGACTGTTAATTTAGATGGTTTAACAGGTTCTGACATTGAAGCACTTTATAATGAAGAGCTCGGTGCGGTAATCCAAGTTGCTAACAGTGATTTAGAGGTCGTGAATGCAGTATTTGCTGAGCATGGCATTGCTGCAATCAGCCATGAAATTGGCACACTTAACAGTGACGACAGTGTGGTATTTAACCGCGCTGGTAACCCTGTACTTAGTAATACGCGTACTGAATTACGTACTATTTGGGCAGAAACCACCTACCAAATGCAAGCACGTCGTGATAACCCTGATTGTGCTAAGCAAGAATTTGATGCAAAGTTTGATGTTAAAGACCCTGGTCTTAACGTTAAACTAAACTTCGATTTAAATGAAGATGTGGCAGCACCGTATATTGCGACAGGCGCTAAGCCTAAAATGGCTATCTTACGAGAGCAAGGTGTTAACTCGCATTTAGAAATGGCAGCTGCATTTAACCGTGCTGGTTTTGCGGCAGTTGATGTACACATGAGCGATATTCTTGAAGGGCGTTTAAGTCTGGAAGAGTTTAAAGGCTTAGTGGCATGTGGCGGCTTCTCTTACGGTGACGTGTTAGGTGCTGGTGAAGGTTGGGCTAAATCAATCTTATTTAATGATATGGCACGTGAGCAGTTCCAAAGCTTCTTTGAGCGCCAAGACTCATTTAGTTTAGGTGTGTGTAACGGTTGTCAGATGTTATCAACATTAAAAGAGTTGATCCCTGGCACTGAACATTGGCCACGCTTTGTGACAAATAAATCGGAACGTTTTGAAGCACGTTTTAGCTTAGTTGAAGTGCAAGAGAATCCTTCGGTATTCTTCAACGGTATGGCGGGCTCTCGTATGCCTATCGCTGTGTCTCACGGTGAAGGTCATGCTGAGTTTGCTAATGATGCAGCAGTGAAAGCAGCGCTTGAGTCAGGTACTGTAGCGGTTAAGTTTGTTGATAACTACGGTAACCCTACGACACAATATCCTGCTAACCCGAACGGCTCGCCAGAAGGTATCACAGGTATTACTTCAGCTGATGGCCGTGCTACAGTAATGATGCCACATCCTGAACGTGTATTCCGTGCGGTTGCTAACTCGTGGCACCCAGATGAGTGGCGCGAAGATAGCCCATGGATGCGTATGTTCCGCAATGCACGTAAAAATGTAGGTTAAACTATATTTATACACACTAGATTCATTATCTAGTACTAGAATAAAAGGCTGCACTATGCAGCCTTTTTTGTTTATGCTGGTCAAAGGTCAAAGGTATTTTAAGGATAATATGTTTAAGCGTGTAGGTTGGGGGTTATTAATTCTAGTGCTAAGTGTACTTTCACTTGGTTATATTTTTCGCATGCCGATCACCTTGCATTTTGTTGCTCCTTCACTGCATCAAGCTGGAGTTGAACTGCATTGTTTGGATTGGTCGTTAACAACCAATCTGGATCTCCATGTACAGCGAGCATGTATTGGCTATCAAGGGCAGTTGCTTGAATTAGCTGATATTACGGCCAATACTCAAAACATCACGGTTAACCGTGCAAATTTAATACTGGTAACTCCCGATTCTTCGACTCAGCCTAGTGTGGCTAAAAAGCTTGCTTTGGCGTTACCGCAAGCTCGCCCGTTGTTACACCTAAAACGTTTAGTGATCACTCAGTCTCAATTAAAAAAACCACTTATTATCAGCATAAATGAGCCGGTGTTAAATCAGTTTGTTGTTACTGGTGATGTGAAAGCTGAGGTTGACGTTAAAAATACCAAGTTGGCAGGAAATATTGAGCTTGATGAGCGACTACTTTCTACAGTTAAGGCCGCGACTGTAAACTCGATTGCAGGACTTAATTTAACTAGCCAACATAGATTCGCTTTTGATGGTATTGTACTCGATATAGATACTCAGCTAGGTGCTGATTTCACTTACGCCATTAATACCTGCTCGATGACAATTAAAAGTAGTGGCAAAGTCAGTAGTCACTATAACTTAAATTCAAAAACATTAACCCTAGATGCTCAGCAATTAGCAACAACACTCAATGGCAAAAATGAGTGTTTACAAAGTTTGGCTGGTGTTATCGATGATGATGCGCAGCAGCAATTTGTTACTCGGCAAATACCGTTAAATTGGCGATTAGTTTTACCTAGTAAGATCATTGTGCAAGACACTCAATTGACATTAGATCAGCTAACATTGCAGGCAGGATCACAACTGCTCATGAATGTTAAACAGTTAGCGGTTGATATAAAGAATCCTTTAGAAACCCTATTGGCACAATTCGCGTTGTCGTTTTCGAGTGATGATATTGCATTATTAGATATAGCCGCGAGTGTTGTTAGCAGTGATATTGATGGTAACTATCAGTTAAAAGTGGCTATGCTGCCTGATTTTATCGATGTTGATGCGCAGCATATTAGTGCACAAGGGCATTTTTCAATAAATAGCATATTGGCTGCACAGCCTGCTCTCGAATTGTCAGCACAATTAGCGCTGGGGCAATTAAAAGTGCATGATATTGGCATTGATAATTACCAAGCAACTTTTAAGGCGAAGCTACAAAGTAATCAATACTTAACCGCTAGCTTATCGAGTCAGATTGATAATGTTAATATGGGGAGTATTAAACTATCTCAGCTGACGAATCAGCTAACTGCTGCAGGAAGTTTGTCAGCAGGGGAATTGTTTTTTGATTTAACCAGTGAAACAAAGTTAGCCAAGCTACAAACGGAAGAGTTACGACTTAACGATATTCGTATAAGCTCAACAGGTTTACAAAGTCGTGCTCTGCAAGCATCTCATCATATATATGTAGAGGGGATAGAGCTTGTGGCAATGCATAATATAACAAGCACAGCTCATCCATTTGAGGTGATAATTTCAGAGCAGTTAGTTACTAAGCTTAACCCACTGCTTCATCAATTTGTGCCGCTTGCAACCTTAACAGATGGTAAAGTCAGTGGCCGTATTGCTGGTGATATTAATCTGCAACAGGCCGATCTCTCTTTACAGCTAGTCGGTGTAAGTGGTTTATACACAGATTACCTTGCTAAGCATTTTAATACTCAATTTACAGGTCGTTATGATTCAGGGCAGCTTAATGTTGTGCCTTCTACATTTGAACTAAATGAATTACGAGCTGGTGCTGTGGTGAAGCAGCTAACAGGGTTTTGGCAAGTACAGGCAAATGAACTTGCTGTTACGGAGCTTACAGGGAAGGTTATGGGAGGGCATTTTTTGCTGGATAAATATCGCCTTACAGAAGAGCCGCAACAAGCATTAGTTACATTTGACAATATAGATGCTAGCAAGGTCATTACCCTTGATGCTAAATCGGGTATTAGCTTAACTGGAAATGTAGCTGGACACTTGCCTGTTTATTTCACAAAAGCAGGTATTGAGGTTAAAGGTGGGCAGCTTGTTAATCAAGGTGCTGCTAAATTACTTATCACTGATAATGCAGCTTTTAATTCGGTAAAGGCTCAACAACAAGAGTTAGGGCCTATACTTGGCTTGCTTGAAAATTTAGATATTCAGAGTATTAAAAGTAGTGTTAACTTAAAACCTGACGGCTGGATGACCTTAGGCGTTAATTTGCAAGGGTATAATCAACAGCAAGCACAGCAAGTTAATTTTAACTATAATCATGAAGAGAACGTGTTCACACTATTACGAGCACTGCGCTTAAGTGATGAAATTACGCAAAAAGTTGAACAAGAGTATTCAACAAAAGGAAGTAATAATGACTAAATGGTTAGTAATATTAACCGCATTGGGATTACTCAGTGCATGTACGCATCGTGTTGAGGTGGCCGCTAAGGAACCTATTACAATTAACTTAAATGTTAAGGTCGATCATGAAATCCGCGTAAAAGTTGATAGAGAACTCGACAGTTTATTTAGTGATGACAGCGAATTATTTTAAGGAGCAAGTATGAATATAGTAAAAAATAAAAAACTAAGCATTGTCACTTTATTAAGTGCGGTGTGTTTGTCGTTTTCGGCTTGGGCCATTTCGTTAGATGATGCAAAAAATCAAGGGCTAGTGGGTGAGGACAGCTCGGGTTATTTAGGCCTTGTGGTGCAAAATGCAGAGGCAAAAGTGGTTGTCGATGAAATTAATGCTAAACGTAAAGCACAATATTTAAAGCTCGCTAAAAAGAACAACTTGTCGCTTTCTCAAGTAGAAGCGCTGGCAGCTGCTAAAACGATTGAAAAAACCCAATCGGGTCACTTTGTTGAAGTGAACGGAGAATGGGTTAAAAAGTAACATTCCTTTTTACTAAAAGCTGAGTGATTAAGCACTCGGCTTTTTACATCCAGCAAGTAATTGTTGCCAAAAGTCGATGCCTTTTCGGCGAGCTAAATTGATGTTGTGATCTGGAATTGATTCAGGTTCATTATAATCATCAAGTGCTGCACTCATGCTAGCCTCACGAATTAGATGTAAGGTAGGAAAAGGCGCGCGGTTAGTGTAATTTGCTGCATCATTGTCATCGCTATCAGCAAACACATAGTCAGGATGAAAGTTGGCTATTTGATATTTACCTTCAAAGCCTTGGGCAACTAATAGCGCATTGGCTAAATCCACTAAATCTAAAAATTCCTCAAAGTCAGTAAAGCCTTGTTCAAACATCAATAATGTAGTCTCTCGAGCCGGTTGTTGATCAAGTTCAATACATTGTTCGATCATCTCCATCACAGCATCATCAATGCTGGTTGCTTGGCTGGTTTGATAATGAATGCAATTATTTTCAACTTCTTTACGGGCAAAGGGGCAAAAGTTATATTTAACAATGACATTAGCTACCCATAAACGGGTTTGTTGTTCTGGTAAGGTTAGTTTTTTTTGTTCAGTCATTGTGTGGCTCTAAAAACTTGTTAATGATGGCGATCGTTTTCGCGATGGCGCCTTGGTTGTTAGCAACACATTGTGCTGCCTGTAGACCTAGCTGCTGGCAAAACGCTGGTTGTTGATGAAGCTCGTATAGTTGCTCCGCTAACATCTTTGTATCGCTTACTTGTATACACCCACCTGATGCAATCAGTTCAGGGTAAACATGGTTGAAATTATAGGTATGCGGGCCTGTTAAAACACCGACAGAAAATGCCGCTGACTCGAGAGGGTTATGCCCGCCATGTGCAATTAAACTGCCGCCAATATAATTGATGTTGGCCATACCATATAAACATTGCAATTCACCTAAAGTATCAGCAAGGAGTACTTGCTCGCTTTGATAGTTATTTTTACTGCGGCGGCTAAAGCTTAATGGTGAGTCTTCAAGCAATGTGGCGACCTTATCAAATTGTTCTGGGTGGCGCGGCGCAATAACTAGCAGTGCATCTGGAATCTGTTTTAGCAGCAGCTGCTGAGCAGCTAATATCAGCTCATGCTCACTAGGGTGCGTGGAACCGGCAACCCAGATAAAGCGCTGATTATTGTATTGGCTTTTTAGGGTATCGACTTTGTCTAACTGCTCACTAGTTGGCTTTATATCAAATTTAATTGAGCCAGTAATATGCACTTTTTGCTCATTGAGGCCAAGCTCAATAAAGCGTTTAGCGTCTTCATGATTATGACTAGCTAAAGCGGAAATTGATTGCATTATAACCTTAGTTAATGGCGCTACTTTTTGATAACCTTGTTGCGATTTTGCTGAAAGCCGCGCATTGAGTATCAGTACAGGAATATTCTGTTGTTTGCACTGCGCCATAAGATTAGGCCAAAGTTCGGTTTCTAAAATACATATTAACGTGGGTTTAACACGCTTTAAAAAGCGCGCTGTAGCACAAGGGTAATCAATAGGTAAATAGGCGCACTGTAACGAGTCTTTAAAATTATTATGTATTTGTTCACGGCCTGTGGGGGTGTTACAGGTTATCATAAATGAATAACTTGGCTGTTGGTATTGTAGCTCTTTAAGCAAAGGCGTTGCAGCAAGTACTTCACCAACTGAAGCGCAGTGGATCACTATTAGATTACCTTTTAATACTGTACTTTCTTGTGAGGTTTTTTTTACTGTAATGAAGCCAAACCGTTCAGCAAAGTGCGCGCGATAACCTGCGTTCTTTTTACCTCTAAGTATATATAAATAAAAGGTTATGAGAGGACTTAGCAAATAAAGAATCAGTGAATAAAAAAAGCGTGCCATTTTTCAGCCTCGAATTATAAACACTAATGATAACGCGGATACCCTTTAAGCAAAATGCGAAATTGTTAAAAAGCGTTAGAACAGAGAGTTTTGGGTGTTTAGTTGCAGCTAATTTGGTAATATTTAACTACCATTATGAAAAATACAGTCGTTATGAAATTCAAATTGATAAAAGCCGTGGTATTAACCAGTTTTATGAGTTGCGCATTGCCTTCACTTGCAACACCAACTGCTTACTTACCAATTGGCATGGATGCACAGCTTGATCATCAGCTCGATACGTTATTTGCCTTGACGTCAGGCACACCGATGACAAAGCCTTACCGCTTAACGGAAGTTGAAGCGGCGCTTGCTAAATTGCAAAATGTACAGCCAAGTTTAGTCGCGGCAATACGTGCTAAAATTAAGCCTTATCAAGGCAGCGATAATATTACTCGAGTAGGTGTTAAGCTGCGTGCTGATGGCAGCAATGCAACTAAACTTGCCAATCAACGTGGTGTGAGCTCTGATGAATGGGGGCAAGTGTTCTTTGAGGGTATTTGGCGTCCTAATGACTATACCTTGATGCAAGTGGGAGTCGATTATCGCGCGAAGCAAAATAAATTCGTTAATTATAACAGTTTTGTCAGCTTTGCCGGTGATGACCTGCAGTTAAATATTGGTTATAAAGAGCATTGGTTTTCGCCGTTTAAGCAGTCAGCTCAGATTATCTCTACTAATGCGCGTACCTCGCCATCTATTTCATTAGGGATGGTGGCACCAGCCCATAACTGGTGGAACTTTGATTTTGAGCTTTATTACTCCGAGCTTGAACATGTTGAAAAAGGCATTAGATATCAAGATGAATTGCACGATGGCACACCTCGCTTAGCTGGCACACATATTAGTTTAGAGCCTGTAGAGGGGTGGAAAATCGGCATGAATCGTATGATGCAATTTGGTGGTGGGCCACGTGATGTTGGTTTTAGCGATGTAGTTAAAGCATTCTTTGACCCTGCAGGTAATGATAATGGTGCAATAGCGGGGGGCCCTGATAATGAACTTGGCGACCAGTTTGCTTCAATAACGAGTGTTGTGAACTTTAATTGGGGTATGCCGGCAGAGCTTTATTTTGAGTATGGCGGCGAAGATACCAAAGAACACAAAAACTACCAATTCGGTAATATTGTTTATAATTATGGCGTGTTCTTACCTCAATTAACTAGCGATATCTCACTTCGCTACGAATATACTAATATGCACAGTCAATGGTATAGAAATTATATATATCCTACTTATGGTAACACTAAAGATGGTTTTGTTATTGGCCACTATGCCGCTGATCAACGTTATTTACATGATGCTGTTCCATCACGTATACATAGTTTAGAAGCCACCTATGCAGCAATATCGGATTCTTTTTGGCGTGCGAAATTCACTTTGCTCGATAATGAAAGTGGTCATGTTGATGAGTTTGGTGTAGTAAGTGAGCAATATGAACAAGGGATCGAGTTACAAATCAGTAATAACCGAAAGTGGCATGAATATAATATTGAAACAACTTTAACTTACGGCGAAGATGTCTTTGGTGATAACTATACGTGGTTGTCAGTGGCACTTTTTTGGTAGTAGCTAGTCAGACTAATTTTGAGAGGATTACCCATGTCTAATATTGATTCTGTAGCGAGCAGCTACCTTGAAAGTTTAACCCGTCACCAAGTATTGTTTGAAACGATGGAAACATACCACCCTCAAGTAATGCAATTGCTTGAAGTTTGCCACAGTACTTTGCAAGCTGGTGGAAAAGTAGTTTGGTTTGGTAATGGTGGCAGCGCAGCAGATGCTCAGCATTTAGCTGCAGAGTTTGTCGTACGCTACAAATTAGAACGTGGCCCATTAGCATCTATGGCGCTAACAACCGACACTTCCATCTTAACTGCGCATAGTAATGACTATCACTTTGACACAGTTTTTGAGCGTCAGGTTCTTGCGTTATGTAAGCCTGAGGATTTAGTGATTGGTTTAACTACCTCTGGTACTAGCGCTAATATTAATTTAGCGCTAGCTGCTGCAAATGAAATAGGTGCTTATACAGTTGCATTTACAGGCCGCGATGGCGGTAAAGTAAAAGATATCGCTAAATTATCCATTATTATTAAAGATGACGAAACCGCACGTATTCAAGAAGCGCATATGTTTATTGGTCATTGGTTATGTGAAGCCATTGATATGGTTGTAGCGGGGCAGAGGTAATGGATCTAGCGTTATTAAAAAACCTGTCTAACGCTAAAATATTAGTGGTTGGTGATGTGATGCTTGACCGTTATTGGCATGGTGATTCAGGGCGCATATCGCCAGAAGCACCTGTGCCAATAGTGAAAGTAAGTAAATTTGAAGATAAAGCCGGTGGCGCCGCAAACGTGGCAAAAAATATTGCCCGTTTAGATGGTAAAGTTGGCTTGTTGGGTTTAATTGGTGAAGATGAAAGCGGCCAAATCTTAGAGCGAATTCTTGCTGATGAACGTATAGATTCACAATTAGTCAGTGTTTGTGATTTGCCAACTATTTCAAAAATGCGTGTGATTAGCCGTCATCAACAAGTCGTTAGACTTGACTTAGAAGAGATGTTTACTGAGCAACACAGCCAACTACTTTTAAACCGTCTGGAATTAGTATTAGATGAGTACGACTTTGTTTTATTCTCAGATTATAATAAAGGCTCATTAAGCTTGATCCAGCAAATGATAAAACTTGCTAAAGGTGCTGGAAAAACAGTTCTAATTGATCCTAAATCCTCAGACTTAAACTTATATCGCGGTGCTGATTTTATTACTCCTAACTTGAATGAATTTAAGCTTGCCGGTGGTAAAACAGATTCGGAACAGCATTTAGCAGACAGTGCTCGAGCACTGATCAGCGATGCAGGGATCGCGGCCATGCTATTGACTCGCTCAGAGCAAGGTATGTCACTTATTAGTGCCGATGAAAAACACGATTTTGCAGCGCAACAGCTTGAAGTCAGTGATGTTACCGGTGCTGGTGATACTGTTATTGCAACTCTGGCGGTGATGTTAGGTGCAGGAATGCAGCCTAAAGATGCAGTGGAAATTGCTAACCTTGCGGCTGGAATTGCAGTGAGTAAATTAGGGGCAGCTACGGTATCGCCTGAAGAGTTAAGTCGTAAGTTAGGTCAATACTTACAAAAAACCGGTGAGCATTATCAAACCCCATTTGATGATGTGCTTCAGCATATTGAGTTTGCAAAGCAAAATGGTGAAACTATCGTGTTCACCAATGGTTGTTTTGACATTTTACATGCGGGGCATGTGCGTTACTTAGCACAAGCCAAAGCACGTGGAGATCGTCTAGTCGTCGGTTTAAATAATGATGAATCAATAACGCGTTTAAAAGGTCCAGAGCGCCCTATTAACCCGCTTGATGAGCGTGCTATGGTGCTGAGCGCTTTGGCATCAGTTGATTGGGTAATTCCATTTGGTGCAGTTGAAGAAAACGATACACCCGCTAAATTAATTGAGCTGATCAGTCCTGATATCTTAGTAAAGGGTGGAGATTACACTGTTGAACAAATTGCAGGCGCTGATCATGTACTTCGCCATGGCGGAAAAGTTGAAGTACTTGAGTTTTTAAATGGCTGCTCTACGTCAAAAGTGATCAGTAAAATAAAGGCTTAACGGCTATATTTTAAGAGTGGACTGGTATGCTGTGTGTAACTGCTGCCAGTCTGTAGTTTGCCAATGCATTACTTTATTTCGGCCTTGCTCTTTATGAAACGAACGAGCAAGGCGGGTCATATTAGCTTGTTGCCAATTACTGGCGGGGAGTTTTAGTTCACCGCGGTCAAAGTCAATAATGTATATCTCGCCCGTTTCATCAAATAGAATGTTGTTAATATTCAAATCAGCGTGATACACCCCATGATTATGAAAATCCGCAATCGTGTGTGCTACTTTAATTAACTCTTGTGCGCTAAAGGGACGTTGTTTTAATATATCAAGCACACTTTGTGCGCCTGCAACAGCTTGAGTAATTATATCGCCACGGTAAATTAAGCCAGCTTGCGATATTTTAGCTGCAATCGGCTTTGGTACATTTAGACCTAATTCGCACAGTTTCATCATTAATGAAAACTCTTGGTAAACACGGGTTTTTTCCAGTCCAAAAAACACATATTGATCACTTAGCACTTTACCCACTAAACCGCCACGCCAATAATGCCTGAGCACTGCTGTTAGCCCGTTATGGCAGAAAAACCATGCAGTTGCGCGACCTTTTTTGGCGCCGACAATTTTTCCTTGCTGCTGCCAATATTCATTATCAAACCAATTTAAGCTAATTTCGGCACTATGCTCAGGATGGCTTAAAATAATGTGTTCATTGATGGTTTGCTGGTTAAACATGGCGTACTTATTTTATTGCAGGTGATAGTGCTATCTTAACCTGTTTTAAAGCCGAGCATAAGTGCTTGCAATAGTGGGTGGTTAATTTAAGATCATGGTAATTATCCAGCATAAAGCAAAGGACACCTGTGACTGACTCAACCACCTATTCAGATATTTGTATTTTAAGACTCTCAGCAATTGGTGATGTTTGCCATGGCGTATCTGCAGTGCAGGCAATTCAAAAAGCGCACCCCAATGCAAAAGTTACCTGGGTGGTCGGCAAAATTGAAGCCATGTTACTAGCTGATTTACCCGGTGTTGAGCTGGTGGTGTTTGATAAAAAACAAGGCAAAGCAGCCTATCAGCAATTAAAACAACAATTTAAAGGGCGTAAGTTTGATGTGTTGCTGCATATGCAAGTGGCACTTCGAGCTAACTTAGTGGCGCGTTGTATTCCTGCAAAAGTTAAAATTGGTTTTGATTGGGCGCGCTCAAAAGAATTGCATAGCTTGTTTATTAACCAGCGCATTGCACCACAGCAGCAGGCTCATGTGTTAGAAGGCTTTAAAGGCTTTGCGCAGGCGATAGGTGTACCTGATTATCAACCAAACTGGCAAATGCCAGTCAGCGAACATGATCAAAGTAATGCTGATGAATTACTTGGTACGGAGCGATTAGAGGGGCGAATTTTTGTGATTTCTCCAGCTGCCAGTAAAAAAGAACGCAATTGGCTGGCTGAACGCTATGCTAAGCTTGCAGAACATGCCTACAAGCAAGGGTTTCATGTGGTGATCACGGGTGGCCCGACAGAGCTTGAAGTGACGCTCAGTGATGACATTATTGCAGCCACTACAACGCCAATCCTTAATTTAGTGGGTAAAACCAAACTCAAAGAGTTGCTTTGCGTACTTAAACGAGCTGCATTGGTATTAGCACCTGATACAGGCCCAGCTCATATGGCCGTCACCGTAGGCACTCCCGTTATTGGTTTATATGCCCACTCAAACCCGAAACGCACTGGACCCTATTTATATCAAAATTACGTGGTTGAGGTGTATCACCAAAACTTACTCAAGCAAACTGGTAAAACCGCTGAGCGATTACCTTGGGGTACGCGGGTTAAAGGCAGTGATCTAATGAGCCAAATAAGTGTTGATGAAGTAGCTTTGATGTTTGACCTTGTGGTTGAGAAAGAGCAATTATGAGCAATATCAATAAAGCCTTATTTTTAGACCGTGATGGCGTGGTTAATATCGATCATGGTTATGTTTATGAGTCGGATAAATTTGAATTTGTGCCAGGCGTATTTACTGCATGTAAGGCGTTTGCGGATGCAGGCTATAAACTGATCATAGTGACTAATCAATCTGGTATTGGCCGTGGTTACTATTCAGAGGCGGATTTTCACGCTTTAACACAGTGGATGATAGCCCAATTTGCTGCGCATCAAGTAAAGGTGACGGATGTTTACTTTTGCCCACACCACCCGAAAAAAGCATTACCCGAATACCTCAAAGAGTGTGATTGTCGTAAACCAGCTCCGGGCATGTTACTGCAAGGTATCGCTGATCATCATATCAATCCAGCTTGCAGCATTATGGTTGGAGACAAACTAAGCGACATGCAAGCGGCAAGTAAAGCGGTTATTGGCACTCGGGTGCTTGTACGATCCGGGCAGGAGTTTGATGCGGTAGCCATCGACTCGGCAGATCATGTTTGTGATTCGTTAGCAGACTTACCCTCAATATTGCTATAGCCCAATGTAAACTGGCAGCATAAGTTGTCAGTTCCTTATTTCTGCGATGAACTACAAACAGTGCATTTGTTTGACTAAACTTTTACAATAGCCACAAAGATGAGCCGTGTTAACTTAAGTACGCTCACCCCGTTCAATAATTTGGAGATTACAGATGAGAGCATCTGCGTTTTTTACTCAGCTTCAGCAGCAAATTGAAGATGTAAAAGCCGAAGGCTTATATAAAAATGAGCGTATTATTACTTCGCAGCAGCAAGCACAAATTCAAGTTGCTTCTGGTGATAAAGTTATTAACTTCTGTGCAAATAATTACTTAGGTTTAGCGAATAGCCCTGAGCTGATCCAGGCTGCACAAAACGGCTTAAATGACCATGGCTTTGGTGTTGCGTCAGTACGCTTTATTTGTGGTACACAAGACATTCATAAAACATTAGAGAAGAAGATCAGTGAATTTTTAGAAACGGAAGACACGATTTTATATTCATCATGTTTTGATGCCAATACCGGTTTATTTGAAACAATTTTAGGCGCTGATGATGCGATTATCTCTGATTCGTTAAATCATGCTTCTATCATTGATGGCGTTCGTTTATGTAAAGCAAAGCGCTTCCGTTATGCAAATAATGATATGGCAGATCTTGAAAAGCAATTGATTGCTGCCGATGAAGCGGGTGCAAAAACAAAATTAATCGCCACCGATGGTGTGTTCTCAATGGATGGGGTTATTTGTAATCTTGAAGCGGTCTGTGACCTTGCTGATAAATTCAATGCACTTGTTATGGTTGATGACTCTCATGCCGTTGGCTTTGTCGGTGAAAACGGCAAAGGCACACCTGAGTACTGCAACGTGCTAGACCGTGTTGATATTATTACCGGCACTTTAGGTAAGGCGCTTGGCGGTGCATCGGGTGGTTATACATCAGGTAAAAAAGAAATAGTTGAATGGTTACGCCAGCGCTCTCGCCCATATTTATTCTCAAACTCATTAGCGCCTTCAATCGTTACAGCATCAATCAAAGTATTAGAAATGCTCGAAAATGGCAGTGAATTGCGTGCTAAGTTATGGTCAAACGCTAAATACTTCCGTGAGCAAATGGAAGTGGCTGGATTTACCTGTGCGGGTAAAGATCACGCGATTATTCCAGTAATGTTAGGTGATGCTAAAGTTGCGTCGGCAATGGCTGATAAGTTATTAGCAGAAGGCATTTACGTCACTGGTTTTTCATTCCCAGTGGTGCCAAAAGGCCAAGCGCGTATTCGTACACAAATTTCTGCTGCGCACAGCATTGAGCAATTAGATACCGCAATTGACGCCTTTACCCGTATTGGTAAAGAAATGGGCATTATCTAATTAATTTATTTTAAACCGTTGCCTTCGCAGCGGTTTTTTTATTGAGTGTGATTCATGAAAGCATTATCTAAATTAAAAGCAGAACCAGGTATTTGGATGACGGATGCGCCAAAACCTGAAGTTGGGCATAACGATTTATTAATCAAAATTCGTAAAACCGCTATTTGTGGTACTGACGTACATATTTATAAGTGGGATGAGTGGGCGCAAAACACCATTCCTACGCCTATGGTAGTAGGTCATGAATATGTCGGTGAAGTGGTTGATATGGGTCAAGAAGTTCGCGGTTTTAGTGTTGGTGACCGAGTATCGGGCGAAGGGCATATTACCTGTGGCCATTGTCGTAACTGTCGCGCTGGGCGTGTTCATTTATGCCGTAACACCACTGGTGTAGGTGTTAACCGCGAGGGGGCTTTTGCCGAGTATTTAGTGATCCCAGCGTTTAATGCATTTAAAATTCCAGACAATATCAGTGATGAGTTAGCTTCTATTTTTGACCCATTCGGTAATGCAGTACACACAGCACTGTCATTCGATTTAGTGGGTGAAGATGTGTTGATCACAGGTGCAGGCCCAATTGGTATTATGGCTGCTGCAGTTGCAAAACATGTTGGCGCACGTCATGTAGTGATCACCGATGTCAATGAATACCGATTAGACCTTGCACGTAAAATGGGCGCAACGCGTGCAGTTAATGTGGCTAATGAAAAGCTTGAAGATATTATTAAAGAGCTTGGTATGACAGAAGGCTTTGATATTGGTCTAGAAATGTCAGGCGTACCGGTTGCATTTAATAGCATGTTAAATAACATGAATCACGGTGGTAAAATTGCCATGCTAGGTATTCCACCATCTGATATGGCGGTTGATTGGAACCAAGTGATTTTTAAAGGCTTAGTGATCAAAGGGATTTATGGCCGTGAAATGTTTGAGACCTGGTACAAAATGGCCAGTCTTATTCAGTCAGGGCTCGATCTAAATCCAATCATCACTCATCAATATTCAATAGATGACTTCCAAGCTGGCTTTGATATGATGATTTCAGGCCAATCGGGGAAAGTAATTCTTAACTGGAATTAATTATCCACTTGTTAAGAGAATTAAAGGCGGCATTTGTCGCCTTTTTTGTAATTATAAGAGAGTACTATGGCATTTAAGCATATTTCAATTACCGAAACTCAAGCACTACTTAATAAAGATGATGTCGTGATTGCTGATATTCGCGATCCTAATTCGTATCAAGCAGGGCATATTCCGGGTTCAGAGCATTTATCAAATGCCAATATTGGCGAATTTATGATGAACAAAGAGTTTGATCAGCCAATTATTATTGTTTGTTATCATGGTATGAGCTCACAAGGCGCAGCCAACTACTTAGCTGAGCAAGGCTTTGAAGATGTATACAGTATGGATGGTGGTTTTACCCAGTGGGAAACCCAATTTCCGGAGCAAGTGGAACGATGATCGAACTGGGTAGTATAAATAATCCACGTGCAGCACAAGGCTTTATTGATTATATAAAAAGCCAAGGCTTACAGGGCGAGCTTCGATCGCAAGATGGAAAAACGGTAATTATTTGTGTTGCCCCAGAGCATTTCCATCAAGCTCAGCCATTATGGCAAGCGTTTGTAGAAAACCCCAATCATGCCCGTTATCAAGAGGCATCTTGGCAAGTAGGAAGTACGCAATCACCGTTGAGCTATCAAGGCCATGACTTAAATTTAAAAGCACGCTTTAAAGCATTGAGCTGGTTAAACCAAACGGTCACTTTATTATGTGTAGGTATTTACATTGCCTTCTTACTCGGTGGCTTTGAGTCAATTTATAGCGTATTACAGTTTAAACCCAATCAACCATTAACTTGGCTTACACCTGCAATTGTGCATTTTACTGCTGTGCACTTAGTGTTTAATATTATGTGGTGGATCATGCTAGGCGATGGTATTGAAAAGCTCAGTGGTAAAAGTACTTTAGTAGGTCTTTTTTTAGTGACCGCGCTATTTAGTAATTGGGCTGAGTTTATTATGGTTGGCCCTAACTTTGGCGGCTTAAGTGGCGTTGTTTATGGTTTACTTGGGTTTTGTTGGATCCATCGGGCATTGAACCCGCAACAACCGGCTTTAGTAACTAATGGTATTATTGGTTTTATGCTGATTTGGCTGGTACTAGGCTTTGCTGACATGTTGTTTGTAAGTATGGCTAACTGGGCGCACTTAGGTGGGCTATTAAGCGGTATGGCTTACGCGTTTACCGCTCAATTGTTTACTAAAAAAACAGCTTAAGATACTCAGTTATATAAGTACTTAGTGATATAAATATTTAGTAAATAATACTTCGCGAATGATCTCTTGCCCTGTTTCTTGTTTTAACAGGGTTTTGAGTTTTTCGGCACAACGCTTTCTGATCTCTTCACGGCCGGTGAGTGATTTAATTTTTTCTTCAGGCTCTTTTGATAAAATTTCTACCAATGCATCTCTAAGTAACGGGGTGTGATGCTCAACAATAGCAATGTTTGACATATCACTGAGCATTAAATCTACAGTAATACGCACATAACCTAACTTTTTATTACTCTGACCAATATAGTTGGTAATGATATCGGGTTCGAAACCAAAGTAGCCCACAGTTGATTCAGCTTTGCTTGCAAAGCTGCTAAACAAGCTAATAAAGAAAGTGCTAATTAATATGCCAGCGTAAAGCGTTTTTTTCATATTCAGTAGAGAGCCCTGTAATTAATTGTTATTAGTCTATACGTAATAATGGCTAAGATACAGGCTGATGCAGCTATTATATTCATTAATCATCACTTTTTCCCCGAGGCGGGCAGTGGTATCATTTAAAGGGTTATTATTAAATAGAGTTATCGTGATCACATTTCCTGTTTCTGTAACTGCGGATTGGCAGTTAGGTACATCAATCAATTATTTGTCTTGTAACGAGCAAGACTGGCTACTTGAGCCCAACTCACTGACGGCGAAATTAAAAACACAGTGTGGTGAATTCTCTGTAAAAGTGCTTAGTGAGAAAGAGTTTGAACTGAGTATTTCACAACAACAATTATTAGATTGTTCAAAGCGTATTGGTATTAATCGTGAAGTTTTGCTGCTTTGTGATGGCATCCCTATGGTATACGCACAAAGCTGGCTACCTGCCACCGATGATATGCAACAACAGCAATTATTGGCACTGGGTAATCGGCCTTTAGGTGATGTTATTTTTCAACATCCGGACTTAAAACGTACCGAAATTGAAATAGCACGTTTTGATTGTCAGCACCCAGTACAGCAGCTTGTTAGCCAATACTCTGCAGCTACAAAACCCTTGTGGGGGCGACGCAGTATTTTTTCGTTGGCGCAAAGCCGTTTTTTAGTAGCTGAAATATTTTTACCAGAGGCTTATCTATATTTATGAAATTTGCTGCCTTACACATTGCTCATATACCGTATTATAAGCAGTTAATGCGCACCGATAAGCCTATCGGTACTTTATTGCTGTTATGGCCTACATACTGGGCATTGTGGCTTGCAAGTGATGGTATGCCAAGCCTACTTAATTTTGTGGTATTTAGCTTTGGTGTATTTGTTATGCGCAGCGCAGGTTGTGTTATTAATGATTACGCAGATCGTAAAATTGATGGCGCGGTAAAACGCACAGCACAAAGACCCTTAGCTTCTGGCTTGGTGAGTAGTGGCGAAGCATTAAGCTTATTTTTGTTGCTTATCATAATTGCTTTCATACTGGTGTTGTTACTCAGTTGGCAAACCATATTATTGTCAGTCGGGGCATTGCTATTGGCATTTAGCTACCCATTTATGAAACGTTACACTAATTTACCGCAAATAGTGCTAGGTGCAGCTTTTGGTTGGGCTATTCCGATGGCTTTTATGGCTGCAACAGGTACTATCCCACTGCTTGGCTGGTTGTTATTTATCGCTAATATTGCGTGGACTACGGCATACGATACTATGTATGCCATGGTAGACAGAGATGATGATTTGAAAATTGGCGTAAAGTCTACAGCGATATTGTTTGGTAGTGCCGATCGAATCATTATTTTTGCGCTAAATGGTGTATTTATAGGTTTGTTGGCTTTAATTGGTTATACGAGTCAATTAGCAATGCCGTATTGGCTTGGTCTATGTGTGGCATGTGGCTTTTTGGTTTACCAACAATTTCTAATTCATAGTCGTAATAGAGAGCATTGTTTTAAAGCTTTTTTAAATAATCATTATGTCGGTATGGTCGTTTTTATTGGCTTAGTGGCGTCCTTGCCATTTAATCTATAGTGTTAGCGAGGTGGATCAATAACGCCACTGATTGAAGTGTTTTTCCTAAACCAACCCGCAACTGAATAGCGATTATCAATTGTCGGCAGTACTTCATGCATAAAGCGTTCGCTTTCAAACATCACGAACGTGCCAGCTTTGGGCTGAATAGTGATTTCAACGTCTTTACTTTTAGGTTTGTAAATCACTAACTCACCACCAGATTGCACTGTATTTAAGTAAAATACAGTAGTAAATACACGGTTCGAACGCCCTTTAAATGCGTCGTAATGCTTTTTATAAAAGTCGCCATGCTGGTATTTCGCATAGTGACACTCATAATCAAATAAACCCAAAAAGAAATAACGATTCAAGTTTACTCTGATATCTTCAAGCGCATTTTGATAATCAATTTGAGCTTGGCTACTACCATCAAACCAAAAGGTCTTGTCGGTGCGTATGCTCTTGTCTATTTGTAAATCCTGCTGACGGCCAATACCTGCTGATTTGAAATTGGGGTTGATACGATAACAATCTTCTATCAACGCGTTAGTCAGTGTTTCAGCAAACATATTTTCGATCACGGCGTAGCCATGAGTTTCTATGTCAGTTAAATAACGTCCAGGGATCAGGTTAAGGCTCATTAATTGTACTATATAGCAGGGAAGGCGCGTAGTTTAGCTTAAAATGATGCAAAGGTACTACTGAAGATTTAGAAACCAAGCCTGAGTTCTGCTTTAGGCTTGGTTTTCATGCTGTTACTTAAGAATTAATTGATAACGCTGTCTTTTCTATTAATGACAGGAGCTGGTTTATTGGGTCGTCAGCAGTAACTTGCTGGCTGGTTTGTACAATCAATTGCTCATGAGCTAAGTTCTTATTGGTTTTTAACTGGAGCAGATTATTATTCTCTGCGACCGAACTTGCATGTTCAATACTGCTAATTGCAACATGGTTTGATTTACACAACCCGTCCATTACTTGCTCAATACTGCCAACTTTTATACTGCTGGTCTTGTTTAAGCTATCGACAGCCTCATTCAACATAGTTTGAATTTGTTTTGATTGTGAAAAACAACTATACATAGGGTAATCATTTAAATCTTGTTTGCAAAGATTGTTCTTATTCGCAAGAGGATGGCTTTTTGCAACGAATAAAATAAGTTGATCAGGTAAGTGTATGTCATTGCCAATACTATTAACTGCTTGCGAACAAACGCTAATATCAATTTCACCTAATTGCAGTTTACGAACCAACTCACTTTGTTCTTGTAGTTGCATTTCGATTTTTACATGAGGGTATTGTGCTAAAAATTGGCCACATGAAATAGGCACTATGGCACTAGCATTATTGGTATAGCCAATCACCAGCTTTTCACTTGCACAGCCATTAACGGATTTAAATAAACGCTTTTTAGTTTCTTCGAGCTTGCTTAGAGTGTCTTGTGCGTACTCTAAAAAAAGCTCACCTTCAGTTGTTAGCTTCACGGAGCGAGTCGAGCGTTTGACTAATTCATAGCCAACTTCATCTTCTAAAGTCTGAATACTGCGCGTCAATGCTGAGGTACTAATTTTTGTTGTTTCGGCCGCTTGGCGAAAATGTCGTAGCTGGCCTAAAGCTACAAATTGCTCTAATTGTTCAAATCTCACTTTTATAGTCCTTTGTATAAGTAAGCCGCACTACTGGCGAACATAATTGATATTATTTTAATAGATAGTAATCCATTGTACCCAATTTGAAAAGCGCATTTCACACAATTGTTACAAGTATCAGTTAGGGTAACGCTCTTTTATCTCCAAAAAAAGTGTTAAATTGTTAATAAATATGTCCACAAGTTTTGGCTCAAACTGTTTGCCACTCTGTTTCTTGAGCAAATCGAGTACTTCTTCAAGTGGCCAAGCTTTTTTATAGCAACGATCACTGCCAAGGGCATCAAAAACATCCGCTAGAGCTGTAATACGACCAACAATGTGAATATCTTTACCTGCAAGTTGATTAGGATAGCCTGAGCCGTCCCATTTCTCATGATGTGTATGTGCAATGATTGAACCACATTTTAATATTTCGTTATTCGAATTCTTTAGAATATCATAACCAACTTCGGCGTGAGTTTGCATAATCGCCCACTCTTGATCATCAAGCTTACCGGGTTTATTGAGAATATGATCTGGAATACTTATTTTTCCAATATCGTGCAAGGGGGAGGCGAGTTTTATTACTTCACACTCAAAGTTATTTAAGCCATATAACTTACCTAACAGTTCACTATAGTGTGCAACTCTTTTGACATGTGAACCGGTTTCTTTTGAGCGTTTTTCAACGGCTTCACCGAGAATATACGATAGCTCTTTTTGCGAATCTTTCATCATGTCGCGTAATTTCAAGTTATCGTAAGCCAGAGCAATATTGTTGGCAAAAAACTCCAAAAGCTGATAATCGGTGGTTCCTAATAACGAGCCTTTGCGCACATACAGCATTGTTTCGAGGCCTGCCTGAGTTGGAAAGTAGCCAATGTAGTCATGCATGGTTTTTTGAGATGATTTGCGATTGTGTGCTTCAACAAATAATTGCTTTACATCTTCGGGGATCATATCGGCATTAGGTTCAGGCTCAACACCTGAAGCTGCCAGTAGCTTAAAATCAGTGGCTGGGGATGTTTGTTGGTTAACAGCTGCGGCACAATAAATTTCAGTGTCATCTAAGCCCATAACATTGGTTACATGGGATAAAATTGTTGATGCAAATTCATGGACACTATCACATTTTAAAAATGAGCTAGAAGCGTTGATTATTTTTTCAAGGCCTTTTCTATGACGCTCAATAATTTGAATATCACGATGTGAACGCAGAGCTGAATACAATAATGTTTTCATTTTTATTGCCGTCAGCTCGGTTTTATTTTTGTAATCGTTAATATCGTATTCACGGATCACCGCTTCTTCAGGGGCTTCGCCAGGTTGACCCGTTCGAAGAATAAGGCGGATGTCGTGGTTATTGATATCATCACGGATAAATTTTATTAAGTCTAAACCTGCATGGCTAGTTTCCATTACCACGTCGATTAAACCAACCGAAAAATCGAGATTTTGTTGCAATAATTCTTTTGCGGCTTTCGCTGAATAGGCATGATGTAAACACAAAGCTTTATCTTCAAAGGTAAAGCCAGATAGTACAAGTTTAGTGACTTGGTGAATATCATCCTCATCATCAACCACAAGGATATTCCAGAACGCTTGTGGTGACTGAGCTTCTGACTCTTCAATGACATTTTCTGAAAATAAAAAGTCGTTCACGTTTACACCTTTAGTTTAATCATCCTGCTAAAGAGTATAGTGCTTGTTTTTTAGTCTGCCTTGTTGCTCAGTGGTTTTTTTTCAATGTTTTTAAGCTCAATTTCAATCGCATCACATGAAATATGTATTTCATATAAAGAGGTTAGCAACGATAGCGCAAGGCTGGCTAAGCTAATACCAAATAAAATTACGCCAGTGGTTTTAAACTCAATAAATAATGCAAACATTGAGAATGTACACATTAAAAAAGAAGCAACGCCATAGACTTGCATAGTTCGAATGAGTCTAATACGTTTCCTTAGGTTAGTAATTTGTGCAACGACTAATGGTCGAATAGTGTCACCTTCACGGGCATTAAGTTCACGAATTAATTGTGCTAGCACTAAAAAACGATTGGTATATGCTAATAACAATAAAGAAATTGCAGGGAACAGCAGTCCAGGTGTCGTGAGGGTCATGATTATTTCCTATATAACAATTACTTCGCTTAGAGTAGCTTAGGGTAATTTAATCGCAAAGTAAAAGAGGTTGTCATTGCAAAATAAAATAAATAACAACAGTACAGAGCAACCCCCATTTCAATGGTTAACAATCTATTGCGCTGCAAATGCGGTAGAGGCAAACATTGTCAAAGGGTTATTACTTAACAGCAATATTGAGTGTCAGTTACTCGGTGAGTCCTTACAAGGAGCCGTTGGCGAAATACCTTTAGATCAAACCCAAGTGAGAGTACAGGTTTTTGTGATTAAAGAGCGCCAGGCGCGGCAAATATTGGTAAACTACACTCAAGTACAACAATCCGCTCCTGATTGGGTATGCCCCAACTGTAACGAGCATAATGGGCCAACATTTGAAATTTGTTGGTCTTGCAGGACACCAAATAATGACTAAAGCGAATAATTTTCAGCGTATAAGAGAGCTTAACTATTTGCAACAAGCGGTACTGGCAGCAGCATTAATTGAACGCATGCTACCTAATTATGGTTTATTTAGTGAAGCAACAGGATTTGGTGACGAAGCTATTTTGCGTAGTGCACTTAATTTGTGTTGGGAAAAAATCTTACTGCCGAAAAGTAAGATAAGTCTTGAAAAGCAAATTGAGAAAATAGAGCCTAATGTTCCAGAACTCGCTGATTTTGATATGTTCGGTACTTATCCAGCGATAGATGCCGCCACTGCCTTATTAGGTTTAATGCATGGTTTAATTGCCAAAGATGAGCAAGAATTTATCAGCATTAGTAAAATCTCTCAGGCGACTGTTGCGCGTTTTATTGAATATCAATTAACGGTTGAAGGTGAACTGGCTGATAATACAGCGGTACGTGAACATCCGTTAATGCAATACGAAATTGAAGTGTTAGGCGAGTTAATTGATTTTGTTGAGCAGATGGGCAGAGTAACAGCTGAAAATGTTAAAGCGTTAAAGCAACACGCTATAGCTGATGGACAAACAAACATTGGTATTACACTTTAAGTAACCAAAACTCTGATTAAGAGATTTATTTTAAGAATTTAAAAGTGCCAAAGGGCATGGGAGAAAACTGCAGTGCGAATTTTAGGCATTGAATCGTCGTGTGATGAAACGGGAATTGCAATCTATGATGATGAACAAGGTCTACTTGCTCATCAACTCTATAGCCAAGTAAAAGTGCATGCAGATTATGGCGGTGTAGTGCCTGAACTTGCATCTCGAGATCATGTTCGTAAAACCTTGCCATTAATCGATGCTGCTTTTGCACAGGCCGGTTGCGGACCTGAAGATATCGATGGTATTGCTTACACTGCAGGCCCAGGACTGGTGGGAGCATTATTAGTGGGTACTTCAATTGGACGCTCACTTGCCTATGGGTGGAATATTCCAGCAGTGGCTGTTCATCATATGGAGGGCCATCTACTGGCGCCAATGCTTGAAGAAAACGTGCCTGAATTTCCGTTTATTGCTTTACTCGTATCAGGTGGACACACCATGATGGTTAAAGTCGCTGGGATTGGTCAGTATGAAGTATTGGGTGAATCGGTAGATGATGCCGCAGGTGAAGCATTTGATAAAACAGCTAAGTTACTTGGTTTAGATTACCCTGGTGGGCCACGGTTAGCTAAACTTGCTGAGCAAGGTGTTCCTAAGCGCTTTATTTTCCCACGACCAATGACAGATAAACCGGGCCTTGACTTTAGTTTTAGCGGCTTGAAAACGGCGGCTGCAATTACTATTCGTAATAATGACGATGATCAGCAAACCAAAGCAGATATCGCTCATGCGTTTCAAACCGCAGTTATTGATACATTAGTTATTAAATGTAAGCGTGCTTTAAAGCAAACGGGTATAAATCGCTTAGTAATTGCCGGTGGTGTAAGCGCCAATATACAGCTACGTGCGCAACTAGAGCGTGTAATGCAAGGCATGAAAGGACAGGTTTATTATCCGCGCACAGAGTTTTGTACTGACAATGGTGCCATGATCGCCTATGCGGGTATGCAGCGCTTAAAGGCTGGGCAGTTTGCCAGCCTTGATATGAAAACGAAACCACGTTGGCCGATAGATAGTTTAGAGGCTATTTAAATTTAAGTATTGTTATCATCTTTAGTTGGTGGCGTTTTTTTGTCACCAATTTTAGGTTCTTTGCCACTAAATAAACGTTTAATATTGGCGTGGTGGCGAAAGATAATCAAAATAGTTAAAAATGTTACTGGTAAGGTATAAAGCGGTTTGATCCACCAAGTGTATAATGGCGCTAAAGAAACGGCAACTAATGCCCCAAGTGACGAATAGCGTGTAATAGCAACAACAGCCACCCAGGTTGAAATTAATAACCCGCCTAACAACAAGCCAATGGGAAGCAATGTTCCAAATGCAGTTGCAACTGCTTTACCGCCTTTAAAGTGAAAGAATACCGGAAACATATGTCCTAAACACGCAGCAACCCCTATCAATCCCAGCATTAGTGGTTCAAGTTGTAAAAAATAAGCGCCCCAGACAGGAATAGTCCCTTTGAGAATATCAAACACTAAGACTAAGCAGGCTGGAACAGCGCCACCAAGACGATAAACATTAGTTGCGCCAGGGTTGTTTGAGCCATTGCTGCGAGGATCGGGTAGTTTAAACAGCCGAGACACTAGAATGGCTGATGAAATCGACCCGAGTAAATAGGCTAAAACTAACATTAAAACGGCTATCACGCGCTTCCTTATTTTTTAATCGCAGTTTTTCGGCTATCATTGGCCGCAAAAATTGCATTCATACTTTTCGTGGTTCAAATAGCAGATACATAATGTATCTATACGCTTATATCATATGGGTAATTTTTACATGATGTACCTATAGGCTATTGTATGGGTAATTTTTACATAATAAAACACAGTTAAAGTGTATAAAGGCTATAAATGCAAATTATAGCCGATGTAGACTCAAGTCAATGAGTTTTAAGTTTTTGCCAGTTGGAGCAGTTATGGATAAGGTTTTTATATCGCAACTACATGTTGACACTATCATAGGCGTGTACGATTTTGAAAAAGAAACTAAACAGAGTTTGTATTTTGATATCGAGATGCTGTGTGATATTAAACCCGCAGCAAAAACCGATGACATTGCCTTAGCACTTGATTACGCAAAGGTAAGTGAGAGAGTAATCGCGCACACGACAGCAAAGCCTGTTGAGTTATTGGAGACCTTAGTAGAGCAACTAGCGGCTATCATTTTAACCGAGTTTGCTACAACACAAGTTACCATTCGAGTTAGTAAACCCGCAGCCGTCGCGCAAGCACGCACTGTAGGTGTTGAAATTACCCGACTCAAGGCACGTTAAGATGGCGCAAATTTATATTAGCCTTGGCTCTAATGTTGATAAAGAACATTATATCCGCCAAGCGTTAATCGCCCTAAAAACACACCTTGTAGAATTCGAGCATTCCAGTGTCTTTGAAAGCGAAGCAGTTGGCTTTGCAGGTAATAACTTTTACAACTCAGTCATTGGTGCACAAACACAGATACCGCTTCCCCAGTTATGTCAGTTACTCAAACAGATTGAACGAGATAATGGTCGTACAAATAACGATAAAAAATTTAGCCCGCGTACACTCGATCTAGATTTACTGTTTTACGATGATGTAGTGTGTGATTCTCCTGCACAGTTACCCCGTGATGAAATCACCAAAAATGCCTTTGTCCTGCAGCCATTGGCAGAAATAGCTCCCGATTTTTATCATCCTACAGCAAAGCAAACAATCGCTCAGTTGTGGGATACTTACAACAACCCCAAGCAAAAACTATGGAAGGTGGAGTTTACTAACCCATGAGTATTATCGAAATTATTGTTTTAGCCCTGATCCAGGGATTAACTGAGTTTTTACCTATTTCAAGCTCAGCTCACCTCATTCTCCCTTCACAAATTCTTGGCTGGCAAGATCAAGGCCTTGCCTTTGATGTTGCTGTGCATGTAGGCACGCTGATTGCCGTAATAATTTACTTCAGAAAAGAAGTTGTCGAAATACTTGCTGCATGGTTTAAATCATTTGGTGCACAAGGTACAACAGATGATAGTAAACTTGGCTGGTGGATTATTTTAGGCACTATACCAGCCGCTGTACTGGGTTTAATTTTTAAAGACTTAATCGAGCTCTATTTACGCAGTGCGTGGGTAATTGCAATCACCACTATTTTGTTTGGTTTATTACTTTGGTATGCCGACGTAAAAGGTAAGCAAACTAAAACAATTTATCAATTAACTTGGAAATCAGCACTGATGATCGGTATGGCGCAAGCGATGGCGATGATCCCAGGTACATCACGCTCGGGTATTACGATGACCGCCGGTTTAATGCTGGGGATGAATAAACAAAGCGCTGCGCGTTTTTCATTTTTACTCGCAATTCCAGTGATCTCAATGATGGGCTTGTATTACACCATTGAGCTGGCATTAGGGGATCATATAGTTGATTGGACAACATTAATTTTAGGCGCTGGTTTATCGTTTCTCTCTGCGTATGCGTGTATTTTCCTGTTCTTAAAAATAATCGAACGTATGGGGATGATGCCATTTGTTATCTATCGATTATTATTGGGTGTGGGTTTAATTGTTTTTTTGATGATGTAACGCTAGGTTTATAAAAGATCAATAAAAACGCCTTAACTCAATGAGCTAAGGCGTTTTTTTATAAGCCAAATGCACCTTAAATTAGAAAGTGTATTTTGCACCCATCGATAAGCGACCTTTCCAGCGAGGCTCTGCAATTACATCTACATTTGAGCGGTTAAGCATAAGTAAGGGAATTATTTAACTTATATACTTATTCGTTGTTATTTAGCACAAGTGTTGTGTTAGATGGCAATGGTAACTGAGCGCTATTTTTGGCATTATGGCATCTCATTTATTATCTATTTTTTAGCGCTGCGTAAGCTATGTGTGGCGGCAAAGGAATAATATGCATATTCATATTTTAGGCATTTGCGGCACCTTTATGGGTGGTATTGCAGCGATAGCTAAGTCGCTAGGTCATACAGTCACGGGCTCTGATCTAAACGTATATCCGCCAATGAGCACGCAACTCGAAGAGCTTGGTATTAAATTAACCCAAGGCTATGATGTCTCTCAGTTAGAACCTGCACCAGATATGGTGATTATTGGCAATGCAATGAGTCGTGGTAACCCATGTGTTGAATATGTATTGGACAAGGGCTTAGCGTATACTTCTGGCCCTGAATGGTTAAAGCATAATTTATTGCAAAACTCCTGGGTACTGGCGGTTGCTGGAACTCATGGTAAAACTACCACTGCAAGCATGCTGGCATGGATTTTAGAATACGCGGGTTTAAAGCCAGGGTTTTTGATTGGCGGTATTGTGCAAAATTTTGGTTTGTCGGCACGGGTTGGCGAAACGCCATTTTTTGTAATTGAAGCTGATGAATACGACACTGCATTTTTTGATAAACGCAGTAAGTTTGTTCATTACTTACCGCGCACACTGATTTTAAACAATCTTGAGTTTGATCATGCTGATATTTTTGAAGATTTAAACGCTATTAAAAAACAATTTCATCATTTGATGCGTACACTACCAAGTAGCGGCAAAGTTATTTGGCCACAACAAGACGATGCTCTGCAAGATGTAATTAACCAAGGCTGTTGGAGCGAAAGTGAAACACTGGGCGCTGATTGGGGATATGAGCTGATTAATGCCGATGGCAGTGAATTTGCAGTGTTACTCAATGATGAATACCAAGGCTCAGTAAAATGGCAAGCGTTTGGTGGGCACAATGTTAAAAACGCTATTATGGCTATTGCTGCCGCGCGCCATGTCGGGATTGCAATTGAACATAGCATTGCAGGGTTAGGGGAATTTATTAGTCCTAAACGTAGGATGGAGCTAAAAGCCGATATTGCCAATATTAAAGTGTATGACGACTTTGCTCATCACCCAACAGCTATCACTACAACGCTTGCTGGGTTGCGTGCAAAAGTAGGCAATGAAAAAATTATTGCGATATTAGAGCCGCGCTCAAACACTATGAAAATGGGTGTACATCAACATACGTTATTGGCGTCATTAGCTGATGCTGATGATGTGTATTTATTCGAGCCAGATAATTTAACCTGGTCATTAAGTGAGCAGGCCAAACAGGCTGGTATGTTATGCTTGAGTAATACCGATGAGATCGTTGAACAAGTGGTCTCCCAAGCGCAACCGCAACAACATATTTTGATCATGAGTAATGGTGGCTTTAATGGTCTCCACAACACATTGATAACAGCTTTGCAGCATAAATTTATCCAGCAATAAACCGGAGCGACAGTGCAATATAAAGAAACCATAACGCTGGCCTTTAGTGGTGCGTCAGGCGCGCCATATGGCTTACGATTACTTGAAGTATTGCTCGCGCAGCAGTTTCGCGTGTATGTATTGATCTCAAGCGCGGCGCGTGTAGTGCTAGATACTGAATCAAACATTAAATTATCAGCCAATGAAGATAAAGCCACCGAACAATTAAGTAGCTTATTTAAATCACAGCCAGGGCAGTTACAAGTATTTGGTAAAGATAACTGGTTTAGCCCTGTGGCGTCTGGCTCTGCAGCGCCGAAAAAAATGGTCGTGTGCCCGTGTAGTGCAGGCTCGGTCTCTGCAATAGCGATGGGGGCCTCTGATAATTTATTAGAGCGCGCCGCTGATGTCGTGATTAAAGAGCGTGGTCAGTTAATTTTAGTGCCACGAGAAACGCCATTTAGTGAAATCCATCTAGAAAACATGCTAAAGCTCGCAAAGCTCGGGGTAACAATTATGCCAGCTGCACCGGGGTTTTATCATCAACCGCAAACCATTAACGACTTAGTTGATTTTATGGTTGCACGTATTTTAGATCATTTAAATATTGCACACACACTAACTAAACGTTGGGGTTATGGGGAGGGTAAATCATGAGTAAAGCATTGGCTTTGAATATTGAAGGCCTTACCAAAGTATATAAAAATGGTGTTGAAGCCGTTAAAGGCGTTGATCTAAAAGTATATGAAGGTGATTTTTTTGCCTTGTTAGGCCCAAATGGCGCGGGTAAGTCAACTACCATTGGGGTGATCTCATCATTGGTTAATAAAACCAAAGGCTTAGTAGAGGTGTTTGGTCACAACATAGATTCAGATTTAGAAGCCGCTAAATCACAACTAGGCTTAGTGCCACAAGAGTTTAACTTTAGCCAGTTTGAAACGTTGACGCAAATACTGGTAAATCAAGCGGGTTATTACGGAGTTCCCCGTAAGGTGGCGCATCAACGAGCGGATAAATATTTAGCGCAATTAGGCTTACTTGAAAAGAAAGACAAACAAGCACGAACACTATCAGGTGGCATGAAACGTCGTTTAATGATTGCTCGCGCGTTAATGCATGAACCAAAACTGCTAATTTTAGATGAGCCAACCGCCGGTGTAGATATTGAATTACGCCGTTCGATGTGGGATTTTTTAAGACAAATTAATGAGCAGGGGGTGACGATTATTCTCACCACCCATTACTTAGAAGAAGCCGAACTGCTGTGTAAAAATATCGCGATTATTGATTCCGGCATTATCGTTGAAAACACCACCATTAAAGCACTGCTTGCCAAACTAGATAAAGAAACCTTTATTCTTGATTTAAAACAGCCTGTCCAGCCGGTTACCGTTACGCTTGATGGTTATAAGTTTACTATGGCTGATGATCATACTATTGAGGTTGAAGTAGCCAAATCACAGGGCTTGAATGCAGTATTTACAGCATTAACCGAGCAGGGCAATACCGTGCTTAGCATGCGTAATAAAGCTAACCGATTAGAAGAGTTGTTTGTAGGTTTACTAGAGCAAGGGCGGGGCAAGTAGATGTTTAAATATGGCGTAGCCTTAAAGAGTTTATGGTTTAAAGAGTGCATTCGATTTTTGCGTATCTGGGTACAAACACTCGTACCACCGGCAATCACTATGAGTTTGTACTTTGTGATTTTCGGTAATCTTATAGGCTCTCGTATTGGTGATATGGGGGGCTTTAGTTATATGGAGTTTATTGTGCCGGGTCTTATCATGATGTCGGTGATCACTAATTCGTATTCTAATGTGGCATCAAGCTTTTATTCAACCAAGTTTCAAAAAAGTATTGAAGAGCTGTTAGTTGCACCCGTGCCTAATTATATCATTGTGCTTGGCTATATGGGCGGTGGTATGACCCGTGGCATGCTGGTGGGATTAATTGTTACGTGTGTGTCGTTATTATTTGTGGATATTCAAATCCATAATATTTTTGTGATCATCGCGACAGTAATTTTAACTTCTGCGGTATTTGCTTTAGGCGGTTTGATCAATGCTATTTATGCTAATAGCTTTGACGATATCAGTATAATTCCGACCTTTATTTTAACGCCATTGACCTATCTAGGTGGTGTGTTTTACTCAATCACTTTATTGCCAGAGTTTTGGCAAGGCGTATCGCAGGTTAATCCAATTATTTATATGGTTAATGCCTTTAGGTATGGTTTCTTAGGCGTGTCGGATGTTGATTTAACGGTCGCATTTGGCGTGTTGTTATTATTTATTACAGCCTTATTTATATTAGCTTTAACGTTAATTAAAAAAGGTGTGGGGTTAAGACACTAATGAGTGATGCAAATTCACGAAGTATTGTATCGAATCAACAAGGCTTACATGAAAAGCTGGATGATATAGTTAATAAGCATTTAGCTGCCCAGTTTAAAAAACCCATTGCAGCTCATACGCAAACGGCGTTTGATCAAGTAAATGAAAAAGTGCAGGCTTTTAATGGGCCCATTATTTTAGATTCGTGTTGTGGGGTAGGTGAAAGCACCGCTAATTTAGCGAAACGACATCCTGATGCGTTAGTTATAGGTATTGATAAGTCATCGCATCGTTTAGATAAGCATGACATTGAATATAAACAAACCGATTCAGGTCAGTACATTTTAGTGCAAGCCGATTTAAATGACTTTTGGCGACTCGCAGTGGCGGCTAATTGGCAACCCACACATCATTATTTGCTGTATCCAAATCCGTGGCCAAAAGCGAAGCATATTCAACGTCGCTGGCATGGCGCTGCTATTTTTCCATTTATCGTTAAATTAGGTGGGCTGTTAGAAGTTCGCAGCAATTGGGATATTTATGTGAAAGAGTTTGCTCAAGCACTCAAACTCACCGGACATGACTGCACAGTAGAGCTTTATCAAAATGATTTGGCAGTTACGCCATTTGAACGTAAATATTGGGCAAGTGGTCAACAAAGTCACCGTTTAGTAATTAATTTAGATCCTGGCTCGAAATAAAAATTAAGTATTTTATAACTTAATGTTTTCGTAAATCTCTTAACCTGAGTTTAGGTTAAGAGATTGGATACGGTTGGTTTTTATTTGCAGTAATATGTGGCACAGGCTCGGCAAAGTAATAGCCTTGCATTAGTGTCACATTAGCTTTTTTAAGCGCGTTGGCGATAGGCTTACTCTCTACATGCTCAGCAATTAGCTGTAAGTTGAGTTGCTTAGCAAAGCTGGCAATATGCTCAATATATAAATAAATATCTTTATCGTTGATAATTTGCTTGATCAAACTACCATCAAGCTTAATGCCATCTACTTCTAATTTTAGTACATTAGATATATTCGAATAACCTGTACCAAAATCATCAATTATTACCCGTACACCACGATTTTTAACCATGGTTATAAATGCTTTTACCTCAGAAAAATTTGCGATAGCTTCGGTTTCCAATAGTTCTAGGGTGATATTACTCGGTAGTGGATAGCGTTTAAATTCGTTTTCTAAAAATTCAGCAAGGCTTGGGTCAAGCATATCTTGGGCTGTGATATTGATGCTCCAGCACGTACTGGTTTTTCTAAATCGTGCAAAGCATTGTGTGAGCATTGTGCGGGTGAGCATTCCATCCATGCGAGAGCGATTAACGACATCTAAGAATGATTCTGGTTTTAGGACTTCCCCGTGACAGGTGATCATGCGAGCCAAACATTCATACTGAATAATGGCATTCGTTTCATTATCATAAATTGCCTGAAAATAAGGCACAATTCTATTGTTCTCAAATGCTTCACGCACTTCTTTTGCCATTGCTACATTGTACTGATATTGGTTTTTTACATCATGGAGTGCGCTTGAGTAATTAATCACAGTGCGGCGACCTTGTTTGGCTTGTAATGCGGCAATATGAGCATTTTCAAGTAACATTGATTTATTGCCACTGGCGATGCCTGCGCACAAGGTGATGTATATAAAAGGGTCGGTAAGTAATGGGGTACTGCAATTATAAGCTTGGATCACCTCGAGAAAACCTGCATTATCTTTACCAAAAGGAGCGATGAGGACTATTTTGTTGGTCGTTAGACGAAACATCTGGCTACCCGCAGGGCGGCGCTTTTTGAAGTGTTGCAACAAGTTTTTCATAACGCGGTCGCCTACTTCTGTACCATAAAAACTGCTTATATCTTCAACTTCATTTACCCAAATAACAGCAAGTTGCAGATGATGATTAGGGGAGTTTTTAATATAATATTCAAGTGCAATATGATTGGCAAAGCCACTACTGGTATCGGTTGAAATCGCACGTTTCAATAAATACACATAAATACCGGCAACCAACAGAGCAATAAAAAAGAAAAACATAGCCATGCCCGCAGCTTTAGATACACTTTGCGCTAATCGCTGATTGAGATCGTATATGGTGATATCGGCCCCAGTTAAATAGGTGACTCCATTGGCATCGACAAAAGGGACAAAAATTGTTTTAAAATGCCCCCATTGATCTTTTGAAATTTCAAACACTGGCTCTGTTGAATAAAACGCGCCAATATTAGCGGCAGTTGCTTCAGGGTATAGATCGAGTAATTGGGTGATTTTACCGGTATTTTGATCGTTCTGAGTGTAACTCGATGCACTAAAATGTACATTACCGTCTTTTAAAACCATGGCATATACATAAGCGATATTTAACGCATTAGCAAACTCTGAAAGTTGCCGGCTTTTTTGTTGGTATTCGGTTGATGATATATATTGGCCTGCATTGATTTTTTGATGGTATTCATCACCAAGCATATGCTTAACGCTTAATGCCGCATTGAGTAATCGAGTATCAACGCTGTGCATAATATCGTTACGAGTGCTGTTGTAGGTGTAATAGATGTAGCTCAATAAACTGATAAAAAACAGCATGAAACCCGCGATTATCCAATTTGTCCGTAAATTTGTATTTATCATGCTCTTCCTTGATTTATTAGCCCTTCTATTATACAAAAAAAGGCTGTATCGCCTATAAAAATATAGTTAGTTATTTGAATGATAAATATTAATCAAATTATCATTAATTTGTCATGCAATTGGCTACTTTTGTGGCTTTATACGAGACATTTCAACTCTATTACAGTAGAGTTAACGCATTTCGTGGAATCATTGTAGTTTTGGCGTTATTAGTAATGGAGTTCCTAGAGATGGATCTTCAGCTAAACAAAGCTACATTTACTGGGTATAAAGATGGATCAAAAGCGTTGTGCCGTCGCCTCTAAAGAAACTCTGATGCGTATATTTACTGTGCCTGAAGCACCAGACTCAACTTTGAGTAAAATCGAACTTGAGATCTCGAGCAATTTAGCAGGTTTTTTGAATGAGAACATAGCGGCAATTGAAAAGCCATTGCATGAGATTGAAAAAGATTTTCAATCGGCAGCAATCCCAGAAGATCCGACTTTTGTATCTGCTTATGCGCAAGATATTATGGAGCAACTTGTCGCTCATTCAGTGCATACCGCTGCGCCAAGCTTTATTGGGCACATGACGTCAGCATTACCGCATTTTGTATTGCCACTTTCTAAGTTGATGGTTGGTCTTAATCAAAACTTAGTAAAAATAGAAACCTCCAAAGCATTTACTCCACTTGAGCGCCAAGTGCTTGGTATGATGCATCATTTGGCATACGGGCAAGATGACAGTTTTTATAGCAAATGGATGCACAGTGCGAAAACGTCGCTAGGTGCGTTTTGTTCGGGTGGCACAATCGCCAATATTACCGCATTGTGGATTGCTCGTAATCGCTTACTGAAAGCGGACGGCGAATTTAAAGGGATTGGTTCACAAGGTTTGATCAGTGCCATGTTGCATTATGGATATAAAGGCCTTGCAGTACTTATTTCTGAACGTGGCCATTACTCGCTAGGAAAATCAGCTGATTTACTTGGCATTGGTCGTGATAACTTTATTGCCATTAAAACTGCAGATAACAATAAGGTTGATGTTGATGCAATGCGCGCCAAAGCCCATGAGCTAGCAGCGCAAGGTATAAAAGTGATGGCGATTGTTGGGGTAGCCGGCACGACTGAAACTGGCAATATTGATCCTCTTGATGCTATGGCTGATTTAAGCGCTGAACTCAACTGCCATTTTCATGTAGATGCAGCATGGGGAGGAGCTACGCTGCTTTCTAGTACATACCGCTCGTTACTAAAAGGTATTGAGCGAGCAGATTCAATTACCATCGATGCTCATAAACAAATGTATGTGCCAATGGGCGCTGGGTTAGTGCTATTTAAAGATCCTACAGCTACGGATGCTATAGAACATCATGCAGAATATATTTTACGTAAAGGCTCTAAAGATTTAGGCAGCCACACACTTGAAGGTAGTCGTCCTGGTATGGCTATGTTAGTGCATGCTTGCTTACGCGTTATTGGCCGTAAAGGCTACGAAATCTTAATAGATAAAGGAATTGAAAAAGCCCGTTACTTTGCTGATTTAGTGAAAGCAGATGATGACTTTGAGCTGATCTCAGAACCTGAGTTATGTTTACTGACATACCGTTATGTGCCAAAACAGATAAAACAAAAAATAGCTCAAGCAGATGAACAAACGCGTTTGGATATCTTTGCCTCGTTAAATCGTTTTACTGCCAGTATGCAAAAACGCCAACGTGAAGCCGGTCGTTCATTTGTGTCCCGTACCCGTTTAACTCCCGCGCAGTATGATCATCAACCTACAGTGGTATTTCGAGTCGTACTTGCAAATCCGCTGACATCAGAGAGTATTTTAAAAGATATACTTGCTGAGCAAAAAGAGCTGGCTAAAACAGATCCTGTATTTAAGAAATATCTTAAGAAATACATGGACTGAGCAGTAACAGTTGCGTTATTCCCAGGTTGCGTGGGGATAACGCAAGCAGCACTTTCTTTGTTAGCTAAAACACGATGTTCTGATCATTTCAGTGATAATATGTTGAGATGGTTTAATTTTTTCCATCGCCAAAAATTCATCGGGTTGGTGAGCCTGATTAATTGAACCCGGTCCCATCACAATCGTTTCACAACCCAATTGTTGAATAAATGGCGCTTCAGTACAGTAGTTCACTGCAACTGCTTGCTCTCCTGATATTTTTTCTGCCAGTTTAACTAATGCCGAATCAGTACTGCCGGTAAATGCGGGGATTGGCTCGTGCATATCCATTACACTGACTGAATCTGGATATTGGTTATTGATCTCTGTAGCTATTTTTAACAGCATCATTTGCAGTTCTTGCACACTTAGACCCGGTAAAGGGCGCATATCAATATGCATTTCACAGCAGCCACATATGCGATTTGCATTATCGCCACCATGAATGTGTCCTAGATTTAAAGTAGGGTAAGGAATAACAAAATGCTCAACTGCATATTTATTCTTTAATTGCTCTTTTAAAGTTAACAGTTTTGCAATAACTTTATGCATCACTTCAATGGCATTTAAACCACGTTCAGGATCAGAGCTATGTCCGGAACGACCGACTACGCGAATCGCGCTGCTCATATGTCCTTTATGTGTGAAAACAGGTGTCATATCAGTAGGTTCACCAATAATACACCGAGCTGGCTTTAAGTTTTTATGCTGACAAACTTGCTGTGCACCGGCCATGGTGGTTTCTTCGTCGGCAGTAGCTAGAATCAAAATTGGCTGTGTTTGAATATTCTCATCTAGTTCACTGATTGATTGCAATACAAAAGCGAAAAACCCTTTCATATCAATACTACCTAAACCATATAATTTATTGTTATCTTCACTTAATTTAAACGGATTATAGTTCCAACGACTATCATCAAATGGGACTGTATCGGTATGACCGGCAAGCATTAAACCACCATCTCCCTGGCCACGTTTTGCGAGTAAGTTAAAACGACCTTTAGGGCCCGACAACTCAGTAATTTCACATTCAAATCCAAGACTTGTACACCAAGTAGCTAATAAATCAATCACCCCTTTATTGCTCATAGACAATGACTCATCCATGGCACTAATTGAAGGTGCAGCAATCAATTGCTGATACATAGATAAAAAAGACGGTAATGACATAAAAAAATCCAAAATAAGTATTCAATCTAATTGCATAACAATATAAAAGTATTTATGATGAATATCAATTCACTTTTTAAGCATAAATATATTAAAGCGACGCAATGAATATAAAACGACGATAACCAGATTTCATTCATAAAATAGTGTTTTATGCACTGTTAAACCCGATTTGAATATATATGTAGTAACAAAAAACCAAAAAGAGTAACGAATGAAAGTAGTGATTATTGGCGCAAGTGGCTATAGCGGCGCAGAATTAGCAAGTTTGGTAGTAAAACACCCGCAATTAACCTTAGCTGGTTGCTATGTATCTGAGCAAAGCTTAGATAAGGGTAAATTATTAAGTGACTTGTATCCTGAGCATTTAGGTTTGCTTGATTCTCCTTTATTGCCTCTTAGTGATAGCGCTTATAACGATATTGAAAAGTCGGCCGATTTTGTATGTTTGTGTACTGATCATAAAGTGAGTGTTGACTTAGCGCCACGTTTTTTAAGCATGGGCAAAAAAGTATTTGATTTATCGGGTGGCTACCGTTTAAGCAGTAATGAAGATTATCAAACCTATTATGGTTTTGCGCATCAACATACGGAATTACTAAGTGAAGCGGCTTACGGATTGGCTGAATGGAATAGTGAAGCAATCGCCAAGGCGCAGTTAGTCGCTGTGGCTGGTTGCTATCCAACAGCAGCGCTGAATGCGTTAAAACCATTGCAACAAGCCGGCTTATTAGCCGAGCAAACCATTATTATTAATGCTGTATCGGGTGTAACCGGTGCGGGGCGTAAAGCTAGTGTAGCCACGCATTTTTGTGAAGTGTCGTTAGCACCTTATGGATTGTTTAATCATAGACACAGTCCTGAGATTGAGCAGCATTTAGGTCACAAGGTGCTATTTACGCCGCATTTAGGTAATTTTCCACGCGGTATTTTAGAAACTATTTATGTGCAATTGAAACCTGGAGTTACACCAGAGCAAGTTACACAAGCTTATCAAGTGCTTGCTGATGAGCCACTGATCAGATTGCTTGGTAATAAGATGCCATCAATAAAAGGAGTTGCAAAGCAGCCTTACGTTGATATTGCATGGCAGCAGCAAGGTACGCAGCTAATTGTGATGGCAGCTATTGATAACTTATTAAAAGGTGCTGCAGGGCAAGCATTGCAGTGCATTAATTTAGCCATGGGTATTGCCCATAATACAGGTTTAAAAGGGTAGTTAGTAATGCAAACATGGGTCATTAAACTCGGTGGTGCAGTACTCAATACAGAAGACGCGGCTAAAGCGTTATTTGAGGCGCTTGCATCGCAAACTCAAGCACAATTTGTCATCGTTCATGGTGGCGGTTCACTAGTTGATAATTGGTTGACTGAGGCTGGTTTTGCTAGTGCGAAACATCAAGGTTTACGCATCAGTCCAAAAGAGCAAATGCCTTATATTGTTGGCGCGCTTGCTGGGTGTGCTAATAAACAATTAATGAGCCAAGCAATTATCGCAGGTCATAAACCCGTCGGGCTTAGTTTATACGAAGCGGGCATTATTTCGTCACAAAAACTCAAAGCGCTTGGTCAAGTTGGTAATTGTGACGGCGGTGTGCAAAGTGTGATACCGGAGTTATTAAAACTTGGTCGTTTACCTCTGGTCAGCTCTATCGGCTTTGGTGAAGATGGCCTTTGGTATAACGTAAACGCTGATGAAGCGGCGGCGGCAATAGCTAAAGAGCTTAATGCGGAAATTATTTTTATGACTGATGTAGAAGCTGTACTTGATGCAAATAAACAGCCGTTACATCAACTTGACACAAACCAGATCAATACTTTAATTGCAGAAGGAGTAATTTTGGGTGGGATGGAGGTCAAAGTAAAGACCAGCCTTCTTGCTGCCCAGCACTTACGACGTGGCGTTTACATTTCGAGCTGGCAAAAGCCAGAAAACTTAATTGCTCTACTCGCGGGTAAGCACGTCGGAACAAAAATTACACCATAGGTTTTATATGTTTAATCATTTTTTATCGGGTCTAGAGTTAGACCAACAAGGCGCACTTAAATTACTTAACTTAGCGCAAAAAATTAAAGCTAACCCAGCTGATTTTAGTCAAGCACTGGCTGGCAAATCGGTGGTTACTTTATTTGAAAAACCAAGCTTACGTACGCGTTTATCATTTGATATAGGTATTAATAAGTTAGGTGGACATGCGGTGTATCTTGATTCACAAAATGGCGCCATGGGCGCACGTGAATCAGTAAAAGACTTTGCATTGAACATTGCCAGTTGGGCTGACGGTATTGTGGCGCGGGTATATCAGCATAAAACATTAACCACACTTGCTGAATTTTCAAGCGTACCTGTGGTCAACAGTTTGTGCGATTTATATCATCCATGCCAAGCACTTGCTGACTTTCTAACACTGCAAGAAGTATATGGCGATGTAAGCCAGCTAAAATTAGCTTATTTAGGTGAAGGCAACAACGTAACGCATTCGCTGATGTTACTTGCGGCTACTTTAGGCACAGATTTTGTTGCCGTATGCCCTAAAGGCAGTTCACCAGACTCGCAAATTTTAAAGCAGGCTGAGCAAATTGCCGCAATGAATGGTGCATCAGTGATGGTGAGTGATCGTGTTGAAGCGGCTGTAGGCGCTAACGCAGTGTATGCCGATACATGGGTATCAATGGGCGATGATACGCCACTTGAACAAGTAAAAGAAAAGTACATGCCGTATCAATTAAATGCGGCGTTGCTTAAACAGACTGGGGCTGACACTGTACTGCATTGCCAGCCAGCACACCGTGAATTTGAAATTACTTCTGAGGTAATGGATGGTCCGGCGTCAAAAATTATACAACAAGCAGAAAACCGTATGCATGCGCAAAACGCATTGCTTGTTTCATTATTAAATCCAAATTTTGTGTAAGGTATCACCAATGAGTTCTATTAAAAAAGTTGTATTAGCCTATTCTGGTGGTTTAGATACGTCAGCCATCGTGCCATGGTTAAAAGAAAACTACGGTTGTGAAGTTATCGCGTTTGTTGCCGATGTAGGTCAAGGTGCTGAAGAACTTGAAGGCGTTGAAGCAAAAGCGATCGCATCTGGTGCGTCTGAATGTTATGTAGTTGACTTAAAAGACGAAATGGTAAGTGATTATATTTACCCAACGTTAAAAACCGGTTCAATTTACGAAGGTACTTATTTATTAGGTACGTCAATGGCACGTCCTATTATTGCTAAAGCGCAAGTTGAGATTGCTCGTAAAGTAGGTGCTGATGCACTTTCTCATGGTTGTACTGGTAAAGGTAATGACCAAGTGCGCTTTGAATCTTGTTTTGCGGCCCTTGCGCCTGATCTTCAAGTTATTGCGCCATGGCGTGAGTGGGACTTATCAAGCCGTGAGTCATTACTTGATTACTTGGCAGAGCGTAATATTCCATGTTCTGCATCGGCAACTAAAATCTACAGCCGTGATGCAAACGCATGGCATATTTCTCATGAAGGTGGCGAGCTTGAAGATCCGTGGTGCCAACCAAGTGAGCAAGTGTGGACTTGGACTAACTCACCAGAGCAAGCACCCAATGAGCCTGAATTTGTTACCTTAAACGTGGTTGAAGGTGAAGTTGTTGCTGTCAATGGCGAGCAGCTTAAACCGTATGATTGTCTAGTTAAACTTAATGATATTGCATCCCCACATGGTGTTGGTCGGGTTGATATCGTTGAAAACCGTTTAGTGGGCATGAAATCCCGTGGTTGTTATGAAACCCCTGGTGGCACAGTAATCATGGCGGCATTACAAGCGATTGATGAGTTAGTACTTGATAAAGCAAGCCGCAAATGGAAAGAAGTACTGGGCGGCGAGTTTTCACATTTAGTCTATGACGGTCGTTGGTTTACACCACTTAAAGATTCAATCTTAGCGGGCGCAGAAGCGTTATCAACAGTTGCTACTGGCGAAGTTATTCTTAAGCTTTATAAAGGCCAGGTAACAGCGGTTCAGAAAAAATCACCTAATAGCTTATACAGCGAAGATTTTGCAACGTTTGGTGCAGATGATGTTTACGACCAATCGCATGCTGAAGGCTTTATTCGTTTATTCTCGCTTTCAAGCAGAATTTCAGCACTAGCGAAGAAGTAATTTTACTACAGCCCCGTAACAATAAGGCGGGGCAGTTTCAGGGTTTGGAGAGATTTCATGGCATTATGGGGCGGACGTTTTTCTACGGGTCCAGATGAGGCGTTTAAACAATTTAACGACTCACTTCCCTTCGATTATCAACTCGCAGAGCAAGATATAGTTGGCTCTGTAGCGTGGGCAGGTGCCCTTAAGCAGGTTGACGTATTAAGTAGTGACGAACACAAAAAGTTAGTCGCTGCATTATATGAATTACTCGACGAAGTAAAAGCTGATCCACAAGCAGTGGCAACGTCAGGAGCTGAAGATATTCACTCACATGTTGAAGCTGCATTGATCGAAAAAGTGGGGGACTTAGCTAAAAAATTACACACCGGACGTAGTCGTAACGATCAGGTCGCTACTGACTTTCGCTTATGGTGTCGTGATACCGCCGCTCACATACTTACGGCGCTTGGTCAGTTAAAAGGTGAGTTTATCGCTTTAGCTGAACGTGAGCTGGGCACTATCTTACCTGGTTATACCCATTTACAACGTGCTCAGCCATTGTTGTTTAGTCATTGGTGTATGGCTTACGTGGAAATGATCGAACGTGATGAAAGCCGTTTAGCAGATGCTAAAGCGCGAATGAATTTTTGCCCTTTGGGCAGTGGGGCACTTGCCGGTACTGCGTACCCAATTGATCGGCAAGCACTTGCCGTGGGGTTAGGTTTTACCGCTGCGACTAAAAATAGTTTAGATGCCGTATCAGATCGTGACTTTGTGGTTGAGCTATTAAGCTGTGCATCAATCTCTATGATCCATTTATCGCGTATGTCAGAAGATTTGATCTTTTATAATTCGGGTGAAGCGGGTTTCATTGAGTTAGCAGATAATGTCACCTCTGGTTCATCATTGATGCCACAAAAGAAGAATCCCGATGCGCTAGAGCTTATTCGCGGCAAAACAGGGCGTGTATTTGGTGCCTTTAGTGCCATGATGATGACGTTAAAAGCACTGCCACTTGCTTATAATAAAGATATGCAAGAAGATAAAGAAGGCTTATTTGATGCCATGCCAACGTGGCTAGCTTGTATTCATATGGCGCAAGCGTGTATCAAAGGTATAAAAGTAAATGGCGAGCGAACGCTAGCTGCTGCGAAAGGCGGGCACTCCAACGCTACAGAGCTTGCTGACTATTTAGTCGCCAAAGGGATCCCTTTTAGGGAAGGTCATCATATTGTTGGTGTGTTGGTACAAATGGCTATCGCACAAGGGAATAACTTAGAAGATTTAAGTTTAGAACAATTCCAATCGGTGCATAGTATTTTTGCACAGGACGTATATGCTGTACTAGAGATAGACGCATGTATAAAAGCGCGCCAAGCACTAGGTGGTACATCTTTAGAGCAAGTTACAGTTGCAGTTAAAGATGCCAAAAAAAAACAGCAAATAACAGTTCGTGACGCTAATCTTGACGATGTAGAGTCAATTGCGAAATTGATCCAGCACTGGGCTACGGTAGGTGAAAATTTACCGCGTGCTAAAAGCGACATGGTACATTCAATCAATGAGTTTGCGGTTACCGAAGTTGCTGGAGAAGTCGCGGGCTGCGCATCACTGTATATTTATGATACTGGTCTTGCTGAAATTCGTTCTTTAGGGATAGATCCTGAAACCGGTATTACTGGGCAAGGTCGTCAGTTAGTTGAACATTTATTAGTTAAAGCCAAAAAATTGGCACTCAATCGCATCATTGTTTTGACGCGAGTACCTGATTTCTTTGAAAAACAAGGTTTCACATTCTGTACTAAAGACAGCTTACCGGAAAAGGTGATGAAAGATTGTGAACTGTGTTTGCGCAGAGACAATTGTGACGAAGTCGCGATGGAATTTATTTTGAAGCAAAGTCGGAACGCGGAGATCCCGTGTAAAAATGTAGCTTAAAATCCCTGGATATAAAAAACGTACGGTTATCCCTGTGCGTTTTTTTATGCCTTATCATATCTGGTATGACCTGTTGTGTGGGATGCGCTGTAGCAAATAAAAGATCAAAAAAGATCGTTTTTTTTAAATGTTGGATCAGTAATTGCTTATTACTAGATGTAAGATGGCTCAGCGTGAGTTCATCTTTAAAAGCGCCAAGCAGTTATCAGAGCGTTAAAAACAGTGGCTTATTTAATAAGTCATTTATTCAACATTTATTGAAAGGATTAATCTTATGCAAGTTACAGCTAACAGCCAATTACAAATGCAAGCATACAATAATATGCAACAATCAAAGCCAGCACTTGAACAAAGCGCTAGTAATAAAACCCTACAATCTGATACAGTGTCTATATCTAATGAAGCCTTACTAGCGGCTAAAGGTGAAGCTGAAATCCAGCGCGGTGGTGGGGTGATGCTTCCTCGAGATAAAAGGCCTCAATAGGAGTGAAATGTTTTTAACTGAACAATTTGGTTTTTTCTCCCTTTCTGCATTGAGTGCTTGGGGGTTTTTAATGGCATTTTTTTTTAATATCTTTATATACTCTATAGATGTTAAAAGAAAAACTACGCTGTTAATCAGTTCATTTATTATGATGATCTCCTATATGGCAGGGGATCATTTCTTTACATGGCTATCTTCTACTGCAGTCACATATATGCATTGGGCATTATATGATTTTATGACATTACTATGTTTGGCGGGATGCTATCTCGTTATAAAGAACTCTACACCGTCATTTATTTATCTTGTCTGCGGTTTGTCTATAAATATCCTATTGTTTGTTTCTGTGTATTTAGATGTTCAGGTTTATGAAAATTCAACTTATTGGATTCTTTGGGACATATACTCTTTTGGTGTAAATATCATTGATTTTACAATGATAGTAGCCTTGATTGTCGATCGTGACATTTTAGGTTTAATTAGGCTTAAAAATGCAATTAAAGCATTATTTAAAACACATCACATAAAACACTCCATTTAGCCTATGTTTATAAATGACGTAGTTGGTCCGTACATCGGTGTATTTATCGAGTGGGGATTCTTAATGGTCTTTTTATTAAATTGGGTACTGTACATAAATAACCCCAATAAAAGCATAGTAATACTTTCATTTATAATGGCCGTTTCTTATATAACGAGCGAGCTCTTATATTTAGTGTATTCAATTTATTTGAACTGGTTTATATACGATTTGCTTACTCTTACATGCATTGGATTGTTGATCAGATATCAAAAGATTAGCCCCTCTCCAGTTAATTGCTATATTATGTGTGGGCTTATCTTAAATGCGATTTTAATTGCCGCAATTTATTGCGATATCTATGTGCGTTTAAATTCTGAGCCTTGGTGGCTTTGGTCAGTTTATTCTTTTGGTGTCAATATATGCGATGTGATAATGATAACAGCCTTAGCTATAAATAAAGATTTTTTAGGCTTAAGCAAATTATTACAAAAAGCTAGGATAATCAAGGGCCTAAATAAAAATCAGGCCTTTGTTTCGAAAACTTAAAACCGGTATTCCCAGCTGGTTTTTAATGCGCTGTTGGTATCAGACTCGTTAGCAAGTTCGTCTTTATACACTGAGCCGCTGATCTTCCATAAACCACTAAAAATAGCCTGCTGATAACCAAGCTCTAATTGTAAGCGTTCAAACGTTTCGGTGACTTGGGTTAAGTTGGTGATGTCAGTTTTAAACCAACGTAACTTCGCATAGCCGCCATAACCGTTCATAGTATGATAATGCGCACCTAATACTGCTGATTTACTTTGCTGTGGTGTTGCAGAGCCAATTAACCGATCTTTATGATTATAGGCTTGGGCATAATTAATAAATGCTTCATTAGTATCTTCACAACTAAGTTGGGCTGTACAATCTTGTTGCGTATTTGAATATTCAAAATAGGTTTTTAGTAATTGCTCTTGGCCGCCAAAAAAGCTCTCAACGCCAATTGTATAAAAAGCATCACTTGGCGTTAAGCCACTGTCATTTTTTCCCATTAGCTCAGTATAAAAAGCAATCGGTTGATTGGCTATGCTGGTTGAGTACTTAGCATCTAAACTGGTTAAGCGTTGCTTATTTGTTATTAGTTCGAGCGAATTGGGGGCTATTTCTGTGCTGGTTAAATAGTCTGAACTTGCGGTACTAAATGCAACCTCAAGCCCTGGTAGTGGTGTGCTGGCAAAGCGCATAGCCCAGTAGTCACCTTTTTCATCATTACTTAAATGTGGTTTTTGTTTTGCGTAAATACCAGTCAACTGCCAGTTACCAATGAATGATAGCCAGCTTGGGCCTACATATTGGGTGTTAGCACGGTTAATTCTTAGCCCTTTCATTGGTGCGGCATTATTCGACAGTAGCAATGCATTGTCGTTACCTGGCCCCCACCAATGGCTTACTTGTTCGGCGCTAACAGACCAATTGCCCATTAATACTGCTAAGTAGCTGCCATGATAGTTTATGTGTTCATCATCAAGTGGCTGATCAGCGTAATTAACACTAACTTTGGCGCTAACACGGTCGCCAGTGATAGAGCCATAGCTATTAATGCCACTTTTTTGTTGATCGCGTTTGCCAAAGCTTTGTTGCAAAGCCGGCTCACTATTGTAGTTAAGCCTCACACCAGAGCTACTGCCTTGTTTAGCGTTCTCTAAGGCATGTTTTACGTGTTGATAAGCAAATCGACTTTGTGTTGATAAACTGCTGCTTTCAATTGTATTTAAATCTCTGGCAATACCTTGCCACATCAAGGGATAACTATTGATCGGTTGTTTAATCACGCCTTGGTTAAAGAGCATCTCAATTGAGGCTCGTAATAAAGGGTCGTCACTTTCAATCCAAGGTGATGCAAACGCGGGTGTGGCAATCACAACAAGGGTGCTTAAATAGATATTTAACTTCATCCGTGTAACTTTTCCTGTAATGCTTTTACTACAATAGGGTGTACAAACTCACTGACATCGCCTTTATGACGCGCGACTTCTTTAACTAGGGTTGAAGAGATAAATGAGTTCTTTTCAGCTGGGGTTAAAAAAACACTCTCTAAATCAGGATTTAAACGACGATTCATATTGGCAAGCTGAAACTCATAATCAAAGTCAGACACCGCACGAATACCGCGGATCAGTACATTCGCACTATGATCGCGTGCTAAATCAGCTAGTAATCCAGAAAAGCCAATAACACTGACGTTATCTAAATGAGTGAGTAAACTATTGGCAATTGCTACCCGCTCATCCAGGCTAAAGCAGGGTTTTTTACTAGGATTGTGAGCAACTGCAACAATTACAGTATCAAACATTTTAGCTGCCCGCTGGATCAGATCTGTGTGTCCATTGGTTAATGGATCAAAGGTGCCAGGATAAATTGCGGTGACTTTCATAAATATCATCTTAGTGTTATTTTGAGGGTTATATTAACAGTCTTTGTTGTCCAGATCAGCCTGCAAATTGCGGCTGCATATTTTCATTTGTAAATGAGTTTATTTCAATAAGAAACAATAACTACGAATTATGGATTAGAAATTTTCAAGGTGGTATTTTATTGGATTATATTTGTATATACTGCGCGGCTAATAATACTGAGTGAATTATGGGCATTTACTCTAATAAAAATAATCAGAGTAGCAGGATATGAGTACCAAGGATAAAATAATTACAACCAGCATAATGCTATTTAACCAACATGGCGAGCGTGCGGTCACAACCAACCATATCGCTTCACATATGGGCATCAGTCCCGGTAATCTTTATTATCACTTTAAAAATAAAGAAGACATTATTCGCCATATTTTTGCATTATATAGTAAGCATTTACACACTCAATTTGTGCCAATGGAAAAGCAGGATGAAGCACTAACACACTTAACTGGGTATCTTGATGCTTTGTTTGAGTTGATGTGGCGTTTTCATTTTTTCTATGACAATTTGGGTGACATTTTATCTCGCGACGAAGTACTGAAAAAAGATTATATTGAGTTTCAAGAGGCTTTGTTAAGTCAAGTGCGCGAAATTGTGATTGGCCTGCGTGAAGGTGGGATGATCGCAATTGATGATGAAGATACCGTTGAACTTGCTCATATGCTAAAAATCACCGTCAGTTTTTGGACTCCTTACATTAAAGCCAGACGGTTAAGCGGTGAGTTAATGCAGCAAGATATTTATAATGGTATTTTAAAAGTGTTAGCGCTTTTTAAAGCATTTGGTACCGAGCAAAGTATCCCAAAAATTAACTTGTTACGCGAAAAATACAGTAAATTAGCGGCACAAGCAGAGCCTGTTTAATTAAACGCAGCGGTTGTTTATTTCCTAGACGTTAGATTTTTTGTTATAATCGCGCGCCCAACACGTGGGTGCGTGAATCCTAAATATTGTCTAACGAGTAAACTATGCTTAAATTTATCGTCAAACTCCATCCTGAAATAGCCATTAAAAGCCGCTCTGTGCGTAAACGCTTTACTAAGTTGTTAGAAAACAACATTAAAATTGTGTTACGCAAGCTTGACGAAAAAGTACAAGTACAAAATAACTGGGACAATATATCCGTCGTAACTAAATCAGATGACGCACAAAAGCGCCTTGATTTTATCGATGGCTTACAACGGATCCCTGGTATTGTGCAGTTTATTGAAGTGACCGAAACTAACTACGAAAACCTGCACGATATTTACGAAAAAGCGTTAGATATGGTTGGCCACACCGTCGTGGGCAAAACATTCTGTGTACGTTGTAAGCGCCAAGGTAAGCATGATTTCACCTCTACCGATGTAGAGCGTTATGTGGGTGGTGGTTTAAATCAGCACGTCGATGGTGCCAGCGTAAGACTGAAAAATCCTGAAGTAACTATTCGTCTTGAAATTAAAGATGATAAAGCTTACGTCGTAACGCACACCCATCATGGTATGGCCGGTTTCCCATTACCAACGCAAGAAGATGTCTTGTCGTTAATGTCAGGTGGATTTGACTCGGGCGTTGCTAGTTATCAAATGATCCGCAAAGGCGCTCGTACGCACTTTTTGTTCTTCAATTTAGGCGGTGCGGCGCACGAGATTGGTGTTAAACAAGCCAGCTATTATATTTGGAAGCAGTTTAGCTCAACCCATAAAGTTAAATTTATCAGTGTTGACTTTGACCCCGTTGTTGCCGAAATTTTAGAAAATGTTGAAAACAGTCAAATGGGTGTAGTCCTCAAACGTATGATGATGCGTGCAGGCAGCCAAATAGCTGAAAAAATGGGGATTCAAGCGCTCGTTACCGGTGAGAGTCTAGGCCAAGTTTCAAGTCAAACATTAGCCAACTTAAGTGTGATTGACCGTGTTACCGAAACGCTTATATTACGCCCGCTGATCCAACACGACAAACAAGAAATTATAAACATCGCTCGTAAAATTGGCACCGCAGAAATGGCCGAAACTATGCCGGAATACTGTGGTGTGATTTCTAAAAAGCCTACAGTTAAAGCTAAAATTGCCGTAGTAGAAGCTGAAGAGCAAAAGTTTGATTTTGATGTGCTCAATACTGTTATTGAAAACGCACGTATTATGGATATTCGTGACATTGACGTTGAAGCTAAACAAGAGCTAAAAGAGGCCGAGTCAGTTTCTGATTTACCAGCTGATGCAGTTGTTGTTGATATTCGCTCGCCGGAAGAAGAAGATGCAGCACCGCTTGAAATTGATGGGATAGAAGTTGTGCATTTGCCATTTTTCCGCTTAGCGACCAAATTTGCAGACCTACCGCAAGACAAAGACTACTACTTATATTGCACTAAAGGTGTAATGAGTCAGCTACAGGCGCTTATTTTACATGAAAATGGCTTTGCTAATGTTAAAGTTTATCGCCCGTAAGGTTGATAGTTATTAATAACAAGCGCGAGTTAAATCGCGCTTTTTTTATGTCTGATAGCATCGAGTAAAGATTGATTGTGAGGGGTATTAATACCGAGTTGATTACCTTTTTGGCAAATATAACCGCACATCGCGTCAATTTCTGTGATGCGATTATGGGCGATATCTTGATGCATTGATGAGTAATTGTTTTTGGTATCACTCATCACTTGATAGGCGTTCGCTAATGCTTCAGCAAGTCGCACATTAATACCTAGTTTATTTGCTACGGTACACGCTTCGTTTAAGATATTTAAAATTATGCCACTAAACTGCGGTGCAGTCAGTGCGCCATTTTTCACATTGTGCAGCGCACTGAGTGGATTAATGGCAATATTAACGAGTAATTTTTCAAAGCGTAATTGTTGTATATTATTTGTGGTTGTTAATTCAGGAATAGCGTTTAGTAGATTTTTAACTTCAGCGAGTTGTGTTTTTGCTTGCTGGTTACAATCACCTAAAATGCTGCTCCCGATACCAGTATGCAACACACTAAAAGGTGTATCTTTGTAGCCCGCTAAACGTGTTGTTAAAAAATATAGTCCTTGTTGTTTTGTAAGTTCGCTATTTATTTCATCTACATTACCCATGCCATTGTGAGATAAAATCAATTGGCATTGAGCGCTTAAAAAAGGCTTTAGTTGCCTAAATGCGGTGGCAACTTGATATGCTTTAACAGTAAAAATAATAACATCGACTTGGCCGTGCTCGGATAATTGAGTCAGGTTTGTCAGTTGGCAATTAATTGTTTGTTTTGGCGCGTTTGCTTGTTGATAAAAACGAGGTTCGTCAATAGCATGCTTGGTAAGTAGGGTGACCCTGTGCTGTTGACTCAAATAATGGCTATAGAGCAGCCCAATGGCACCATCGCCAACGACGAATATATTAGCCATTTTGATTCTTTTTAAAACGAGAATAAATACCGAACAACAAAAAGAAACTAGCAGCCCCAGAAAAGTCAGCAACAACATCAGCAACAGAGGCGCTACGATAAGGGATTGTGCTTTGCATTAGCTCAATAGCAATGCCATAAAATGCTAATAACACGAGGTGAACGAATACAGGTAGCTTGAATGCTCTGACCATGACGGCTGCCAGAACAAAGAAAATAGTAAAATGTACTAACTTATCTAGGTGAGGCAGTGACGATACCCCAACGCCCCTAAAATCGCGGGCAAACAAAAAGGTAAATACCAGAATACTGATTAAAAATAGGGTTTGATAAACACGCCGAGTCACGAAAAATCCTAAATCGTTTAAAAATAGAGCCGTAGTATATCAAACAAATTTCGTATCGCAGCTGAACAAAGCATAGAAAAGTGTAAAGATTTATAAAATTTATATAGTATAATTATCGACAATATAAATTTGAATTAAAAATATCTTGCTAGGAGAGACTTATGCCTTCATTTGACATTGTTTCGGAAGTCGAAATGAACGAAGCAAAAAATGCTGTTGATAATGCCAACCGTGAGCTAGAAACTCGCTTTGATTTTAGAGGCGTTGATGCGTCAATAGAGCTTAATGATAAAACCATTAAACTAAAAGCAGAAGCTGATTCACAGGTTATGCAGTTGTTTGATATTTTAGCGAGCAAAATATCAAAACGCGGTATGGACGTATCAAGTTTAGAGCTGCAAGATATTTCACGTGCGGGAAAAAATGTTTACCGTAATGTTGCGCTAAAGCAAGGTATCGAAAAAGATATGGCTAAAAAAGTAGTTAAAGCCATTAAAGACTCTAAAGTGAAAGTACAAGCCGCGATCCAAGGCGAAGAAGTACGTGTAACGGGCAAAAAACGTGATGACCTACAAGAAGCCATGCAAGTAGTACGCAGTGCTGATTTAGGGCAACCATTTCAGTTTAAAAACTTTAGAGATTAGAAAGCTAGGAGCTAGGTTTCTAGGTGCTAGAAAAAGCCAAATTGCAGCAATGTAGTTTGGCTTTTTTAGTTTAGAACTTATGATTATTCCTAGAACCTAGAGTATTTAGATGTATAGCCGTCCATTGACTTTTGTGCTTAAAATAATCACAATAGCGGCCTATTTTCAAGGTGCTTGTGGTTACTTTTCAAGGTTGTTGATTAAGTACGGCAAGATAATCGGGAAGTTGGTGGCGTTTATAGGATATAAACGAAGTCCAACACTGCCCCCGCAACGGTGATACATACTTTTAGCTAAATTTATTAGCGAGTTATGTTAAGTCCGGAGACCGGCCTTGAAGCCAATTTACTATCACTTGTGCGGTGGGCGCGGGTCAGGGGATATCATGTTAAACAAATCTACTCTAGGCGTAGCAATTGCCGCTGCGTTGTCTTTTTCTGTGTCTGCAGAGCAATCAATTGAACGCCTGACGGTTACCGCTAATAAATTTGAGCAATCAATTACTGATGTACTTGCCAGTGTAACTGTTATTGAGCGCAGTGATATTGAAACAAGTAATGTCCGTGATTTACCGAGTTTACTAGCAACCCAAGTTGGTTTTCAAATAAATTCCAATGGTGGCTTTGGACAAAGTTCTGGCGTGTCACTTCGCGGTTCAAGCTCGCGACATACACTTATTTTGGTTGATGGCGTACGTACGGGCTCTGCAACCCTTGGTTATAAATCAATTAGTAATATTCCTCTTAATTCAATAGAGCGCATTGAAATTGTTAAAGGCTCTCGTGCTGCAGTTTATGGGTCTGATGCGCTCGCTGGTGTGATCAATATTATTACTCGTACAAAGGAATCCGTCAGCCTAGATGCAACATTTGGTACTGATGCTTATCAAAATTATCAAGTTGCAGGTACAACGGTAGTTGATGATGTTAAAGCGTCGTTTAATGCTGGGTTTGAAAAAACGGATGGCTTTGACGTATTGCAAGGCGTAGCGCCGGATGAAGATGGTTATGAGAACAAAAATTTAGGATTTAATATTCACTATGCAGATGAGCTGTTAGGTGAGCTTAAAGCGCTGGGTCAATACAGTGAAGGTAATGCACAATACGACAATGCTTTCTCGCCTATTGATAGTATCGTAGAAAATAATGAATTTGAAAATTATCAGCTAGGGCTGGGTTGGGATAAATCCTTTACCGATCATAAGCACTCAATTAATGTTGCTATTGCAACCGATGATTCTGACAACAAAGGCTATGATTACACTGGTGCGATTGTTACTAATAGTTATAAAACAAAACGTAAACAATTTGATTACCACGGCAGTTATAATGCAAGCCAAGTTTTAACCGTTAATGGCGGGCTTAATTGGTATAAAGATGAAATATATACCAATGGTAAGGCTTATCTAGCGGATAGCAAAGTAGCTAAAGCTGCATTTCTTGGGGGCTATTTTGATGACAATAAAGTCATTGCAAATTTAGCATTGCGTTTAGATGATGATGAGCAGTTTGGTAATGAAACAACTTACGCCGCAGCTGTTGGTTATCACTTAAATAAGCGTGCAACACTTAGATTGAGCCAAAGCACGGGCTTTAAAGCGCCAACATTTAATGATCTTTATTTTCCTGACCCTTTATCTCCAGGTAATCCAAATTTAGCACCAGAGACATCAACTAACCAAGAGTTAGGTTTGAGTTTAGACTTTTCTCAGGCAAAGCTTGATATATCAATATTCAGAAATAATATTGAAAACCTAATTGCATGGGCACCTAATGCAGCAGGTAAATGGCAGCCAGAAAATATAAATGAAGCACGCCATGAGGGTGTTGAGTTTAGCTTTGCCAATACAGTACTTGGTTTTGATAATCAGTTTAATTTTACTTATTTAAATGCTGAAAATACTGAAACGGGTGTAGCACAAACTTATGTTTCACCACGTACTGTGAACTGGTCTGTTGCGAAGCAGTGGGGCGATTTTGATGCCGGTTTTGATATGCAGTACCGTAGTGATCGTCAAGGTAAAGTAACAGAGCTTAGTTCTTATACGTTATGGAACTTAACTGCAAATTATCAATTTAACAGTGCGCTTTCATTTTCTGCTCGTGTTGAAAACTTATTTGATAAGCAATACAACGCGGTTGACTCAAGTATGGATTATGCAACTGGCGAAGTGTTTTACTACAATACAGTTGACCGTCGCTTCTTTGTTGGCGCAAGCTACCAGTTCTGATCTCGTTCTAGCTTAAATAAAAAAGCCCGACACCTTTGTTTGTCGGGCTTTTTTATATTTAGATGAAAATGCTTATTTAGCACTTTGCTTAGTTTACTAAAAACTGTTTATAGTCTTTTTCAAACTTTTTCAGCTTTGGTGCTATCAATAAACTGCAATAGCGTTGCTCAGGGTTTTCGTTGTAGTAGTCTTGGTGATACTGCTCTGCAGGGTAGTAAGTGGTTGCAGGGCTAACTTCAGTGACGATATCTTCGCGTATTTGGCTTTGTAATTTTGCAATATATTGATTAGTTTGCGCTTGCTGCTCGCTATCATGATAATAAATCACACTTCGATATTGGGTACCTATATCATTACCTTGGCGGTTTAGCTGAGTGGCATCATGCAGGGTAAAAAACATCGCCAGTAAGGTTTCGTAGCTTATCAGGCTACTGTCAAACTTAATCTGTACAACCTCTGCGTGGCCGGTGAGGCCAGTGCAAATTTGTTTATACGTAGGCTTAGTTGTTTTGCCGCCAGTATAGCCAGAGCTTACTTGTAAAACGCCTTTCACGCGCCTAAACGCGGCATCAATACACCAAAAGCAGCCACCACCAAATGTTGCTGTTTCATTTGTTATACTCATTAGTTGTTCCTTAAAGCTGTTAAATTACACGGATGATCTAGCGTATCAGAAGAACGAGCAAGGTGGTTTATTATTTCATTTAATTACAGCAGGGAAGTGTGTGGAAGTGAAAAGTAGCGTTGCTATGGGTTTGCAACGCTACGATGAGATTAAAGCTCTTTTAGCGGCCTTTCAGCTTCTTGTTGGTTGAGCTTTTGTTGTAAAAACTCAGGAGACTGAGTATTGCGAGCCAGCGCATAGTACGCCGCAGGAACAACAAATAGCGTAAGTATGGTTGCGACAATAACGCCAGTAAACACCACTACACCAATTACCATACGGCTCTCTGCACCAGGGCCTGAGGCTAGCACTAGTGGCACCGCACTCATTACCGTAGTCAAAGAGGTCATAATAATTGGTCGCAATCTTTGGGTTGCTGCTTGTAAAATAGCTTCACTAAACTCTACGCCTTTATCGCGCAATTGATTGGTAAATTCGACAATCAATATACCGTTCTTAGCACTAAGACCAATCAGCATTACAATGCCTATTTGGCTGTAAATGTTTATGGTTAGTCCTGCAACCCATAAACCAAACATTGCGCCCATCAAACCCAGTGGCACAGTGAGCATGATCACAAAGGGGTGCATAAAGCTTTCAAACTGAGCGGCTAAAACTAAGAAGGTAACAGTAAGCGCTAGAATGAAAACATACGTCATCGCTGAGGCACCTTCATAATATAATTGCGATTCACCTTTATAATCAATGGCGCCATCAATTTCGTTTTCTTCCATTGCCACTTTATTTAAAAAGTTAAGCGCTTCTTCAAGGGTATAACCATCGGCGAGGTTAGCGCTCAAAGTAATAGCACGCATTCGGTTGTAACGATTTAGCCTTGATGCAGTGGCTTCTTCTTTCAAGCTAATTAAGCTATCTAGAGGAACCAGTTCATCACTGCGTGATTTTAAGTAAATATTTGATATATCAGTAGGATCAGCAAAGTCAGCTTTGGTGCCTTTTAAGATCACATCGTATTCTTCACCACGGTCAATAAAGGTGGTAACACGGCGTTGGCCTAACATGGTTTCAAGGGTGCGGCCAACATCCGAAACTGAAATCCCTAAATCCGCCGCTTTGTTTTTATCGATACTGATCAAAAACTGCGGGAAGGTTTCTTTGTAGTCATGGTCAATACGCACCAGTCCTGGGTTTTTCTCTGCACGTTCAATGATCCGGTCTCGCCAATCAGCTAATTGTGCATAATCATTACCTTGCAGGACAAACTCAATGGGCCGTGATGAGCCACCGCCACCAATACCACGGCGCATAATAGCAAAAGCGCGCACATCGGTGACTTCAGTCATTTTTGCACTGATCTCATCCATTACTTCCCAAGTTGAACGTTTACGTTCATCCCAGTCAGCCATACCAACAATTGCTACACCACCGCTGCCACCCCAGCCAGGTACGCGTACCAGCACTCGACTTAGTTCGCCCGCTTCGGAATAAGGCATTAAACGTTCTTCAATTTTTGCCATGTTGGCGGCGTTATTTTCATAACTAGCCCCTTCAGGGCCACTCATCATGATAAAGAAAGTACCACGGTCTTCTTTTGGCGTAAGTTCTGAAGGAATTTGTTGGAACAGTAAATAACTAACAAAACCAGCCAGCAGTAAGGTGATCGTTAAACCACCTGAACGCGTCATATTTGAGCGTAAAGAGTTTTTATAACTTTGCTCAATCTTACTAAAGATACGGTCCATCCATTGGCTGAATTTACTCTCTTTTGAGGATGGTTTAAGTACTAATGAACACAACGCTGGCGAGAGTGTTAATGCGGTAATACTAGAGAAGAATACCGCAGCGCTGACGGCCATCGCAAACTCGGTAAATAATGCGCCGATATGGCCATCCATAAATACCAAAGGCACAAACACCGAGATCAGCACTAAGGTGGTGGCAATAATTGCAAAGCCAACCTCACGGGCGCCACGATAGGCGGCTAGTAGGGCCGGTTCGCCCAGTTCGATACGCCGGTGAATGTTTTCTAGCATTACAATCGCGTCATCAACAACCAAGCCAATTGCTAGCACCAGCGCCAGTAGTGTCAATAAGTTAATTGAATAACCCATCGCCAGTAAGAACATAAAGCTACCAACCAACGCAACTGGGACTGTTACCGCTGGGATCAAGGTAGCGCGAATGTTCCCTAAAAATAAGAAGATAATTAATACCACCAAAGCCATTGAAATAGCCAAGGTACTGTAAACCTCGTTAATCGATTCTTTAATAAATATTGACGAGTCATAGCTGTCTTGAATAGTGGTGCCTTCTGGCAGATTACGTTTGATTTTTTCAAGTTCAGCACGGGCATTATCGACCACGGTAAGTGTATTGGCCTTAGCTTGTTTAACAATACCAAGGCCAACCATGTTGCGGCCATTACCACGGAATAAGCTTTCATCGTCAGCGGCTTCTAAGTTTACATCAGCAACTTCACCAAGACGAACTAAGTAACCATCGTCACCACGTTTAATTACCAAGTTTTTAAAGTCTCGCTGCTCTTTATAACTACGCGCTGTTCGTACGGTAAAATCACGGTCGATAGATTCAATTTCACCAGCTGGTAGCTCAACATTTTCAGTTCGTAGGGTGTTTTCTATGTCACTACTGGTTATGCCACGAGCAGCCATTGCTTGGCGATTGAGCCAAATTTTCATGGCATATTTACGTTCACCACCAACACGCACATTGGAAACACCATCTACCACAGCTAAACGGTCGACAATAAAGCGCTGTGCATAATCAGACAGTTGCAATGAATCCATCGTGTCGCTATTGAGTAAAAACCAAGCAATAGGGCTTTCATCACTGTTAGATTTAGATACTTCTGGCGGGCGTACTTGCTCAGGGAGGCTATCTAGTGCGCGCGCTACACGTTCGCGGACATCGTTTGATGCGGCATCAATATCACGGCTGATATTAAATTCAATGGTAATATTTGAGCGACCATTTCTACTTGATGAATTAATGCTTTTAATACCTTCGATACCGGAAATACGGTTTTCCAGTACTTGGGTTATTTTTGTTTCTATGATCTCGGCTGAGGCACCCGTATATTCAGTGCTTACACTGACTATTGGTGATTCAATATCAGGATATTCGCGCAGCGGTAACATCGAAAAAGCCACTAAACCAAAGGTTAGTAACAGTAGGTTAATTACAATTGCAAAAACGGGGCGTTTGACACTGGTATCAGTAATTTTCACAGTTTACCCCTTCACTGTAACTTTGCTGCCTGAGCGAATTTTAATAATTCCTTCAGTAACAATTTGCTGCCCATTACTAATACCTTCATCAATGGCAACCCAGCCATTGTGACGACCTGCAACGTGAACCTCTACTTTGGTGGCTATTCCGTCTTCAATTTGAAAAACATAATGTTTATCTTGTTGTGGGATCACCGCTTTTTCTGGCACCATCATCGCTTGATTTGAGCTCAGTTGTAATGCTGTATTGAGCAACATGCCTGGGCGTAATAAACCACTTTTATTCGCGAAGCTGGCTGTGACTTCAACACTGCGGGTGATTGAATCAATTCGTGCACTAACGTGTGTTACTTTACCGGTAAAGGTTTTTTCAGGGTAAGCATCATTTTGGGTCATTACTTTCATGCCAACGTTTAATTGCGCAAGGTATTTTTCTGGGACTTTGAAATCGACTTTAATTATGCTTATGTCATCTAAACTTGTAATAATTGTGCTGTTATTTACATAAGCACCTACGGAGATTTGACGCTTACCTAAAATGCCTGAAAAAGGCGCGAAAATAGTCATTTCAGCCAATTTAGTTTTAGCATTTTCAAACTGCGCTTCGGTTGCATCAACGCGAGAAAGTTGCTCTTCGAGCAATGACTTTGCGGTTGCTTGAGAGCGAGAAAGCTCAGTTAAGCGTTCAAGTTGACGTTTTTCTTCACGTAAGTTAATTGCCAGTTCTTTAACGGTGAGTTCTTCTTGCTGCGATTGCAATTGTACGAGCTTTTGACCTTTATTGACTAAATCACCGTCTTTAAAATAAATGTCAGTTACGTAATCATTTTGTGCGCTTTTTATATAAATTGCTTGATTAGCGCGGGCACTGCCGATAGCCTCAATGAGGACTGCATTTTCTTCACTTGCTACAGTGTGAGCGGTTACTTGGGTAGCACTTGCTGTGAAGTCGGATTGCTCACCTTGGCTACTTGGTAAATAAAGATAAACACATAGCCCCAGAAGTAGAGTAATAATAAATGGAAATAGCGCTTTGCCAGATTGCTTTGCATACATTGTTAAAAATACCGGAAATTTAATTGCCTCTAGTGTACAAAATTACAGCGTGAATTGGCGGCCGCGTATCTCATAAATCTGTCGGTTAGGCGTAAAAGTTAAGTTATTTTTTTGTTTGTTCCTGTTTTGTGTTTGTATATGAGAGAGTTATGAAGTTAACGAGCAAATGTCCGCGTTGTATGAAAATACGAAAATTGATTATTTGGACTATAATTATGTACGTTTTTTATATTATTTTTTATCGTTATGGTTAAACGCAAAAATACTGTTTTAAAATTGCGTGCGCAAGGTGCGCGCAATGGTATCGAAATTCTCACTGTCGGTGCGGTGGGGCTGATATTTATAATGCTGTTTAATTTACTGCGGCCCGACGAAATTAGCATTTTCGAAACTTTTTTAGTGAGTTTATGTTTGGCTGCTATTTTTGTTGGTTTTTTAAAAACTCAAGAGCCATATTACAGTTTAGTTATTACAGAACAAGAACTTACTTATCAACATAAATATGGCTATTGGAGTCTGAAGCAAGAAAATCTAAATCGCAGTGGTATTCCTAAAGTAGAACAAGAACTTGAACCGCTTGAGTTAAATGCTGTAGGTATTAAACTTAATGACACTGATGAATTTTTATTACAATTAGCACCAAGAATTGCTGGTAAATTATTGATCGAACAACGGCATTTATTTATGCAAGTAATTCAAAAACATTGCAAAAATGGCAATTGCCCATCAGAATGGTTAGTTGAAGATAATCATTACACTTCTGTGAATGGTCGCAGTTTTAATGGCTTGATAGCCATGTTTGCTAATAGGATGCGACATCTACGGCAATTAACAGGATATGATTTACTGTTACCCGCAAGTGTATTAGATAGAAGTATTTGGGATTTTAGCCATAGCTTAAATGCATGGCGGAATAACCCAGTCGTATTTATAGAATCTCAATTAGAGAGACAGACGCCTGAAAATAGGCGTTAGTTAGTAGGATGAAGCGATGAGTCAAGATAGATCTTTTATTAAAAGTGGCAGAAATACCATAATCCATAAAGATAAAAAACTCGATTTAGTGATCGTGAATTCTGAAATACACCCAAAAATCAAGGTAACTCAACATGGTTTAGAGCCATTTAAGGAAGAGTTGCCAAAAAATCGTCGTGAAGCTAAAGAGCGCTATTTAGAAATGGTTTACATAGGTAGTGCTGACGTATTTGGAGAAGAGAAGCGCTTACTGTTCATTCAGGCGTTAGATGGTCGTGAGTATAAGGTCGATTATAGTAAAATAGGCACAAAGTTATTTGTCCGTATTCACCAAGATAGCTATTTATAACATCCTCTTTTTGTATCTGGCATTGTTGTTGCTTAATTTATTGATTGGCGTGGCTATTAATATAAAAGCTACGTAATTTCAGTTTTAAATGAGGAATCAGTGCATGAAATCCCCTTTAATGGTTTTACCGTTGTTTGCTGTATTGACAGCATGCGGTGGTGGCGGAGGCGGCAACGATAATCCCGTAGTCGCAGCATCCGTATTTGCTGGCGATGATCAGCGCATTATTGAAAAAAGTGAATTTACTATTGAGGCCAAAGGGTCGCCTGCTGATGGTACCTTTACCTGGCAGCGAGTAAGTGGACCAATTATTGCCGGCTTTCCCCTCACTGGTGCACTACAAACCATTACTGCCCCTGATATTAAAGCAAACAGCGAGCTATTACTGCGTGTTAGTTATCAAACCACCGATGGCCAATTAGTTAGTGATGACTTACTGATCGAAATTGAGTCAAATAATCAGCTTCCTCAAGTCATTGTCACTCAAACTGCACCCGAAACATTGCCTTCAGATTATAAAGATATAATTACCTTAAGTGGCGCCAGTTCAGTTGATCCGGATGAAAATGGCCAAATTAATAGCTATAACTGGCAACAAATTACAGGGCCAACGCTCGCTGTAGATAGTAATAGCAATGCAACAATTAGTTTCACTCATCCGTTACTTGATACCAACACGCAGATCACTTGGCTGTTAACGGTTGTCGATGATGAGGGGGGCGAGTCGAGCTCGCAGTATTCTCATACCTTAAACAAAACCAGTGAAGTCATTATTGCTAATGCTGGTATTGATCAAAGTGTTATTGAGCTGGAAAAAGTGACCTTAGATGCTACAGATTCCGAAACAGTAACAGACACCTTTAAATGCTACTGGCAGCAAACAGCTGGCACAGCGGTGCTTGATAACCAGCAGCAATGTATTACTTCTTTCACAGCACCGGCAACCGAAGCGGTCAACACCCATACTTTTGAAGTAACCGTGACTGATAGTAAAGGTCGCACTGATAAAGATAGTGTTGATATTGTGGTTAATTCTAAACCGCTTGGTCTTATCAATGATACTGGGATGAGCAAATGCTACAACAACACCCAAGAAATAGCCTGTACAAGTCCTGATTTTCCGCGTCAAGATGCTTCTGTTGGCCGCGATAGTGGGGTTGGCTCGCATATCGAGAAAGTGGGTAAAGGTGAGCAGGCTTTTGATTTTACAAAACTTAACCAGTTTGCCGATGAATTATTAGATAGCGCCGCTAATTTTAGTTGTATTCGCGATAACGTTACGGGTTTGATTTGGGAAGTAAAAAGCCCTAATACAGGCACTTTACCAAATACGGCGTTGCGTGAAGGACAAAATCATTATACTTGGTATTTAACTAGTGAAGATGGTGTGCAAACGGGGAGTAGCCTTGGCACGCCAAACAGCACTTGCCCAAGTAATAATAATTGTAACTTACAAGTGTATGTTAATGAAGTAAATGCTCTTGATTACTGTGGCGGTACTAACTGGCGAGTACCTAGCTACACAGAGCTATTAACGCTACTTAATTATGGCAAGCATGGACAATCAATATTGCTCGATGAGAATTACTTTCCTAATACGCCTAATAGTAACTTATTAGCGGATGGACTAATTTATTGGACCTCACAAACTGCGGTAGATGGGACTAGCTTATCACAAGCGTATATTTTTGATATGAGCGACGGCAATGATTTGGCATATCCTAAAAGTGATACCGCGTTTGTGCGCTTAGTCAGAACCGCAGGAGCAACACAATGAAATCATTATTAATTGGCTTATTGTTAGCAAGCCCTGCAGCAATGGCTGTGCAGACCTGTTATGAAGGTGTAACACAAACAACGGCTACAGCGCGTTTTACAATGCACACCGATGGTACGGTGAGTGATAATATCACCGGACTTATGTGGCAAACCTGTAGTTATGGACAAAGCTATGACCTAACAACCAATAGCTGTTTAAACAGCATTGTGAAAGTTAATTGGCAAGAAGCATTAAGAGCTGCGGTAAACGACCGCACAGGTGCTTATAAAGATTGGCAAGTACCTAATAATAAAGAGCTTGCCAGTATTTTAGAACATAGCTGTGTAACCCCTAGTATTAATGAGACCGTGTTTTTGGGCAATTTAAGTGAGAACTATTGGACTAGTACATCAGGTATTGGCGATAAAACTTCAGCTTGGGTATACACCTTTGACAGAGGTCTTAACAGTTTGCACGATAAAGAGTCGTTCGTTTATTTACGCTTAGTGCGCTATGAAAAGTAACATCGCCGTTTAAAAATACTGCTGAAATACCTCTAACCGCGCTTGTTCTAGCGCGGTTTTTATTGCTGCGCCCTTAATGCCTTGCGTAATAAATTGCTGCGGGTTAATTGCTTTAGCTGCTTTGGTTGCTGTTAATAATAATTTTTGATTAGCCAGTGATGCTGCTTGGTTAATCTCAACGGCTTTTAGAACTGCCTCGAACCGTTCAGGGCGGCGCCATAAATCGAGTTGATTGCAGCAACTGAGTAGTTGCTCTGCGGTGATTGTTTGGCTAGTTAAGGTTGCTTGGTGGGTATTAAGTTGTAATGCTAAGTCGCGTACGTCATTTGGTAAACGAATAGTTTGACTGAGAATTTTAATCTCTTCTTGCGTCAATGATGCAGTGGCTTGTACAAACAATAATGCCTGATCGGTTATATTTTGGCTTTGTGCGTAAGCGTAACGGTTTTTTAGTTGTTGATATAACTCATCGCTCCAGTTACCTGCTAAGGCAGGGCTGATTGCACTAAGCGCGCCTAACTGCGCTAAAATATTCAAGAACTCAGCAAATGCGCCATCCGTTAATGATTTTTCACATTCTAGCCAAATGCGTTCTGCGGTGAGTGTTTGTAACTCTCCTTGGTTGATCATCTGTGTTAGCAATTGCTGGGTTTCTTCGGCAATCGTAAAACCAAGATAATGATAACGAGCTGCAAAACGGGCAACGCGTAATATGCGTAGTGGATCCTCGCTAAATGCGTCAGATACATGGCGCAAAATGCGGTTGTCTAAATCTTGCTTGCCGCCATAAGGGTCAATTAAGTTGCCATCTTGTGCTTTTGCAATAGCGTTAACGGTTAAATCGCGGCGGCGTAAGTCGTCTTCTAAGGTAACATCTGCTGAAAACTCGCAGACAAAGCCCGTGTAACCTTGGCCTTGTTTTCGCTCGGTACGAGCTAGTGCGTATTCTTCTTTAGTTTTTGGGTGTAAAAAAACGGGAAAGTCTTTACCAACTTGTTGATAGCCTTGTTTGATCAGTTGCTCAGGAGTTGCACCGACCACCACATAATCGCGTTCTTTGATGATTCGCCCTAATAGCTCATCACGAACTGCTCCACCGACCAAATAAACTTGCATAATTTCCCCTGAATATTAACTGTGCAAACTATTTTACGTTATTTAACTAATAAAACGCTAACAAGGTTTTCACTTACGCTGTTTTTTTGCCATTATAGGCCGTGATTTAATCAGTAAGGAAATTTAGGGTGTATTTAAGCTATTTTGGCTTGTCAGAGAAACCGTTTTCAATCGCGCCAAATCCACAGTACTTATTTTTAAGCGAACGCCATAAAGAAGCGTTGGCGCATTTAACTTATGGCTTAGGTGAAGCCGGTGGGTTTGTATTGTTAACCGGTGAGGTGGGAACAGGGAAAACGACCTTAACCCGCAGTTTGCAAGAGCAGTTACCTGAAAACACACAAGTGGCGTTGATCCATAATCCAGCACTGTCACAATTGGAACTGTTAGCGAGTATTTGCGATGAATTTCATATTGTTTATGACGAGCAAAATGCGACGTTAAAAACCTTAACAGATGCAATTAAAAAGCATCTTGAAGCGAATCATCAAGCAGGTGGCCACACTATTTTGATTATTGATGAAGCTCAGCTTTTAGCCCCTGACGTGCTAGAACAGCTTCGTTTATTAACTAACATAGAAACAAACCATAAAAAATTACTACAAATAGTATTGGTTGGTCAGCCAGAATTACAGGCTTTATTAAAGCGTAATGAGTTGCGTCAGTTAGCACAGCGGATCACTGCTCGTTATCATTTACTACCGTTAACTGAAGGACAAACTTTTGCTTACGTTAAGCATCGTTTGTATGTTGCAGGTTGTGATCGGGGACTATTCTCAAATGATGCGTTAAAAACGATTCACTTAGTTACTGCAGGTATTCCGCGTTTAGTAAACTTATTATGTGAACGCTGTTTAATGGGCGCTTTTTCTAAGCAGCTAACGATGATTGATAGTGATATAGTAATGCGCTCAGCACAAGAAGCGTTACCGCCGAGTGCATTAAGTTCCGTTAGTATAGAGCAGCAGTCGTCGTTTAATTGGCTCTATCCGTTGGCATTTTTAACTGTGCTCAGTCTGGGTATTGGTTTGTCGTTTATTCTTTAATTAATGGTCATATATGTCGTATTTATTAGATGCCTTAAAACAATCAGAACAACATGATGAAGCGTCAGCACATGACAGAAACGCTGAGCAATTAAAACAGCAGCAAGAACTGCAGCGCTATCGTTTTATTGCGATTTCGCTTGGCTTGTTGGTTGCTTTTTTACTGACCTTAATGGCAGGGTTTTCAATTGGTAAATGGTTACAAAAAAATCATTTTAATACCCCTGAACAAGTGGTAACGACTGTTCAGGATCAATCAGTGGAGCCTGCTGATGACAAAACACCTGTACCTGCCACAGTGAAGCCTGAGCAATCGATACCGGTGCAAACAAATCCAGTACAAACTAGCCCAGCCCAAGTTGCCAGCACGCAGCCGATGTCTCAGCCGCAATTTGTTCAACCTCAGCAATACCAACAAGCAGCAGGGCAATATCAGTGGGTGCAAGTGCCAGTAAATACTGCACCAGCTTATCCGCAAGGTCAGCCAATGCTGGTGCAAACACCTAATGGTTATCAGCAAGTATATGCAGCGCCTCAGCAGCAATATAATCCTAATGCAGTGCAAATGCAGCCAATGATTAACAATAGCGCTAGCAATATCGATATGAGTAAATACAAAGTATTGGGGAAGCCTATTGGCGAACCGACTAGTGAGAAATCAAAGCCGGAGGCAACTGTCAGCGATGAAGAACTTGAAACTGTGCCAACGGCGCTTAAAAACGCCTTTGCTCGCGCTATCGAAGATACTCAAAGCACCCAATCTCATCAAGTAACGCAAGGCACTAAAAATTCATCTTATGCTGAGCCGATTGAGTTACTACCTGATGCTTTGTTGGCATTGATGCCAGAAATTAAATACCAAGCGCATATTTACTCATCATCACCTGATAAACGTTGGGTAAAGCTCAATAATCGGGAGTTATATGAGGGAGATAGCATTGGGGACTTAAGAGTATTAGAGATCACTCCAGAGCAAACGGTGCTGAGTTTTGATGATTATGAATTTAGCTTAAAAGCGCTGCAAGATTGGCCCGAGTGACGATTATATAGCTACTTCGCGCAGGCCTATTTTGTTTTCGGTGATCATTACGGCAAAATTGAATTTTTGAAAAATCTAATTAAATCAATGTTGAAATCCGCTGGTTTAATGGCGGATTCTAACGAATCTTGATTTCGGTTATGCGCCAGATCTATATCTTGAACTTGCGTATAGTGAGCGTGTTTTGCATTGTAAAAAGTTTTCACTTGAGGTTTAAGAGGGCTGCTAGGGTTGCTTTTGGTCACTAGGCCGACTTTTTGACTCGACAGTTTAACTAACGTGCCAACTGGATGAACGCCAATACACTGAATAAATTTAGTCAGTAACTCGCCATCAAAGCTATCTGGACAACCATCTTTGAGTATTTTAAAGGCCTTGATTGGCTCCATGCCGGCCTTATAAACACGCTCAGCGGTAAGTGCATCATAGACATCAACAATCGATGCCATACGCACGTACTGGCTTATTTCATCAGCTCGCTTGCCAAACGGGTAACCCGTGCCATCTAGTCGCTCATGATGAAAGCCTGCAATATCGACGGCAATGCCTTTAAGGCCCGCTTTTTCTAAAATTTCTTTACTAAAACGCGCATGATCCTGAATCACTTTATATTCTTGATCGGTTAACTTACCCGGCTTATTAAGAATGTCATCCGGTATCTGAATTTTACCAATATCATGTAACAGCGCACCGGTGGCAAGTTCTTCAATAAGCGCTCGTTCAAAACCTAAGTGTTTGGCAAAAATACTGATTAAGATCGAGACGTTGATCGAGTGTTCTAGTAGGTAGGCGTCTTTTTCACGCATACGGGTGATGCATGCTAGCGCATCTTGATTACGAAATACCGAATCAATAAAGCCGCTAGCTAATTCCTTAAAGGGGGTAATATCTATAGTGTTACCGGCTTTTATATCGGTAAATGCTTTGCTTTGCAGTTGTTTTGCTTCGCTGTAGAGCTTAAATGCTTTGTCCATCTCTTGCTCAACACTATGTGTTGTAGACCAAGGATCACGTTGTTTAGGCGGTTCAACCTTTATATCGTTTGTTGTGGCAGTAGGAGTGAGTTCAACGATGGTTTTATCAGGATCAATTTCAACTTCTAAGATACCGGCTTTTATAAGTTGCTGTACGCCAGCTTGCGTTTTTACCCAACCTTGGTTTTTGATTTTAATTTTACCCGTTTGTTTAGTTACGCTATGTACAAACATACCTGGTATAAGCTGATCGATTGGGATAATTTTCAATGTGTTTACTTCATAATAAATAACATACTACAAAGTTAGCAAAATTCTTACTGGATAAGTAGTAAAAAGGGCGCTAATTAGCGCCCTTTGTTAATATCTACTTAAACTCTACTCGTCATCTTCAACTAAAGTCATTAGTGATGTATTACCGCCTGAAGCAGTTGTATCAATACTAATGGTCTTTTCTGTTAATAAGCGCTTGATTAGCGTGTCGTAGTACTCAGCACTGATCACTGGCAAGATAGCTCCTTTACGTTGCGCTAGCTGTTGACTGAAGTAGCCTAAGCGTGATGAGCGCGATGCAACAACAGCACCTGCTAAATGAGGGTGCGCCAAAATAGCTTGTAACTGATTCGGTTTAGCTACTTGGAATACCCCTTCAGCAATACCTGTTGAGATAAACTTATCTTTAAAGGCCACCGCTTCGTCATAAAATAACTCCGACGCTACGGTGATCACGGTATTACCTGCAGCAAGTGCGGTGATGATCGAAATAGCCCAGAAGTTAAACGAGGTACTCTTATCGGCATAACATACAACACAGCCACGCGCTTCAAGGTGAAGGGTGTTTGATTCACCTGTTGGCCCCGGCAAAGTAGTAAACTTACGCATGTGCTTTTCAAGGCGATTAAGTTGGGCACGAGCATCGGCAAGTGTTAATGCTAAATCGTCGGCTAACTCGTCAATAATATCGACTGTGGCAACTTTAGCTAATAACTGACGTACCGCTGAAACACGATCGTTCAGTGGGGTTGCGCGCCAAATTTTTTCATCACGCATTGAGTTTGCCATTAACTTCTCGACTTGCTCAGCAGCACCTGAATAGTGGTGAGTGTCAAGCTCGTCTGGTGTTAAGTTAGTCATTTGCACGTTTTCAGGTGATGCTTTTTCTTTAACTAAACGAGTTAAGTAGTTAGGACCACCTGCTTTAGGTCCGGTGCCAGATAAACCACGACCACCAAACGGTTGTACGCCAACAATCGCGCCAATCATATTACGGTTAACGTAGACGTTCCCGGCACGCGACATTTTTGCTAAGTATTCACAACGCTCTTCGATGCGTGAATGGATACCCATGGTTAAACCAAACCCAGTGTTATTTATTTGGTCAATCACGTTATCAAGTTCTGTGCCTTTAAAGCGAATGATATGTACACATGGGCCAAATACTTCACGTTTCAGTACAGATAGATCTTTGATTTCATATAAACGTGGCGCAAAGAAATACGCTCCGTTTTCGCTATTATCTGGAATATCACACTCATAATGCAGTGTTGCGTTGCCTTTTAAGTACTCAACGTGTTCGTTTAAGTTCTTCAAGGCTTTTTCATCAATTACAGGGCCGATATCGGTTGATAGTAATGATGGATCGCCAATGTGTAGCTCTTTTAACGCGCCTTTGATCATTTCAATTACGCTATCTGCGATATCTTCTTGAATGAACAATACACGCAGTGCAGAACAACGTTGACCAGCACTTTGGAAACCAGAGCTAATCACATCGTCAACGACTTGCTCAGGCAATGCTGTTGAATCTACGATCATACAGTTCTGACCGCCGGTTTCGGCAATCAACGGTACTTGAATATCATTACGTGCAGCAAGTGTTTGTGAAATGATGGTACCGGTCTCAGTTGAGCCTGTGAACATAACCGCTTGAATGCGCTCATCAGGAACAATAGTTTTACCTACTTCACTACCGCGCGCAATAACAGGCTGTACCACATGCTCTGGTAAACCAACAGATAACATAAGCTCAATAGTGCGCAGCGCAATATAGCTAGTTTGTTCAGCTGGTTTAGCAATAACAGTGTTACCAGTTACGATTGCTGCAGCAACTTGACCTAAGAAGATTGCTAATGGGAAGTTCCATGGACTGATACATAAAATCACACCACGGGCTTCAAAGCGCTCATCTTCACTTAGCTCTTCGGCGCGAGCTGCGTAGTAACGACAAAAATCAACCGCTTCACGTACTTCGTCAATACCATCTTGTGCTACTTTGCCGGCTTCTTTGATACAGATAGCCACAAGCTCGTCGTGATGACGTTCTAGAATATCAGCAATACGGCGTAATAGGTTTGCGCGCTCTTTAACTGGCGTTTGTGACCACGATTCAAAGGCGGTTTCTGCATTGCTTAGTAGAGTGAGCATATCATCGCTATTTTGTAGCTTGATATGACCGATGATCTCTTGATGATTGGCTGGGTTTTTAACTGCAATTGAACCTTCAGGAATATCGCTTTCACTAATACGGTGCTCTGCAAACCAGTTATCAAGATTTTCCTTGAATGGCGTGATCACATTGATATCGGTTAAATCCATACCTTTTGAGTTAGCACGTTCAGCGCCGTATAAATCAATCGGCATCTTAATTTGCGTGTTGTACTTGTTACGCAAACCTTGCAGTGTTTCTACCGGATCCGGTAATAACGATTCAACAGGTTTCGTGGTATCTACAATGGCGTTAACAAACGATGAGTTAGCACCGTTTTCAAGTAAACGACGCACTAGATAAGCCAATAAATCTTCGTGCTGACCTACAGGGGCATAAACACGACACTGAATTTTTTCTTCAGTTACGATTTGGTCGAATAATGATTCACCCATACCGTGCAGGCGTTGGAATTCAAAACCTTGGTTATCACCTTTAGCAACTTCTAAAATTGTTGCCGCAGTGTAGGCATTGTGGGTTGCAAACTGTGGATAAAGTACATCACGCGCTTCTAGCATTTTGATAGCACATGCTTTGTAAGATACGTCGGTGGTTGCCTTACGAGTAAATACTGGGAAGTGCTCTAAACCATCTTGTTGTGTGGTTTTGATTTCGGTATCCCAGTAGGCACCTTTAACTAAACGCACCATCATTTTACGACCAACACGGCTGGCAAGCTCAGTTAACCATTCAATCACAAAAATTGCGCGTTTTTGATACGCTTGCACAGCTAAACCAAAACCATGCCAACCAGCTAGGTCATCATCACTAAATACTGCTTCGATTACATCAAGTGAAATATCAAGACGATCCGCTTCTTCAGCATCAACAGTAAAGCCAATATCGTAGCTTTTAGCTGCCATGGCCAGCTCTTTAAGCTTAGGCACAATTTCGTTCATGACACGTTCTTTATGAGTAAACTCATAGCGAGGATGAATCGCAGACAGCTTCACTGAAATACCAGGGCTCTTAATTGGGCCACGGCCATTTGCCGCTTTACCGATAGCATGAATCGCATTCATATAGCTATTGAAATAACGCTGTGCATCTTTCATGGTGCGAGCGCCTTCGCCAAGCATATCGTATGAATATACATAGCCTTTTTGCTCTTTTTCTGCAGCGCGTTCGATGGCTTCGTTAATTGTACGACCCATAACAAACTGCTTACCCATGATCTTCATGGCAAAGTTTACTGACTTACGAATAACCGGCTCGCCTAAACGACCAATGGTTTTTTTCAGTACACCAAACTGCTGTTCTTTGGTTTTATCAGTGTAGTTAACCATTTTACCGGTCACTAATAGACCCCAAGATGACGCATTAACGAATAGTGAGTCGCTGCTGCCTAAGTGAGAGCTCCAGTCGCCTTTGGCTAACTTATCGCGAATTAGCGTGTCTTGAGTGGCTTTATCTGGCACGCGAAGTAATGCTTCAGCTAAGCACATCAATACCACGCCTTCTTCACTAGAGAGAGAGAACTCATTAAGTAGCGCATCAACACCGCTTTGACCATCTTGATCGCGACGAATAGTGTGAACTATCTGGCGAGCACGTTCCCAAGCACGGCTGCGGGCTTTTACGCCAACTTCAGCAAGCGGTAAAATATGATCAATTACAGCATTTTCGTCAATGCGATAAAAGTCACGGATTTTTTGTCTGATTGGACACGTTGTTGTCAAATCGCCGTCAAATAACATAAGCAACCCTCTGGTGTATGGAGTCTTGCAGCTAAAAAATTTCGCTGCCCGATTTTTATGTACGTAATGCGTGCATTCTAATTAAAATCCAGCAGAATATGCTGGTTAAATTTAGCGTTTTACGATAATTTACAGGGCATACCTTAAACTTATCCGCATAAAATTCTGTTATGACAAGTCCGAATAGATTACGCATGCTCGATCGTATCGATTTAGCAATTTTAGACGTTCTGCAAAAAAACGGCAGAATATCTAATGTTAACCTCGCAAAGCAGGTTAACTTAAGTCCCAGCCCGTGTCTTGATCGAGTAAAACGGCTTGAACAAGAAGGTTACATCGAAGGTTACTTTGCCAAGTTGAGCGAAGCCAAACTTAATCAAAGCTTAGTCGCGCATGTGCAAGTGTCGTTAGTGACGTCAAATACTGCGGTATTTAAAGTGTTCCGTGAACATATTTTAAAAATAAAGCAAGTGGTTGAGTGCGACATGGTTGCTGGTGGCTATGATTACCTATTAAAGATTCGGGTTTCGGATATGGATGAATACCGTCAAGTGCTTGGTGATTTAGTCGATATACCGGGTGTTGGTACGCACCACACTTATATGGTGATCGAAAAAATTAAACAAGACACAGGGCTCAGACTCGATACTTAAATTTAAAAGTTATTTATATATCCGATTATCTTAAAATGGGAGTGGTGTTGAAATTAAAATCGATTCAGAAAAGGCATTGTTGCAAAGTAATGCCTGATATTAAGCACCTATGATGCTTATAATCTTTTTATAAAGCTTGTCTCGCATCACTTTGTGGGCCAAAGCTACGGGCCGCCTCTACTCATAATTTAGAGAATGTTAGGGCTGTGGCTCTGCTACTTATTCTCACGCCACTGGGCTTGCCCTGAGCCAAGCTCGTGTAATACGCGACCTGTAAACCCAGCGGATGGTGTATTTGAAACCCAAACCTTTATCTCACCTGATTCACCCATACCGACTATTAAATATGGTTTTACATCTTTAAAAACCTTACCTGTATGCGCTGTGTATGAAGGTAAATTTTTAGCTAACCTATAACCATTTTTATCTATTGCCACTTCACCAAAGTAAATTCTATTTTCTGACTTATCTAACCATTCAACCGCGACTTTTTCTGGGAATTTTTGATCGTAAACACTTACCGTCGCTCTAGTTTCACCATAGCAGCACCCAATTGCCCCTGACGGTATTCCCCATTCATCATCAAATACCACAGAGCGCCCCCAAATTGCATTGCCATTTTCGGTGCCGACACCTGCGACCATGTAATCAATTTTACCTGTTGACGAACATCCTACAGCGAATAATATTAAAGCGAGTGTGATAAGTAATTTTATGAGTTTGTCCATAGTCTATATCCATTTATTAATTGTGATTGCCATTGTGTGCTGAGCTCTGCTTGCGCAGGCTGATTATAACAAAGCGCGAGCTGTGGTTTTTAGTGGTGAATTCAGCGTCTTCTTCTGGGTCATGAGCTACGGGCTGCCTCTGCGAATACTTTATAGAACATAAGCTTAGGGTAGTGGCTTTACTACTTATTCTCACGCCATTGGGCTTGTCCTGAACCAAGCTCGTGTAATACGCGACCTGTAAACCCCGCTGATGGTGTATTTGAAATCCAAACCTTTATCTCACCTGATTCACCCATACCGACTATTAAATATGGTTTTACATCTTTAAAAACCTTACCTGTATGCGCTGTGTATGAAGGTAAATTTTTAGCTAACCTATAACCATTTTTATCTATTGCCACTTCACCAAAGTAAATTCTATTTTCTGACTTATCTAACCATTCAACGGCTACTTTTTCTGGGAATTTTTTATCGTAAACACTTACCGTACCACCAGCTTGTGCGTAACAGCATTCTATTGCACCGGAAGGGATCCCCCACTCATCATCAAATACTATTGAGCGGCCCCAAATTGCATTGCCATTTTTGGTGCCGACACCTGCAACCATGTAATCAATTGTTCCTGTTGACGAGCAACCTATTACAAATAATGTTAAAGCAAGTGTGATGAGTGATTTTATGAGCTTGTCCATAATCTATATCCATTTATTAATTGTGATTGC
>NZ_JACJFK010000022.1:0-85236 GCF_014164535.1 Pseudoalteromonas sp. SG41-2 | reverse complement strand
CCACACAGATGATTGCTTTATATTGTTAAAGAACGTTGCGGTTAAAGTTAAACTTTATCTCGCTAGGGCTGCGCATATTACGCTTTCCTATTTTTTTGTCAACACTTAATTTTAAACTTTCTTAATAATCTAAACTCAAGTTTTACTCGACTAACTGATTAACTCTTGCCTCGCTAAGCGTTGCTGTCTGCCGTCTCAGTGGGGTCGCATTATAGGGCGCGGCGAATTTTACGCAAGCGTTTTTTAAAGAAAACTTGAAATAAAGTGCTGTTCGTTCAATTTACGCGCTAAACACACTAAAACCCCTAGTCAGCTGTACAAAATAACAACGACTTTTCCCTGAAAGGATCTTCAGTATTATCTATTATCGATATTTCGCAAGTTTTTGGCATAAAAAAAGCGCCATTAACTTCGGCGCTTTCCATAAAACAAAATAAAAACTTGTTAATAGAGGATACTGTAAAGCTTTCTTCTATATTTAGCCGCTAAACTATCACCATCCGGTAAAGAGGCAATAATAGCTAAATAACTTACCTTGGCATCGGCAAAATTCAAATCTTTTTTCAACACTGTAAATAGTAACTCTAACGCTTGCTCTTTTTTGCCTGCTTGGTCGTATGCTGCACTTAGTTCAACTTTTAACTCAAGATCGTTAGGATACTTTTCAACTTTCGCTTGTAATGCTTTTAGCTCTGGCGATTCTTGTGCTTGAAGTGCTTGTGCGCACTTTGCTTGAATATTTGTAAAGTATGCATCTTGCTCATTTTCATTTACTGAAGCTAACAAAGCTTGCGCGTCATCCAGTTTATGAATTTGAATGCATATATCTGCCAATACTAATTTTATACGCGCATTTGTATTGTCTAATTCGTAAGCCTGCTTGGCAAAATTAAACGCTTGATTTAAATCCTGAGCGATCAGTGCTTGCTTGGCTTGTTCTAACAACATTTCATGAGGCTGCGGTAAATGTTTACTTAACGCTTCTCTGATTTGAGTTTCAGCTTGTGCACCGGCTAATACATCAACAGGTGCTGAATCTTTTAATAGCACTAAGGTTGGTAATGTTTGTAGTCCAACTTGCTGTGCTAGTTGTGCTGCGAGTGCTTGCTCTAAATCACAATCTAATGTGGCAACTAATATATAGTCACCATAATCTTTGGCTATTGTCTGTAAAATAGCTGCTTGAGATTGACACTCTGGACTTTGTGCTGAAAAGAAACTTAACAGGACTAGTTTTTGTTGTGATGTTTCACCCAGCACTTGTTGAAGATTTTGCGGATTAACATTTACCATATTATTCATTGCTATTGATTGCCATATCAGACTATTTAGGGTTTTATATGGAGGCAAACATAATAATTACAAGCCCAGAATCACAAGCCATAAATCAAAAAGGTCTTTTATGAAATTTCATAGTCTATACGCTGCACTTATACTGCTTAGTCCATTAGCAAGCTCAACAACCTTGGAGCTGAAGTTAGATAAAACGATGCCTGCCATTGAAAAGTTTTACTTAGATTTACACCAGTCCCCAGAACTTTCATACCATGAGCAAGAAACGGGAGAAAAGCTTGCCACCAAATTACGTGCGCTTGGCTATGAGGTGACCGACAATGTGGGTGGCTTTGGTGTAGTAGGCTTATATAAAAATGGTGATGGCCCGACAATAATGATCCGTACTGATACAGACGGCTTACCAATCATAGAACAAACAGGTAAATCATATGCTTCAACAGTCACTGTTATAAATGATGAAGGAGCAAACGTTGGTGTGATGCACGGATGTGGTCATGATATTCATATGAGTTCATTTATTGGTACTGCGCAACAATTAATGCTACATAAAGATTCATGGCAAGGAACCTTAATGATGGTGGCACAACCTGCAGAAGAGGTGGGAGGCGGTGCAAAAGCGATGCTCAAAGAAGGTTTATTTAATAAATATCCGACTCCTGATCACGTTATCGCTTTGCATGTTAGTGCGAGTGTTCCTGCAGGACAAGTCAGTATGAAAAATGAGTACACCATGGCCAGTGTGGATTCAGTAGATATTACGGTTAAAGGTAAAGGTGGTCATGGTGCTTACCCACATATGACTATTGATCCTGTTGTTATCGCATCACGGATCGTGTTGGCACTGCAAACAATTACCAGTCGCGAATTATCACCTCTTGAACCCTCAGTAATTACAGTGGGTTCAATTCACGGTGGAGCTAAACATAATGTAATTTCGAATGAAGTAAAGCTACAGCTGACACTTAGAAGTTATAATCCTAAAATTCGCGAGCAACAAATTGCAGCAATAAAACGTATAACTAAAGGCATTGCATTAAGTGCAGGATTGGATGAAAGCTTAATACCTGTGGTTTATGTACATGAAGATGAGTCAATCCCATCTACATATAACGACCCTGCACAAACTAATATTGTACGTAGTGCGATTAGCTCGGCGATTGGACAAAGTAATGTGCTTGAAACCGAAGCGGTTATGGCAGGGGAAGATTTTGGTTTATATGGCCGCACAGATAAAAACATCCCTATCACCTTATTTTGGTTAGGTGGTGTAGAGCAAGCTCAATATCAAGCGGCACAAACATCAGGGGCAACTTTACCTTCACTACATTCAAGTAAATTTGCACCTGACTATAAAGTTGCAATCCCCACAGGTATCACTGCAATGAGTAACGCTGCGGTGGCTTTGTTTAATCAATAATCTTAGCAATGGATGACTAAGTCGATTTTGTTTTTGGTTTAGTTTTTCTTGTAAAACGCCGCTTTTGCGGCGTTTTTGGTAATTGTGCAAATACGTTGCTATCACAATTTTTGGCAAGTTCCACAAAAGCCGCTAAATCCACTAATAAAGGATTTAAAAATTGTTGATAACTCATTTGTTGTTCTGCTATGTCGCCCAACGATGCTTCCCATTTTGCGGTTAGGTCTGGGCTGGCTAAACCATGCGGTAACGCACTGATCAATGCTTTACCTGTATCGGTTGCTAAAATGAGTTTACCTTGACGTCTTAAAAATTGTCTTCTAAATAATAACTCTAAAATACCCGCTCTGGTTGCTTCGGTTCCTAAGCCATCTGTTTCTTTGAGTATTTTTTTGATTTCTGGATCTTTAACGTACCGACTAATACCTGTCATTGCACTAAGCAGCGTTGCATCATTGAAATGAGCTGGCGGGCTGGTCATTTTATCAATTACTTCACCGCGTTCACACTGCAACTGTTGCCCTTTAATTAATGGCGGCAATATCTGCTCATCTTTTAATGCGGTTTTTCCCATTAACGCTTTAAAGCCTAAACTTACATCTTGTTTTGCGTTGGCTTTAAAGATACCACCATTAATTGTTATTTCAGCCTTTGTTTCATTGTAAATGTAGTCTGGATAAAACTGGATCAGATAATGACGGCTAATAAGACCATACACTTTACCTTCTTCAACGCTCAAACTTGCTGACTTTTGCTGCTTAGCGGTAGGAATAATGGCGTGATGCGCAGCCACCTTAGCATCGTTAAAACACTTACTGCGTTTACTCACATCTGCGCCTTGGCAATGAGTGTCATTTTGCCCGCCATTGATGGCAATTGCCTTTATTATACTGGCTGCTTCTTGGTGATGATCTTTGGGCAAGTAACGATTGTCTGAACGTGGATAGGTAATTAGCTTGTGACGCTCATATAAATTTTGACAAATATCCAATACCTTTTGTGCAGGCATTGAAAAAGCTTTCGCAGCATCAATTTGTAACGCTGACAAATTATACGGCAAAGGTGCTTGTTGCTTTTTCTGCTTTTGTTCAAGCGCAGTAACTTCACCTGATTGATTAGAAATTCGCGACGCAACATTCTCAGCAAGGCCTCGATGGAGCACTCGCCCCTCTTCATCTTGATAAGGTTCACACGCTTTGCTTGGTTGCCACTTTGCTGTAAACGGCTCTTTATTTTCGGTACTTAAATGGGCTAATACTTCATAAAAAGGTTTTGGCACAAAATTAGCAATCTCGTTATCACGCTGAACAACCAATCCTAATATTGGTGTTTGTACACGCCCTACTGATAATACATTACCAAACCCTGCTTTTTGACCTGCAAGCGTATAGGCGCGCGTTAAATTCATACCAAACAGCCAATCAGCTCGCGAACGCGCCAAAGCAGATACACTAAGTGGAATAAATTCACGGTTAGAGCGAACGTTTTGCAGCGACTTTTTAACCGCGCTAACATTCAAATCACTGATCAATAAACGTTGAATTTGCTGTTTTTTGGCTTGGCTAAGTTTAACTTGCTCAATCACCTCATCAACAAGTAATTGCCCTTCTCGGTCTGGATCACCAGCATGAACAAGTTGATCAGCTTGTTTGATTAACTTTTTAAGTACCGTAAGTTGCTTACGAGTTTTAGATTTTGCTTTTAACTGCCATTGCTGTGGGATAATCGGTAAGTCATCAAAGCGCCATTTTTTATATTGCTCATTATAATCATCAGGCTCTGCCTGCTCGAGCAAGTGACCTATACACCAAGAAACACAATCGCCATTAGCCACTTCAATATAGCCATCATGTTTTTTATGAGGCTTTGGTAGCGCATCAGCAATGGCACGACCTAAAGATGGCTTCTCGGCTATATAAAGTTTCATAGGGCACTATCAACAACTGGTTATTTACACAGTAGTTTAGCACACGTAATTTAATCTACAAATAGTTAATGATTAGCTCTTTAAACTGCGATTTTTTCGCATAAATAAATACAACAGAGGAAGGTAGCACACAACGACAGTGCCAATATTGATTAAAGGTAATAACGTTTTATATAGCATAGTGCTATACGATAAATCCCAAAGGTGGCGATCCACTAATCTAAATAATTGTAAGATAGGCGCACTAATTACAACCAACTGACCGATCACACTTTGCCAAAGATACACTTTATCTTTAATAGCCCAGTAAGCAATCAAAGCCATCCAAGCAATATCATTAAAAGCCCAAACTACATAACGCCAAATATAAGGGTCATCTAACTCTCTAAGGCTTGAATAAATCACAGCGCCATACAAGAAGAAAACAGCTGTAATCAAGACAAAGCGTAATGCCAACCAATCCTTACGTATGTAAAATACAAAAATAGCTGGGAGTAAAAATAACACCCAGCTATATTCAAGTATAAAAATTAAATTGTTCACCCAATTAGGCATTGACGTTACTTAACATTCTTCTCTTCATCATCGCCACCAGAACCATTGCCCGGCATATAGCTATATTTATCAACGTTTTTCATCAGACACTCCGTTACACTTGTTAAAAAACTACTTTAAGCTAAATTAGGTACTTTGCCAAGCATCTTAACGAACATCTATCGGATCTGATTCCTTAGCCTTGCCTTGCATTATTGAAATTTCCACGCGGCGATTACGTCGTCTATCCGCATCAGAATCATTTGGAACAAGTGGTCGAGTTTCGGCATGACCGACAACAACCATTCTGGTTTTATCAAAGCCTTGCGCTTTTTGCATTTCAGTTGCAACCGCAACTGCACGCTTCGATGATAAGTCCCAGTTATTGGTATACAGCTCATTCGAAACTTGAAAATCATCAGTATGACCAGACACCGTAATTTCACCTGGCACATCTTTTAGTAACGCAGCTATATCACGAATGATTGGTTTAAACTTAGGTTGTAAAAATGCACTCCCAGATGGAAATGAACCATTTTCACGAATACGAATAATAATTTGCTGACCTAATGATTCCAACTCAACAGCACCATCCATGATTTGTTGTTCCAATTGCTGGGCTATCTTTTTAACTAACTCATTAACCTGCTCTTGATCAGCTGCAGAAATAGATTGTTCTGATGCTTGTTGTTGCGCTGTACTTTGTGACTCACCGCCACGCTTATTACCGCGTTGCTCTTGACGACCGCCAGCTGAGCTTTCATCACCAGCCTGAAACTCAAGCATTTGCTGGGTCATTTCGACAGTTTGCTGTTGAATGGTTTCGATTGGAGTAGGTTCAGGTTTACCTGGGGTGAACTCCATCGCGATAACGGATGTTCCTTTGGGAATATCTTTTACTTCTATTTTATTTTGTACACCAAAGGCAAACTTCATTGAGCCTGCGATTTGTTTAAATTTAAGTACATCCATTTCTGAAAACGCGAGTAAAAGTACAAAGAAGCACATCAATAGTGACATCAAATCCGCGAAGGTACCCATCCATGCTGGTAACCCGGGTGGTGGACACTTGCACTCTTGATCTGACATGCTTACTCCTCAGTATCCACTTTTCGTTTTGATTCAGCGAGGTAGTTTTTCAAAATACCTTCGATGACTTTTGGATTTTGGCCATCTTGTATACCTAATACCGCATCTAAAATTAGCCGCTGATTCATTGCTTCTTCGTCTTTACGCAATTCCAATTTTACTTGGATAGGAATTGCCACCACGTTTGCTAAAAACGCACCATATAATGTTGTTAAAAGCGCTACCGCCATCGCAGGACCAATCGCTTTAGGGTCATCCATATTCGACAACATCGCAACTAGACCAATCAAAGTACCTATCATACCCATCGCAGGCGCAATATCGGCAAGCGCTTTAAACAAACCGGCCCCCGATTCATGACGAGTAGAAGTAAGAGAAATATCTTTTTGCAAGGTGGCACGAACAACATCAGCGTCATGACCGTCAACAAGCATATCAACCCCTTTACGCATAAACGCATTGGGTATTTCTGCTTCCTCAAGTGCTAAAAATCCGCCTTTACGGGCCGAGTCTGCAAGTTCAACTGCTTTTTCGATAAGCTCTTCAGGTGACTCTATTTTGAACATGAAGGCTTTAGCCGCGACTTTACCGATACCGAGGAATTGACTCATCGTATAGTTTGATAACACTATAAAAATCGAACCACCGAAAACAATAACCACCGATGGCGTGTTATAAAACATAGCCACTTCGCCGCCACTACTTAGTACCATTGACATAGCAATAAGACCAATAGCTCCGAGAATACCTATAATGGTTGCTAAATCCACTTACCCCTCCAGAGGAATCGATGCTTTGTTGCTACCAGCAACAAATTTTTATTATTAACAGCTTATCGGCAATCTATTGAATTACTTAAACCATTTAATGAAAAAAATGAAATGAAAGTTTTCAACCCTGTTTAGCATTTTAAGCTACCATTGATAACCTGCAAGGCTTAAGTAAAGGTATAAATAATTAAAAGTGGCAAGAAAACAATTAATTATTCAAAAAAAATGCATCACCCTTTGACCTAGTTTAGCATTCCCCCTAAAATTGGCCTCACATTTCTATCATCTAAGTTAAATCAGTATGGCGACGAAAAAACCAGAGAACCTAAGCTTCGAGCAAGCGCTTGATGAATTATCCTTAATCGTCACAGAAATGGAGCAAGGAGAGCTTTCCCTTGAGCAATCATTAAAACAGTTTGAACGCGGTATTGCTTTAGCCGGCGCATCTTCAAGTAAGTTACAACAAGCTGAACAAAAAGTAGCTATTTTAATAGGTAGTGATAGTCAGTCACCACTTACTAACTTTGATAATGATTTGGAATAACGGGTGTTAATAACAGAGCAAATAAAATGTGCTCAACAAGATGTTGAAGCCACTCTCAATCGGTATTTTGAGCAACCGCTCGATACCGAGCACAGCATCAAACAAGCCACCCACTACAGCGTTTTAAATGGCGGTAAACGATTACGACCATTTTTAGTGTATGCCACGGGAAAAATGCTTGGCGCAAATAAACAAGATTTAGACGTGTTGGCTGCTGCTATTGAATGTATTCATAGTTATTCGTTAGTTCATGATGATTTACCCGCGATGGATGACGACGACCTGCGACGTGGTAGACCGACTTGCCATATTGTCTATGGCGAAGCTCATGCTATTTTAGCCGGTGATGCGCTGCAAACATTAGCGTTTGATTTAATTGCTAACCATTCATTTAACGTTCCTGCACAGCAACAGTTAAAAATGATTGCAGCACTTGCCAAAGCATCGGGTATTGAAGGTATGGTCGGTGGTCAAGCACTGGATATTGCAGCGACTGACAAATTAGTCAATTTAGCTGAGCTCGAACGTATCCATAAATTAAAAACAGGTGCTTTGTTAAATTGTGCAATTACTTTAGGTGCATTATGCGCAGCTGATACAAATCAACAAACATTATTACAATTAAAACAGTTTGGTGATGCAATTGGGCTGGCTTTTCAGGTGCAAGACGATATTCTTGATATCGAAGGTGATACCCAAGTCTTAGGTAAACCACAAGGCTCCGATGTTGCAGCAAATAAAGCGACCTACCCTGCTCTACTTGGGCTTACAGGTGCAAAACAAAAAGCACAATCATTACTAAAATGCGCACTCGATGCGTTAGCAGCAATAGATGCTGACACTTCTGAGCTAGAAAACTTGGCAAAATATATTGTTGAACGCGATTATTAATTCTAGGCTCTAGCTTGAGCAAGTAATGATGTACAAAATAACTAAAGAATCAGAGTAATATTACGCTATAATGACCTCTGGTTAGCGAAGGATGTATTAAAAATCATGACACTTGATAGTAGCAAGTATCCATTATTAGGTTTGGTTGACGAACCAGCCCAGTTGCGTGATTTAGCGCAAGACAAATTACCTGCTTTTAGTAATGAGTTACGTGATTACTTACTAAACTCAGTCTCGCAAAGTAGTGGTCACTTAGCATCAGGTTTAGGCACAGTTGAGCTTACTGTAGCGCTTCATTATGTATATAACACCCCTGAAGATCGCTTAGTATGGGATGTAGGCCATCAAGCATACCCACATAAAATTCTCACAGGGCGCCGTGATCAAATGCACACGATCCGCCAAAAAGACGGTTTACATCCGTTTCCATTTCGTGAAGAAAGCCACTACGACACTTTTAGTGTTGGCCATTCAAGCACCTCGATTTCTGCTGCTTTAGGCATGTCAATTGCGGCGCAAAAAGAAGGCAAAGGACGAAAAACAGTAGCGGTTATTGGTGATGGTGCGATTACCGCGGGCATGGCGTTTGAAGCAATGAATCACTTAGGTGATGTTAAATCTGACATGCTGATCATATTAAACGATAACGAAATGTCGATTTCTGAAAATGTCGGTGCACTAACTAATCATTTCGCTCGTATCTTATCAGGCAGTTTTTACACTAACATTCGTGAAGGTAGTAAAAAGCTGCTATCTGGCGTGCCACCAGTAAAAGAATTAGCCAGCCGCATGGAAGAGCACTTAAAAGGCATGGTTATCCCAGGCACCTTTTTTGAAGAGTTAGGCTTAAATTACATTGGCCCAATTGATGGTCATGATGTAAACATGTTGGTTGATACACTGCGCAATATGCGTAACCTAAAAGGGCCGCAGTTACTGCATATCAAAACCCAGAAAGGTAAAGGCTATAAACCAGCAGAAGCAGATCCAATAGGCTATCACGGCGTACCTAAGTTCGACCCTGCGATTTCCAGCCTACCAAAATCAAAACCAGGCGCTGCGACTTTTTCTAAAGTATTTGGCGATTGGTTGTGTGACATGGCAAGTCAAGATGAAAAGCTTATGGCAATCACCCCGGCTATGCGTGAAGGCTCAGGCATGGTGCGTTTTTCAAAAGAATACCCTGAGCAATATTTTGATGTTGCCATTGCCGAGCAACACGCGGTTACTTTAGCCGCAGGTTTTGCCTGCGAAGGCTTAAAACCAGTTGTCGCTATTTATTCAAGCTTTTTACAACGTGCCTACGATCAGCTTATTCACGATGTTGCTCTGCAAAACTTACCCGTGTTATTTGCAATTGACCGTGCTGGTATTGTTGGTGCTGATGGCGAAACTCATCAAGGCGCATACGATTTAAGCTTTATCCGTTGTATCCCCAATATGATTATCATGGCACCGAGTGATACTAATGAATGTCGTCAAATGCTGTACACTGGTTATCGTTGTAACAGCCCTGTTGCAGTTCGTTATCCTCGTGGTAGTGCTGGCACAACTGAAATCTGCGAGCAAATGACTGAGCTTGAAATTGGTAAAGGTCGTGTGATTAAACAAGGCGCTAAAATCGCAGTTTTATCCTTTGGTACTTTACTTGAAAACGCTCAACTGGCAGTCAATGAATTAAATGCTAGCCTCGTTGATATGCGTTTTGTTAAACCTCTTGATAGCGCACTAATCGACACTTTATTAGCCGATCATGACGTCATTGTAACCCTTGAAGATAACGCGATTGTTGGTGGTGCAGGCTCTGCTGTTAATGAATATTTAGCAGCTATAAAAGCAACAGTAAGCATCCTTAATTTAGGTATTCCTGATGAGTTCATCAAGCATGGCACGCAAGAACAAATGCATGATGAAATGGGCTTAGGCTCACAAGGTATACTCGATAGCATAAAAAACTTTATTACTAAGTAACCAAAGTTTAAGTTAATAAAATAACAAAGGAGCGTAGGCTCCTTTGTTATTTATTTTCAAACATTTAAAAAAATCTCACTTTTTTTCAACTTTCTTGCATCCAATTATTTCCCTGCCACGTTTATTCACTGAGGTTAGCTCGTGAGCAAAGTGTTCACGCTTTTATATAATACCAATCGACTTAAATATTTAGCCTTTCTAGCGTGCTAAATAAAGCGCTAACGGCGTTATGAATTTTTCATGTAGAACAACTACATATAAAAATTTATGCCTTGTTATCACTCTATTTATCCGTCGCTATAAATGACTAACAACTTAACACGATTGGTATAAGCTGTTTTAAGCCAAGCTCTTTGTATGTTCACATTTGATGGAATATTTAAGAAGGTACAAGTTATGAAAACGTTAAAATCAGGCGAAAGCACCAAATCTATTCACGCACAATTAATGACCAGTAAACTTTGTTTGTCTGCGCTTACTCTAGCAATTTTGATTGGCTTAACCGGCTGTAGTGGCGATGATGGAAAAGATGGCGCTGTAGGCCCGCAAGGTGAAATGGGCATGGACGGCGTCGATGGTAGTAATGGTGCTGATGGGACAAATGGTAGCGATGGCACGAATGGATCAGATGGTACTCCAGGATTTGCAGCAGCAACTTTTATTTTGGCTAATAATGGTGCTGATAATGCAGGCACCGTTGATTTGATTAATCAAAATGCTGCAAAGTTAAAAACATTTAATAGTGGTGCAAATGAAGGTGTTGCATTTGATAGCTTAGGTAATTTAATTCAAGCCAGCGATTCTGGTAATGGCGCTCTTAGCACCGTTTGCCAAGTATTAAGCCGTGCCGATGGGGGTATGTTTGACAGTAATCGTGATCGTACCATTACCGGCAGCAACACTACGTTAGTCAATCCCAAAGGTATTCATATATCAAATAAGCGCGGACTCATTTTTGCCGCTGACTTTAATGCCATGCAGATCACTGTCTTTGGTGCTACCGCCGCAGGAAATGCAGCGCCTTTAGCTAGTACAGTTACAGACGCAAAACCGTGGGATGTAACATACGATGATATAAACGATCGCTTATATGTGGCACTCACTAATGGTGATGTTGCAGTATACGATAATTATGTAGATGGTGGCTTTACCGCTATGGCAACTCGTACAATCACACCCAGTGATGCAAGCGGTAACAAAGTTTCCGTTAATATTCATGGTATCGTTTATGATGCTGATACAAATAAATTAGTACTTTCTGACGTCGGCAGTGCCAGTGATGCAACCGACGGCGCATTATTTGTGATCAACAACGCATCCCTTGCTACTGGCAATACCACGGTTGCTCGCAGTATCGCTGGCCCTGCTACTATGCTTGGTAACCCTGTGGATATCAGCCTGACTGGTAGCGACTTACGCGTTGCAGAAAAATCTAATGATGCAATTCTGGTATTTAGCAATATCTTTAATGGCGTCAGTGGTGACATTAGTCCAGATAGCGTCACCGCAACGATTAAGCCAGAGTCAATAACCGCAACAGTGATGCATAATGATATGCCTGATGTATCTGACAGTTATATGACTAATATGCCATTGATGGGTATTGCTGTAAGTAGTAATCCAAGCGCGGCAGGCCCTACAACAGGACAAATTTCACGTCTAAATGCACAGTTAACAAGTGAAATTGGCAGTTATAATGCAAGTCAAACAATCGAAAGTGTTGCCTTTGATAAAGCCGGTAACAGCTATGCGAGCTTTGATAACAGCACAACCTCTGTAGGTGGAATTGTTATTTCCAATAAAGTCGCGATGCACCGTGATGGCGAGGTATTTACACTAAGCCAAGATTCTATCATCAGCGGCAGTAATACCGGCCTAATCTCGCCAAAAGGTATTGATGTAGCATCAGACAGTGGGATGATTTTTGTCGCTGAAAACAATGCCACAACACCGGGAATATTAATATTCTCAACATGTACTACGGGTGATGTAACGCCCCTTTTGACGCTCACAGCAAGCGGTGGTGCACGTCCATGGGATGTTGACTATGATGTCACTACTGATAGAGCATTTGTGGCATTAACCAATGGGACTATTGCTGTTTTTGATGAAGTTAAAAGCAAGCTAATGGCGGGTATGAGCACTGTAACCGGGGAAGATCGCTTAATTACACCCGCAACAGCAGGAGTCGCATTCCCAGCCCCTACCAATATACATGGCATTGATTACGATCCACTAAGTGACTCATTAATTGTCTCAGATGTAGGCAGTGCCGCTGACGCCACTGATGGTAAATTATTTGTATTAAATAATGCAGGAACCGGATCAGGTTTGAACAATGTCAGTGTCAATATCGCCGGACCTGCAACCATGCTCGGTAATCCTGTCGATATTATGTTTACCGGCAATCATTTATACGTAGCCGAAAAATCAAATGGCTTAGTCATGCGGTTTGATAATATTCTCAATAGCCCCAGCGGTGATATTGCAGCCAGCGTAAGCTACTCATTCACAGCTCCTGAGTCTGTTGCTATTTTACCAAGCTGGCTAAATCGCTAACCATCAAGGACAGTTAAATTAACTGCCTTTAGTTGGCCTCCCAATGCCTTAACTTTTCGAGTTAAGGCATTTCTTATCTTTAACTAACAGCAGTCTTAGAATAAGCAAACGCATAATTAGCCAATTAGCGCATCCACACTTTGATATCTGCTAAACCATTAGCTTGTAATACACTCAGTTGTTGCTCAACATTGTTGGTTTGCTCAAACTCAAAGGCATCTAATTGTTCATCAAAGGTGATGTTTGCAACACCATCGCCACCGCGCTTTTTAACTTGATGTAGCGCGATATCCGCTAAGTTGACAGAGGTTTCCCAACCAATAACCTGACCACCTAATAATGGTAATGGGTAAAATGAAAAGCCAATCGATGCGGTCAAGTTTATACTGTCACCACTGGGCAACTTAAATGTGTGATCAGCGATTACTTTACATAGCTGCGCAACATAACTATCGATTGCAGTGCGTTTAAAGTCACGTAGCAGTAACAAGAATTCATCACCACTCCAACGGGCAACATAATCAGATCCTTGGGTACGAGAGTTAAGCAATGCAGCCATTTGCTGCAAACAACTATCACCACCAATCGGTCCATAAGCGTCATTAATGCGGCTAAAATTATCAAAATTAATGATTAGCAACACCAAGGATTTTCCCTGCGCTTGTAATGATTGTGAGTTACGCTGAAAGTGCTCTATATCTTTTGGTAGTTGATCAAATAAGAAGCGACGACTTCTCAGCCCAGTAAGCTCATCTGAGTGACTCATAAGCTTTAGCTGTGAGTTAACTTGATTTAGCTTATCATTAGCTTGTCGCAGCTCCCCGGTGCGCTCCGTGATCAGACTTTCAAGCGCGGTTTGCTTACGGCGCTCTTGCTTTCTAAATACCCAAAACACTAAATAAAATAATAAAATAAAACTACCAGTGATCAACAACCGAAAATAAATTGTTTCATCAAACCGTCTTGGTACCACAAATGAATATTCCGTACGTTGCGCCTTCTGCCAGCCTTCACCTTGTCGTTTAGCCTCAAGTTGAAACAAAAATGCACCAGGCGGTAAATTGGTATAAATAGCTTCACGACGGGTATTAGCATAACGCCAATCGCTGTCTAAACCAGTTAAACGATAGCGAAACTCAATACTGGTCGGTGCATAATAGTCTATCGCTGTATATTTAAGGGTGATATCACGTTCATCGATTTCTAATTCAGGATTACGCCCTAATGCAGCTGTTGCAAGTTTACGTATCCCAGTATTTAAACTCTCAACCTTTGGCTGTAATGGTTTAACGCCAAACAGCTCAATATCCTTAGGGATCTCCACGACCCCCTGTAGGCTCGGATACCACATTGAATTACCTAACTCCGCCACAGCGTCATGGCCAAGGCCGGTACAACACTGGCTGGCCTTACCGTCAAGTTGACGATCGTATGACGAAATAACCTGCTCTACTTTTAAGCTTTCAATATCGGTACTAAACTGTTCAACCGGCATTCGGTAGACACCTTTCATGGTACTAACCCATATGCGCTTGAGCTTTTCATCATAACGTAAACTAAAAATAGAACCGTAAGGTAAGCCATTGGTAGCATCTAACTGACGCCAATGCCCTTGTGTGCTTCGATAAAATAAACCATCATTTAATGAGCCGATTAATATACCAACTCCATCAATGTTTAAGATGCTTGTAACATAAGCACTTTCAAGACTCGTTTGATCGCCAATTTTTTCAATACCACGATCAGTAAAGTAGTAAGCGCCTTTGCTAGTGCCAATTAAACCAAAATTAGCTTCATCAACGACATAAGTAATAAACTTACTGCCTAAAAATGCGTTATAAGCAAATGGGGTTAAACCACCGTAACTAAGCCGATACATACCCCGGCCAGTACCAAGCCAAAAGCCTCCTTTGCTGGAGCGACTAATCGCAAACACCGGGTTATCTTTTAAAGCGCGTCCAGGGACAGTGAACAAGGTGTTGTTTTCATAAATATACACACCACGTCCAGTGGCGATATATAAACGTGAGCCATCAAACTGTAAATCATGCACGGCTGCACGTCCGTATTGATTACTTGGGATTTGATTGATAAAGTTTTTATCTAAATCAAAGTAGCCTACACCACTGCGGTTAGCGACCCACAATCTCCCATCGGGCGCTTGGCTAATGGCCATAACCGCTTCGGTCATTTGTGATATAGCTGAGTGACGTTCTATTCGGCCTTCGTGCGCAAGCCATAATCCTTCACTAAAACTCGCAAGCCAAATATTATTATCATTATCGCGATATAAATCAGCAAACCAAATACTTTGGTCAAGTTGGCTCGGTTCAACCCATTGCCAATCGCCGGAGTTGTCTCGAAACAGTAAGCGCCCATAGGTCGAAATCCACAGTGCTCCATTTGAGTCACTCATAAATTTATAAACCGCTGAGTTATTCGCATTGGGCAGTGGAAAGGGCCTTAACTCGTCATCTAAATCTAAAAAGTAAGCACCGAGCTCTGACGCTAAATATAAGTTGCCTTCCAGCCATGCTAAATCATGAATAATCGTTTGTGCTAAACGCTCAGGTATAGATACCTTAGCAGTTAGTTCTAAGCGTAATTTTGCAAAATCAGAGGAGGAATTAGTTAACCGTAGCAAGTATCGTTCATTCACCAGCCAGATCCCTTCTGGCGATAATGCCAGCTGACTGACAGTACCAACAATCTGCTTTACTGAACTGGCACTCATTACAGGGACTAGTAAGTCATGCACTGCGCTGACATTGATCTGATTGCGAGATACAAAGTACAGGCCATTCGCTGCTATCCAAATACTGCCTTTCGCATCTTCGATAACATCGCGTACAGGGCCTTTTACACTAAACTCTTGCGCTGCCATAGTGGTGGGATCGATGACCACAATACCATCTTTAGTACCAATCCATAAATAGCCTTCGCTATCGACTAGTAATTTATTAATGCCGTTACTGGGTAAGAAATTACTATTTAAGGTGTTGTAATTAGTGAATGTATTGCCATCAAAGCGACTGAGGCCAAACTGAGTTCCCAGCCACATATAGCCTTGCTTATCTTGCACGACACTTTTAAGTGACTGCGATGGTAAGCCATTTTGCATATTCCATTGTTTTACAACATAGTCGGTAATTGACGCCTTACTTGGCATACTGCAGAACAGCACAATAATAACCAATAAAAATCGCATCATAACGTCAATACCTCGTTGCAAAACTAAGGTTAAAAGGGCAAATAACCCATTTTAAACAATGCCTGAACACAAATTAAAGAAAATATACCAGCTAAAACATCATCCGCCATAATACCTACACCACCATGAACCCGCTTATCAAGAAAGCGAATAGGACCTGGTTTAGCGATATCAAAAAAACGAAATAACAAAAAACCCACTAACAAAGACTGCCAACTTAATGCAGCTCCGATCATGGTAATGTAAAATCCGGCAACTTCATCCCATACAATCGCGGGATGATCATGTACTCCCAGATCATCAGCGGTTTTGCCACATGCCCATATACCAAAAATACTAATAACTACCGCAAATACAATTTGTAACCACAGCGGGAAATACATAGTAGTAAAAATAAACGGTAGCGCAGCAAAGGTACCAAACGTACCCGGCGCTTTAGGCGCTAACCCTAAACCAAAGCCCAAACCAAAAAATTGATGAGGGCGCTTTAAATTAAATAATGCAGGTTTATTCAAACCGACTCCTTGGTGAAGTGTTCAAAACCAGCATCATCATATGCTAATTTTTCGCCATCGAGCATCAGCTCAACCTCGCCTTCACCACTTTTTATTTGTCCAATGCAGGCTGCATCTACACCATACTGGCGCAATTTCATTTCCAGCATACTTTTATTGCTATCAGGTACCGTAAATAACAACTCATAGTCATCGCCATAATTGAGGATAAACGGCAGTTGTTGATCTCGTTCTAAAGTAGCACGCAATGCATCCGAGGTTGGTATTTTATTCACATCAATACAAGCGCTAACTTGCGACAGAGCTAAAATATGCCCAAGATCTGCCAATAGACCATCTGAGATATCAATCGCTGATGATGCTAAACCGCGTAATACTTGCCCCGCAGCAACACGCGGAGTTGGGTAATCAAATCGTTGATTAACGTACCTTAAGTGCTCTGGAGCAATCTTAATCTCTTGCTTACGAGCTTCAATCGCAAGCCCGGCATCACCTAGCGGCCCTGTAACATAAACCCAGTCACCTACTTTAGCACCGCTTCGGCGCAGTGCTTTACCTGCAGGCACTGTACCTTTAGCACAAATAGTAATTGTTAACGGCCCTTGCGTGGTATCGCCACCAATGATTTGCACATTAAAATACTCTGCGATTTCATGCATGCCTTCGGTGAATTCTTCCAGCCACTCAACATCAATATTTGGCAACGTTAAAGCAACCGAAACCCACGTAGGCTCAGCCCCCATAGCAGCTAAATCACTTAAGTTTACGGCCAGGGCACGATGGCCTAATGCACGCGGATCGATGTCATCAAAAAAGTGTACGCCTGCTACCAGTGTATCGGTGGTAATCGCTAACTGACAATTTTCAGGAACAGTAACCAATGCACAATCGTCACCAATCCCTAAATTAACATCGCGACGAGTTATGCCACGACCTTTAAAGTAGCGATTTATTAATTCAAATTCCTTCATACACAAAAAAGCCGGCCTATGCCGGCTCTCCTTTTACGGTCGCATTACTTACGTAAATGCTTTACCGCTTTATCAAGTACACCATTAACAAATTTATGGCTGTCTTCAGCGCCAAATATCTTAGCAAGCTCAATACCTTCGTTGATAGCAACTTTATAAGGTACATCTTCACGGAATTTCAGCTCATAGCTGCTTAAACGTAAAATAGCGCGTTCAACTTGGTCTAACTCGTTAAATGGACGAGTTAAATGTGGCGATACTGCTTCGTCTAGTTGCTTATGATTTATAGCAACACCACGCGAAAGATCTTTAAAGTATTCAACATCAATTTTAGTCACATCGTTTTCGATCAACATTTGTTGTTCGATATCGGCAATGGCATTGCCACTTAATTGCCAAGAATAAACGGCTTGAAGTGCTAAGATACGTGCTTTACGTCTTGCTGCTGGTTTCACAAAAATTCCTTAAACTTAAATTTTATCTAACACATTAACCATTTCAAGTGCGCCTAAAGCAGCTTCGCCGCCTTTGTTGCCCATTTTAGTGCCAGCGCGTTCAATCGCTTGCTCAATGCTTTCAGTGGTTAATACGCCAAATGCAATCGGGATATCATACTCAAGCGACACTTGCGCTAAGCCTTTATTTGATTCGCCAGCGACAAGATCAAAATGTGGTGTACCACCTCTGATCACAACGCCTAAAGCGATGATTGCATCATACTCTTTTTTTGCTGCAACGCGTTTCGCCGCTAAAGGTAATTCTACCGCACCTGGTACATAAACTACGGTAATATCATCATCAGATACACCACCAGTACGTTTTAATTCATCAACAGCACCAGCTAATAGGCTGCTACCAATAAAGTCATTAAAACGAGAAATAACGATAGCGAATTTCTTGCCAGGAGCGTATTTATTACCTTCAATAATTTTCATTCGATAACCCTAAAAAATAAGTTCAAGCGGTTGCGATTGCGCAAAAATTGCTGCGTATCATACCATATAAATAAAATAATAGCCTAGTTTAAGCGTTGTGCTTATTGTGGCTCTACGTAGTCAACCACTTCTAAGTGAAAGCCCGATAACGCATGGTACTTTTTAGGCAAGCTCATCAAACGCATTTTTTCAATGCCCAAGTCAGCTAAAATTTGTGACCCTACGCCTACGGTGCGTGAAGTACCTTGGAATTTACGATGCGCGACCGTCTCACCAGCATCTTCTGCAGCAAACGCTTTGACTGTCGCTTCTAGTTCTTCGGTGCATTCTTGCTTACCTAGAATAACTAACACACCTTGATGCTTTGCAATATAAGCCATCGCATCTGACAAGCCCCAGCTTCTATCGGCACTGCGATCAGATAACAAAATATCATTGAAGGTACTTTTTAAATGAACCCGTACTAAGGTTGGTTCATTCGTTTTAACCTCACCATTTAACAGCGCATAATGTAACTGGCCGTCAATGGTATCTTTATAAGTAACTAAGTCAAACTCACCATGTACGGTTGGCAACTTACATTTTGCCACTTGCTCAATAGTGGTTTCATTCATGTTACGGTATTCAATTAAATCAGCAATAGTGCCAATTTTGATATTATGTTGCTCAGCAAATACTTCTAAATCAGGACGACGCGCCATGGTGCCATCAGCATTAAGAATTTCCACAATTACTGATGAAGGCTCTAAACCGGCTAAGCGGGCTAAATCACAACCGGCTTCAGTGTGACCGGCACGCGTTAATACGCCACCTGGTTGTGCCATAATAGGAAAGATATGCCCAGGTTGAACGATATCACTTGGTACAGCACCTTTGGCAATCGCAGCTTGCACAGTACGAGCGCGATCTGCAGCAGAAATTCCCGTAGTCACACCTTTCGATGCTTCAATCGACATCGTAAAGTTAGTCGAAAATGCCGCACCATTGTTTTTTACCATTAATGGTAAATCAAGTTGCTCACAGCGCTCTTGAGTCATTGTTAGGCAAATTAAGCCGCGACCATGAGTGGCCATAAAATTGATCGCTTCAGCACTAATGTGCTCGGCTGCGATAATTAAATCGCCTTCATTTTCTCTGTCTTCATCATCCATTAAAATAACCATTTTACCGGCTTTAATGTCATCAATAATTTCTTGTGCGCTGTGTAAATTCATAATCTGCTCGTGTAAGTTGTGGAGTGCGTTTATTTAATAAAACCGGCTTGGGCGAGTAAACTCATCGAAATATCTGAACTAGCTGGCTGCTCTGCCCCTTTGATCAAACGCTCTAAATAACGCGCGATTTGATCTACTTCTAAGTTCACTTGCGTGCCTACTTTAAAATCAGCAATAGTTGTTTGCTCACTAGTGTGCGGCACAATTGTCAGTTTAAATTTATTATCTGCTACTGCATTTACTGTTAGGCTAATACCATCAATGCATACCGAGCCTTTATAAGGAATATATTTCATTAGTTCTACATCGGTGCTTAACCAGTACTCAACGGCACGCGCATTAGGCGTAATTGCGGTAATAGTCGCGATGCCATCAACATGCCCTGAAACTAAGTGACCACCTAAACGAGATACTGGCTGCATGGCTTTCTCAAGGTTTACAGTTTGCCCTTGTTTATAGTGAGCAAATCCCGTTAAACTGATCGTCTCATTTGATAAGTCAGCGCTAAATCCATCACTGTGCTTGGCCACAACCGTTAAGCAAACCCCATTAGTTGCAATGCTATCGCCTAAATTTACATCGGCCATATCAAGGTTATTACTTTTAATGCGGATAGCTAAATCGCCTTGCTTTTGTTGTAACTCGCTAATAGTGCCCGTCGCTTCGATGATCCCAGTAAACATAGTGGTTACTCTTTAATTATTTGGTTTAGATGAGGCTTTGCGTGGTGTCGCCGTGATACGAATATCGTCACCGATACACACACACTCATTAATTGATAAATTAACAACGTCTTGCATACTTGTCAGCTCTGTAAAGTTTAGTAAGCTTTTGCCGTCATTCCCTAACAACTTCGGCGCCAGATAAACAATATATTCATCAATTAAATTACATTCAGTCATTTGGCCCGCTAAGGTTGCCCCTGCCTCTAACCAAATATGATTAAACTGTTGCTGCGCTAGAAGTTTCATGGCAGCCACTAAATCAACTTTATTATTTTTTTCTGGTACTACAATATGGCTTACGTAATGAGGCCATTGCTGTGATTTATCAAGTTCAGTGGTAATAATAATTACTTCACTGGCAATGCTAAATAATGCTAGCTCAGGTGTTAAACGATTTTGTGAATCAATAATAATACGTACAGGTTGGCGTACAGGTAATTGCGTTGGTAACGGCTCTGGCAGCTCATCAACACGAACATTGAGTTTTGCATTATCAACTAATACTGTGTCCACGCCGGTTAAAATAGCGCAGCTTTGTGCGCGCTGTAGTTGCACATCTTGGCGAGCCTTAGGGCCAGTTATCCACTTACTTTGACCGTTTTTAAGTGCCGTTTTACCATCAAGGCTTGCGGCCATTTTGCAGGTAATAAATGGCATACCTTGCTCCATGCGCTTTAAAAAGCCACGGTTTAACAGCCTTGCTTGTTGTTCTAACAAACCTGACGCAACCTCAATGCCCGCGTCCGCTAAAATAGCTAAACCTTTACCGGCCACCTGCGGGTTTGGATCAACCATAGCAGCAATTACTTTTACCACGCCAGCAGCTTTTAAACCTTCGGCACACGGCGGTGTGCGACCAAAATGGCTACAAGGTTCAAGCGTGACATAAGCAGTTGCACCAAAGGCTTGGCTACCCGCCATTGCTAATGCATTCACTTCAGCATGGCCTTGGCCGGCAACTTGATGAAAACCTTCACCAACAATAACGTCATTTTTTACTAATACACAGCCAACGTTTGGGTTTGGGGTGGTAGTAAAGCATCCTTGTTTGGCAAGCTCAATCGCTCGGGTCATATAAGAGAAATCTTGTTCGCTAAACTGATATTGGTTCATATCACTCTCCCAAACGGGCAATTTCTTCACCAAATTCACGAATATCTTCGAATGAACGGTATACCGATGCAAATCTGACGTAAGCGACTTTATCGAGTTTTTTCAGCGCTTCCATAATGCATTCGCCAATCAGGTGACTGGAAATCTCACGCTCGCCGGTGGCACGTAATTGCGATTTAATAATATTGACCACTTCATCAACTTGCTCGGTACTGACGGGGCGTTTTTCTAATGCACGGTGTAGACCATTAAGGAGTTTATCTTCATTGAAAGGTTCACGGCTACCGTCTTGTTTGATCACCCGAGGCATTACAAGTTCTGCGCCTTCAAAGGTAGTAAAGCGTTCATGACATTCATTGCATTCACGGCGTCGCCTTACTTGGTGGCCACCTCCCACTAAACGCGAGTCAATCACTTTGGTATCTTTTGCGGTGCAAAATGGACAATGCATAGGTATCAGCTTCCGTTAAAAACAAAAAAGGCCGCTTTTAGGCGGCCTTTATAATAGCAAAAAACTAAGCTATTGTGATCTAAATTACTGTTTGTAACTCAATTAAGCGTAAACAGGTAATTTTTTACAGATTGCTTTAACTTTCTCTTTTACTTGTGCTTGTACTGACTCATCGTTGATGTTGTCTAGTACGTCACAGATCCAGCCAGCAAGCTCTTTAGACTCTGCTTCTTTAAAACCACGGCGTGTGATTGCCGGTGAACCAATACGTAAACCAGACGTTACAAACGGTGAACGTGGGTCATTTGGTACTGAGTTTTTATTTACGGTGATATTAGCATTACCTAAAGCCGCATCTGCGTCTTTACCAGTGATGTCTTTATCAATTAGATCAAGTAAGAACAAGTGGTTTTCTGTTTTATCAGATACGATCTTATAACCGCGCTCTTGCATTACTGCAACCATAGCTTTAGCATTTTTCACAACTTGAGTTTGGTATACTTTAAACTCTGGTTGTAATGCTTCTTTAAATGCCACTGCTTTGGCAGCGATAATGTGACATAAAGGACCACCTTGACCACCAGGGAATACTGCACTGTTAAGCTTTTTATAAATAGCTTCGTCGCCACAAGCAGAAATAATCAAACCACCACGAGGGCCAGCTAATGTCTTATGCGTAGTTGTAGTAACAACGTGTGCATGTGGTACTGGGCTTGGGTAAACACCAGCAGCAATAAGACCTGCAACGTGAGCCATATCAACAAACAAGTAAGCGCCTACTTTGTCAGCGATTTCACGGAATTTAGCCCAATCAACAATACCTGAGTATGCTGAGAAACCACCGATGATCATTTTTGGTTTGTGCTCAAGTGCAAGTGCTTCAACTTGTGCGTAATCAATCTCGCCAGTCGCTTCGTCAAGTCCGTATTGGATTGCGTTATAAAGCTTACCAGAGAAGCTTACATGTGAACCATGCGTTAAGTGACCACCATGAGCTAAGCTCATACCTAACACTGTATCGCCAGCATCTAATAAAGCTAAGAACACAGCAGCATTTGCTTGTGAACCTGCGTGAGGCTGAACGTTAGCATAATCTGAACCAAACAATTCGTTTGCACGGTCAATCGCTAGTTGTTCAACCACGTCAACATGCTCACAACCACCGTAGTAACGCTTGCCCGGATAACCTTCAGCATATTTGTTTGTTAGCTGTGAACCCTGCGCTTCTAGTACGCGTGGGCTACAGTAGTTCTCAGATGCGATAAGCTCGATGTGTTCTTCTTGGCGAGCAGTCTCTTTAGTGATTGCTTCAAATAACTCTGGATCGAAATCCGAAATATTCATGCTACGTTCTAACATGGGGGCTCCTAGGGCAACGTGTATGGTATTTTGAAGGCTGAATTATACGCTGAAAACGTCAATTTGCCTATGGTGTAAAGATGAACATATTTAAACAGGGATTGAATTTAATTCACAGTGTTTTTGTAATGATATTTTTTTATTAAAGCATCAGAAATTTTAATGAATAAAAGCAAATAACATTTACATTATTTATACCTTAATCTGTTGCATTCGCGATTGTTTACACTATTATGATACCAATGTAATCATGGATGATGAACTAATTTACTATGCTAGCTAAACCTATCTACGAATCAATTCCTTATTGTTATGTCATTGTTGGCGGACTTTGCATTTTACTTTTCAGCACTGTTTTACCAACAGCCATTGGTATTTTTTTATTCTTCAATGGTGCCAATATTTGGCGATTACGCTCAAATTCACGGCGTAAAGATCATAAAGTAAATCGCATTAAAGTTAACAAACACTTTTATTATTATGAATTTAAACCATTTATTTTATTTATGTGCGGATTACTCCTAATCCATTGGGTAGCGAATGAATTAGTTATACTTGCAGGGATTATGATCTGCCTTATAGCCATTTTAATTTTTTGTTTACGAGTGCTAAACCGCCGTTCACGTTCAATAGTTTAATTTTCCATTACTGCTATTAAGTACAATTTAAAGCAATAAAAAACGACATTGCTTTCACATATGCCGTTTATTTTTAGTTTTACTTAGCGGGTAAAAACTAACCTAGTTTAGCTAATAATATTTCACGCAGGATATCGTAATCATCTGCGATATCCTCGGCTAAGCATGGTTTAGCTAATGCATCAGCTAGTGGTTTTGGCATTTCAAGTTCAATATTTAAAATCTCTTCAACACTTTCTTTAAACTTAGCCGGATGCGCTGTTGCCAGAAAAATACCAGCAGAATCAGTTGCTAAGTTAGCTTTTAGGCCCTGATAAGCAATCGCTGTATGTGGTTCTGCAACATAGCCTGTTTGATGAATTTTTTTCATCACTGCTTGGGTATCATTTTCATCAACACTAGTTGAATAAAAATCATCATAACTAAACCATTTGTTATCAAGCATGGTTTGTACACGTGGCCAATTATTAGGTTTACTCACATCCATGGCATTAGACAATGACTCGATTGTGGCATTAGGCGCCCAGTTTTTATCAAGGATAAAGCGCGGTACAGTGTCATTTTGATTGGTTGTAGCGCTAAGTTTAGCGACCGGTAAACCAATCACCGCACCGATCATCGCCGCACATACATTACCAAAGTTACCACTAGGTATTGAGATATGTGCTTTGGCGCGCTGCTCTTTTGGTAATTGCGCTATTGCTTCAAAGTAATAACATACTTGTGCAACAAGGCGACTTATATTGATAGAATTAGCTGAATTTAAACCTAAGCGAGATTTAACTTCATCATCTAAAAAGGCATTTTTAACCATCGCTTGGCAATCATCAAAGCTACCATCTACAGCGTAGCAATGGATATTATTACCCAAAGTAGTAAACAATTTTTGCTGTGCTAATGAGATTTTACCTTTTGGAAACAGGATAACCACATCAATATTTGGCTTGTTATAGAACGCATGCGCAACAGCTGCCCCAGTGTCCCCTGAGGTTGCTGTGAGTATTGTGGTTTTTTCACCTTGGCTAAATTGTGCCAAGCACTCAGCCATAAAGCGACCGCCAAAGTCTTTGAATGCAAGCGTTGGCCCATGGAACAACTCTAAACAATAAATATTGTCTTCAACTTCAACTAATTTAACAGGAAAGTTAAAGGCATTTTGCACCATTTGTGCAACCGTATCAGCAGGTAATTCATCACCAATCAAATGCGATAAAATCTTACTGCTACGAGTAACAAAGTCCATATCGAGTAAACTATCAACATCAGCTAAAGGCGCGAGCGATTCAGGGAAAAATACTCCTTGATTACGTCCTAAACCTGTTTTAACCGCTTCAACAAACGACACTTTTTGAGAATCATCTTTTAAATTATGTAATTGCATTATTAGTTCCTTAAATTCTTATAGCTGACGCGTGCCGGCGTTATCGAGTTTACAAATGTGGCAGAAGCCTTGCTCATTAATATAGTTTTGTTCAAGCCACTGTGCGCATTGCTGTGCAGCTTCAAGCGTTTTGCACACGGTAAATAATGTAGGACCAGCACCTGAGATACTGACAATCTCAGCACCAAACTCTGGCAGCGCCGCTTTAGCTTCACTAAAACCGTTGATCAGTGGCGCACGATGCGGCTCCGCTATTTCATCACTCATGATTGAGAGTGCTTCATCAAATCGGCTAGTTAACAATAAAGTACTAAACGCTGATAAGCGCTGCGCAAATTCAACGCTCGCATGCATACTTAGCTGTTTTGGTAACACTGAACGCGCTTTAGCGGTATTAAGTGAAAAACCAGGAAAAGCCGCTACGTAATACCAACGCTCATCAACCGGTAAAGCAATTGATTTATTTGGAATTAAATCACCAGTAAGCTGCAAACCACCCAAGTAACACGGAGTGATATTGTCGTAATGACGACCGCCACTGACAATCGCTTCAAAATCAGCCATTAATTCAATTAACTGCACTTGGCTCAGTGCAGTACCTGCAAACTGATCCAGCGCCGCAAATGTGGCTACTACAGAGCAAGCACTTGAACCAAGACCCGAGCCAATTGGTAAGTTCTTTTTTAATTCCAGTTTAACGCTTGGCATGGTTGGCGCTACATGTTCACGAAAATGCACTAAACACTGATACGCTAAATTTTCACTGGCATCGCTTGGTAGTTTATCTGCGTAATCGCCAGAGCATATAAATTCGTCAAGCTCGCTAGGACTTACCGCAACAACATCACCTAATAACGTGCCATCAATAGGAGCAAGCGCAGCACCTAAGGCATCAAAACCAACTGCAAAATTACCGATTGAGGCTGGAGCATATACTTCGATCATTATACTCTCCTAGCGCGATAACGTTTTTAAAATGTCAGCAAATACCCCGGCCGCAGTCACTGCTGAGCCGGCACCATAACCACGAATAACAAATGGACGTGGTTGATAGTATGCACTCAAAATTGCTAAGGCATTTTCGCCATCACGAATAACAGCCAGAGCATGCTTTTCATCTACCGCTTCAATACCTACTTTGCAGTGGCCTTGTTTGATAGTACCGACATAACGCAACACTTTGCCTTCACTTGCGGCACTTTGAATACGGTCATTAAACGCAGCATCTAAACTTGGCAATTTAGCCATAAATTCGTCAACGTTATCACCTTGGGCAAAACCCGGAGGAAGCACTGATTCAACTTCGATATCGCTCAACTCTAATTTCATACCTGCTTCGCGGGCAATAATTAATAACTTACGCGCGACATCAGTGCCCGATAAATCATCACGTGGATCTGGCTCAGTAAAACCACTTTCTTTGGCTTTAATGGTTGCCTCAGACAGTGATAAACCATCTTGCAATGCGCCAAACATATATGACAATGAACCGGATAAAATTCCGCTAAATTCAAGTAACTCATCGCCAGCACCAAACAGTGACTGTAAGTTATCGATTACAGGAAGACCTGCACCGACATTTGTTTCGTATAAAAACTTACGATTATTTTTTTGCGTTGCTGTAATTAAATCTTGGTAATAAGCATATGAACTTGTATTGGCTTTTTTATTTGCAGCCACAACGTGGAAACCGGCATTCAAAAAGTCTACATACTGAGCCGCTAAAACATCTGAAGACGTACAATCAACTAGTACTGGATTGATTAAATGATTTTGCCTAACAAATTGTTCAACCAGTTTGAGGTCAAACGGTTGTTCTGATGCTGCCAACTTTTGCTGCCAATCGTCAAAAGCAATTCCTTCGCTATCAAGATGTAATTGACGTGAATTAGCAACACCATATAAGTTTAGTTTGATATTACGTTTTTCAAGCCATGCTTGCTGACGCTCTAACTGCTTAATAAGTTCTTGGCCAACTAAACCACAGCCTAATAAAAATACATCAATTGATGGGATATGAGTGAAGAAATTTTCGTGACACACTTTTACAGCATCATTACACAGCTCGCCGTCAATCACTGCTGAAATTGCACTTTCAGTTGAATCCTGGGCAATAGCGACAATGTTAACTTGTGCTTGGGCGAGTGATGCGAAAAATTTAGCAGCTAAGCCTTTATGAGCGCGCATATTATCACCCACTAAAGTAACGATTGCTAAATTACGCTGCACTTGTACAGGTTCAATTAGTCCCGCCTGTGATTCAAGCTCAAACGCAGTTTGCAATGCCTCAAGAGCCAATGGCAAATCTGATTCATGGACACAGAAGCTGATACTAAATTCACATGACGATTGAGTGATCAGTACAATCGAAACATTATCGTGAGCAAGGGCATTAAAAACTTTTGATGCCATGCCTACTTTACCTTTCATGCCGGGGCCTGAAACCGTTAGCATCGCAAGATTTTGTAAACTAGATAACGCTTTTACCGGCTCCGATGACACATTATCATTACTGATCAGTGATCCTTGTGCATCCGGATTATGGGTATTTTTAATTTCACACGGCACGCCAGCTTTAGCGCACGGTAGAATTGTTTTAGGATGGAGAACTTTGGCACCAAAGTAAGAAAGCTCCATCGCTTCTTTATATGATAAAAAATCAACTTTAGAGGCTTTTTTGATATAACGCGGATCAGCACTGTACACACCATCAACGTCAGTCCAAATTTGACATACTTGCGCTTCTAAACACGCTGCTGCAATTGCGGCTGAATAATCTGAGCCATTACGTCCCAGTGTAGTTAGCTGGCCTTGTTCGTTGCTAGCTGTAAAGCCAGGCATAATATAAATAGTCGCAGGATTAGCTTTTAAAGCCGTTTGAAAACGAATTTTACTCGCCACTAGATCAGCTTCCGCATCAATATGACCATTAGTTGATACAATGCAATCGGTTGCTTCGAGGTAGTGGGCGTTATGTGAGCTTAATAAACACTGCATCAGTGATACACTGATGCGCTCACCAAAACTAATAACATAAGCACGCACTTGATCTGGACAACATTGGATGAGTTTGACACCCGCTAGCTTATTTTGCAGTTCGTTTAAATCAGGCCAGTTTTGAACACTACCATATTCAGCTTCTACGGCTGCTTTTAAGCTTTGGCAACGCTCAATTAATGCGTGCCACTGTGTATCATAATCAAGTCCTTGTTCAGCAGCGCTTGCCAGTGCAACCAATGAATCGGTCATGCCACCTGGAGCGGATAGCACCAATAACATTTCGTCTTTTAATTGTGCTTTAACTAACTGTGCTACCTGTTGTAGGCAGGCAAAGTCAGCAAGTGACGACCCACCAAATTTTAATACTCGCATTTTTTATGTTTCCTCATCCCATAAAACGAAAAAAGGCCTGTGTTCGTTGTGAACACAGGCCTTTAAATTTGTTGCACCGACCTATGCCACTATCCAGTAAGAATGGTGGTTGTAATAATAATGGTCAATGCGTGATTATTTGTTTTCATAGCCCTTAGACTGCCTTAAACAGGCCTATTCTGTCAACCCCAAATAAAAAGATAAATTATGCTTTTTGATTATAAAGAAATCTAATGAATGCCGAATTTATGCAGTATTTCATTTAATCTTGTTTTATCTATCGGCTTATCAACGAAGGCTATAGCTCCCAACTTAGCGACACGTTGTTTCATTTCAAGTTGAATATCTGCCGAGATAACCAGCACAAAGCATTCAATCTTTTGTGCTTTAATACTCTCAAGAACTTGTACTCCATCGACTTCGGGCATAGTTAAGTCAAGACACAGTAAATCGAAGTTATGTATATGCATTAACTCCAACGCTTCACGGCCATTTTTTGCTTGCATAATATCTGCTGCGATACACTCATTTAAACAGCGTATAACTTGTTTGCGTGCTACTGTTGAATCATCACACACCAGTACGGAAAAATTCATAATATAGACAACTAAAATACGTATAATAGATTACTGAGTAGACAACAAATCACTCAGTAAATAATAATGTTATAATACTGTTGTGATTTTATAACACAAAAATTTAACAGCGATAAGCTTAAGTTTTTGCTGAAAAAAGAAAATTAACAATGTTTGTACTGTTAAATAAGATTATTTTATTTATTTTTAAACATTTATTAGCTAACTTTAGTACTGAGTGTACTCGTTGCTAGGGTATTAATTAAGCTTTGTGAAAAAAATAAAGGAGCTATAGGCCACCGATGCTACAAAAAAGCCTATCAAAAAAGCTACTTACCAGCGTGTTATCCGTCTACTTTTTATTAACTTTTGTAGTCACGTGCGGGCAAGTTATTGCAGAATATGTAAACACGAAAGATTATATACGTGACGAACTGACGACCTTACAAAAAACATTTAGTCGTAGTTTAACCCGTGCTATTTGGGAGCTAAACACTAAACAAACCATCACCACAGCAGAAGGCTTATTAGCAATTCCAATGATTGAAGGTATTATTGTGCGTGACGATAGCGGCGAAATAATCTCACAATTAGGTCGCTCACTCGATATTCGCGAGCTATACAGCCAACAATTAGTACAAGAAGAAGCCATTATCGAAGATACTCCATCTGGCTTATTCGGTTATACCTTTCCATTGATCTTTGAATTTTCTGGCCGCGCCACCCAAGTTGGTGATGTCACGCTATTTTCGAGCCGAGAAGTGGTATTTAGTCGCATTATGATCTCAATTTATTTTTTAATTGGCAATGCGATGATCAAAACTACATTTTTAATCATCTTATTCTTAATGGCATTTAGAAAACTACTCACAGAACCTCTAGCACAACTAACAGAGCAAATTGAAGATCTTCAATTAGATGACCTCGAAGGTCAACATATCGAAATTGAAACAACTGAGCACAACGAATTAAAAGTAATGGAGCAATCATTCAATAAGTTGATCGATAAAGTTGTGCAATACCGCAAAGAGCTTGAACAAACTCAAAAAGCATTAATAATAAGTAACGAAAAGCTCGATCAGCAAAATCTACAACTTGAACAAGAAGTGGCACGTAAAACATCAAATTTAAGTCAAGCTATGATGGATTTACAGCAACAAAAATACGAGTTGGAAAAACAAAAACTAACGCTCACCGAAGAAGTTGATTTGCGTCGCCATACTGAACAAGAGCTGCTCACCAAACAAACTGAAATGCAACGCTATGTTGATGAACTCAATATGGCGCAAGAGCGTTTAGTCAGCTCAGAAAAAATGGCTGCTTTAGGTGGTTTAGTCGCCGGTATTACCCACGATATAAATACCCCGGTCGGTATTGGAGTTACAGCCTCATCCTTTTTGCAAGAGCGCCTAATACAAATTGAAAATGCTTACAAAGATAAAACACTCTCGCCTAAAGCACTTGAAGAGTTTATCAATGATGCCAAACAAAGTACTAGCCTATTAACCACTAACCTAGACCGTGCTTCAGAGCTGGTTGCCAGCTTTAAGCAAATTGCGGTTGATCAAGCCAGTGAAGCCGTGCGCACAATCAACCTAAAAGAATACCTTGGTGAAATTATTCGTTCGTTACACCCTAAGATAAAAAATACCAGCCATCATATAAATTTAGATTGCCCGGTAGACTTAACCTTAAATCTACCTGCTGGTGCTATCAGTCAAATATTTACCAACTTGATTATGAATTCATTGATCCACGGCTTTGATGGTGTCAGCAATGGCATTATAGACATTGCTATTAAAGATGAAGATGACCAAGTAATTATCGACTTTAAAGATAATGGTAATGGCGTTACCGAACAGCAACTTGAAAAACTATTTGACCCATTTTTTACGACTAAACGCGATCAAGGCGGCAGTGGTCTGGGCACACACATTACTTTCAATTTGGTTAAGCAAACCTTGAGCGGCGAAATCGATGCGACAAGCTCACCGGGGAACGGCTTGCATTATCATATTAGTTTCCCTAAAGACATGCCAAAACCTTTGTCTATATTTAATAACTAATGCGCCGAGACTGTTTGCCTAACACTTTGCTTAATTGCTAAACGTTTGGCCAATCAGTCATTTGCGCATCAGCTTTTTATTGTTATGATTGGGCAAATTTACCGAATGGATCAATCTCCCTATGTGGTTTAGTAACCTTATTTGTTACCGCTTTAAGCAAGACGTGTCGTACACCCAAGAAGACTTTGAGAAAGCCTTAGAGCAAGATTTATTTCGCCCTTGCGGTAGTCAAGATTTAAGTACATTTGGCTGGACCAAAGCCTTTGGTAAACATGGTGATACCCTTTCTCATTTCTCACAAAAGAGTATTTTGGTTTGTGCTAAACGTGAAGAAAAAGTACTTCCTGCATCCGTTATCAACGACATGGTTGCTGAAAAAATAGAACTTATCGAAGCCGAAGAAAATCGCCCTGTTAAGAAAAAAGAAAAAGACGAGCTCAAAGAAAATATCCTCCATAGCTTATTACCGCAAGCCTTTAAAAAGTCGAGTTTACAGTTTGCCTTTATTGACCAAGAAAATGGCTGGGTAGTCGTTAACAGTGGTAGTTTTAATAAAGCAGAAGAGTTACTGGCACTACTGCGCAAATCATTGGGTACATTGCCGGTAGTTCCTGCATTTGCAAACTATGATTTAGATGTGTTTTTAACGGACTGGTTAACTAACTTCAGTACACCTGAAGGCTTTGCTATAGGCTCTGACGCAGAGCTTGAAGAAGCAGACGATAGCGGTGCTCAAGTTAAGCTTAAAGGCCATGATTTAGCTTGTGATGAAGTTAAATCGCACCTTGAAAGCGGTAAACGCGTAACTAAACTTGCACTAGATTGGCAAGAGCGCCTGAAGTTCATGCTGCAAAATGATGGCTCTATTAAGCGCTTAAGCTACTCTGAAACATTAAAAGAAGAAAACGCCGACATCCCTAAAGAAGATATGTTAGTCAAACTTGATGCTGACTTTATTCTCGCTTCTGAAGAAATTAAGCTAATGCTAGAAGAACTTACGGCTGGTTTAGGTGACGTTGAAGATTTAGCCTAAATTTTGACTAAGTTTTAAATACTAAAAAAGCGCCCTATTGGCGCTTTTTTTAACTGACGACTTAGCTTAATTAAATACTGATTTCACATCATCAAGCATATCGTTGTATTCATCACTTGAGAAAATATCCAGTGATGGGATCACACCTTTATCAATGTAAGTTTGTAATGCCGCTGACTTATCTGAAACTTGTAAAATACCTTCCATAATCGCACCGATACGAATGAAATCAACATAGCTAATATGTTCTGGACGATAGTTAGGATTGGCCCAGCTTTCTGCTACTTCAACAAATTCATCAGTAAACTCCCAAGCGCGCATGATGGCTCCCCCTACTTTACCGCTAAGCTTTTGAATCGCATGCGCTAAAAAGCTTGGATTGGCAAATACTTCTGGGTGACGTTCCGCTTCCGTCAAAATAGGCAATACACCAATGTTATAAACCAATGATGCGAGTGTAATGGTGTCACGATTCAATGAGGTCTGCTTGTTTTTCTTAAGGAAAAACTCCATCACAGTAATTGAGTGACATGCTACTTTTAAAGTTTTCTGCCATGCCTTATCCATATAACCTTTGATCAGCTCATTATTTGAAACAAATAGTTGCTCCATCGCCATTGCTGTTGCGATATTTTTGATCTGACGCAGACCAATTCTCGTTACCGCTTGATTTATATTAGAAACTTTAACTGTGCGCCCCATAAAAGCACTATTTGCGACTTTTATCATCCGTGCTGCTAATGCCGGATCATGAGAGATCACATCAGCCATTTGCGCTAAATTTACATCTGGATTATCGGCAGCTTGACGTACACGAACCGCAACCTCAGGCAAGGTTGGTAAAACTAACGTGTCATTATTAATACGATCAACCAAAATGGTCAGTAGTGCGTTTTCTGTTGACATAAATGTGCCATCCTTTTGTATTGATTTTTTAATACATCCAAACCATGGAATGTTTATTTCTTATAGATACAGTATTGTCTAAGTTACCGCTAAAGTTAAGGAAATTATAGAAATTATGTTAGTTTATTTTTCTACTACAGTTTATATCCCTTCGCTTAGACCATCGCAACACAGGAAACTTGCTATTTGCGCATAAGATTTGCTTTAATGCTGGCATAACAAGGAAGCGAAATACCCTCTCAAGGGTATCTATAATTAAACTTACTTTTTAACAGGCAATATAATGACTCTCAATAAAATTAGCCAAGCACTTATTCTTACCGGTGCCGTTTTTCTTAGTGCATGTTCTGATCAAGCCAGCGCACCTAAAGCGTCAAATGCTGCTGCAGCCCCTACAAAGCAAGTACAAGATAGCGGCCCACAACTTATTAACGCTGACACTAGTCGCCTTGATATCTATACCGATTTTAGTTTAACCACTGATTTATCACATTTAAGCGACAACCAAAAAGCGTTAATAGCAAAACTTATTGATGCGTCTAAAATTATGGATGATCTATTCTGGCGCCAAGCATTTGGTGAAGATAAAGCGGCATTTTTAGCCAAAATCAATGATCCTAAAGTACAAAAATTTGCCGATATTAACTATGGACCATGGGATAGATTAAATGGCGATCAAGTCTTTTTGTCAGGCTATGAAGATAAAACAGCCGGAGCTCAATTTTATCCAGCCGATATCACTAAAGAAGAGCTAAACAAGGCTGACGTAGCAGATAAAAATGGTCTGTATTCAGTAATTAAGCGAGATGAACAAGGCAAGCTGTATAGCGTTGCCTATTCGGTTGAATATGCTAAAGCGCTTGAAAAAGCAGCTAACTTATTACGTGAGGCGAGCAAGCTTGCCGATGATAAAGAGTTTGCTAGTTACCTGAACTTACGTGCAGATGCACTACAAAACGATGATTATCAAGCATCAGACTTTGCTTGGATGGACATGAAGAACAACCCGATCGATATCGTTATTGGTCCAATCGAAACCTATGAAGATCAATTGTTCGGCTCTCGCGCAGCCTTCGAATCGTATGTCTTAGTGAAAGATTTAGCATGGTCAGAGCGTCTTGCAAAATTTGCAGCATTTTTACCAGAGCTACAAAAAGGCCTCCCTGTTGATGCCAAATACAAACAAGAAGTGCCTGGCTCTGATGCGGACTTAAATGCATATGATGTTGTTTACTACGCAGGTCATTCTAATGCTGGCAGTAAAACCATTGCCATTAACTTACCAAATGACGAACAAGTACAACTTGAAAAAGGCACTCGCCGTTTACAACTGAAAAATGCTATGCGCGCTAAGTTTGATAAAATATTGGTGCCAATCGCTGAGCAGTTAATTGTTCCTGAGCAACGTAAACACATTACTTTCGATGCATTTTTTGCCAATACCATGTTCCACGAAGTCGCTCATGGTTTAGGGATCAAAAATACTATCACAGGTAAAGGCACTGTTCGTCAGTCTTTACAAGAACATGCCAGTGCTTTAGAAGAAGGCAAAGCCGATATCTTAGGCTTGTACATGGTTGAGCAGTTACTCAAAAAAGGTGAGATCACAGAGGGAACACTTGAAGATTATTACATCACTTTTATGGCCGGTATTTTCCGCTCAGTGCGTTTTGGCGCATCAAGTGCCCATGGTAAAGCAAATATGATCCGCTTTAACTTTTTCGCAGAAGAAGGTGCATTCTCTAAAAATGAGCAAGGCCTTTACAGCGTAAATATGGAAAAAATGGGCCAAGCAATGGCCAAGCTATCTGGTTTGATCTTAACCTTACAAGGTGATGGTGATTATGAGAAAGTTGATCAACTGATTGCCACACATGGTGATATCAAAGTGGAACTTGCTAAAGATTTAGAAAAACTAAGCCAAGCTAATATCCCTGTAGATGTCACCTTTAAACAAGGTAAGAAAGAGTTAGGTTTAGAGTAATATAATTAATACTAAAAAGGCGTTTTAGGGGCTCACCTAAAACGCCTTTTTTAATTCAATATTGCTATTACGGGAATGCTAAACCATATTTTTCACTCATTTTTTTTACTTCACCATTAGCAATCATATTATTTAATTCTTTATCGAATAAGGTAATAAACTCATTTAAATTACGTTTTTTTGAAAAACCAAAGTAGCCTTTATTAACAATTAATGGCGGCTGTAACTGTTTCACTTGATTGGCTAAACTTAACTGCTTAATAACGGGCTGTGCGGCTCTTGGATGAGTCACTATAATATCGACACGGTCATGAATTAATTGCAAAAAACTGGCTTCAACAGTGCCCACTTCAGAAATTTCTAACTGACTTTTATATCGCTCAAAATCGTCACTATAGTTCCAATCTCGGGTTAACCCTATCGATAACTCTTTTAATGTCTCTAAATTATTATGCCACTGAAATTCATTACTATTTTTGACATAAAAAACCAGCGGGTCTTGATAGAAAGCAGCCTCACTATAAACCATATACTGCTCTCTAATAGCCGACTTATAAGGACCTATAAATGCATCAGCCTTACCAAGCTCAACCATTTTTAGCGCCCGTTTAAAAGGCAAAATATCAATTTTAATTTGGCAACCTAAACGCAGGCAAATTTCACCTGCGATGTCGGCGCCTAAGCCTTCTATTTGACCTTGTTCATTTTTTTCAAGTACCGACGGAAAGGTGGTACCAACAAAGTAAAATGTATTTGCAGCACTGTGATGCGAAAATACACTTAGCAAGGTAAACAATACAAAAGCTTTCATCAGTTAGTTTGCAATCCCTATATACTGAGTGTAATAAACAGCCACGATTTAGTGACCCTAAGCATAGTCTATTTTTACCCAACGAAAAATCATAATACTGTGATCAAACTCTATTATGTAAACACTCAACCACGATTAAAAATGTGTTTTTAAACGTGCCAATTGCTCTTCACTATAAGGCACTGCGGGATATTTACCCCATACTGGCGCAGGCCATGCGACATCGGTTTTATAGCGAGCAATATGATGAATATGTAACTGTGGAACCATGTTACCAAGCGCTGCGACATTAAGTTTATCTGGGTTAAGTACCTCTTTGAGTAGCCGACTTAACTTCGCTGACTCTTGCATTAGCAATACCTGTTCAGACTCGCTTAGATCAATGCTCTCTTTTAAATTAGCTTTACGAGGCACTAAAATAAACCACGGGTATTGACTATCATTCATAAGTAACACTTTGCATAATGGCCAATCGGCCAGTTCAATACAATCACGTACAAGTTCTGGAGCTAAAGAGAATTCAACGGTCATTTTTATTCCTTACAAATTAAGTGCATTACATTTTCGCTACTTTATAGCATTTAGTTGCAGTTGCCCACGCTTGGCTTTACCATCGTTGCAGTTTTTATTCGAGCGAAGGTAAACACGTGTTAAAAAAAATTAAACACCTCTCATACTTGCTACCTTTGGTGGCAACAGCCATCACAGTGCAAGCGAAGCCTCTTACTTTAGAACGTATTTTTGATGATCCAAGTTTAGCGGGTAAAGCACCTGTACAGCTTAAGTTTTCACCAGACGGTAGCCGAGTTACCTACCTGCAAGGTAAAAGCGACGATTACAACCGTTATGATTTGTGGGAATATAATTTAAAAGATAACAAAAATCGTATTTTAGTCGACTCTGCCAAACTTTTTTCAGGCCCTGAAAACCTCTCTGACGAAGAAAAAGCACGCCGTGAGCGCCAACGTATTTTTGGTAAAGGTATTTTAGAATACAAATGGTCTAAAGACGGTAAAGCCTTGTTATTTCCACTTAATGGTGACCTCTATTATTACGAGCTAGGAGCAGGAAAAAGCCGTAAACTGACCGATACTGAGGCATTTGAAACCGACGCACGCTTTTCACCAAAAGGAAACTTTGTCTCGTTTGTCCGTGAACAAAATCTTTATGCGCTAAATCTTAAATCAGGTAAAGAAATTCAGCTGAGTAAAGATGGCGGCGGTGTGATCAAAAACGCCATGGCGGAGTTTGTCGCGCAAGAAGAAATGGGCCGAATGACAGGTTATTGGTGGTCTGGTGATGAATCAAAAATAGCCTTCACTCGCATTGACGAAAGCCCAGTTAAAGAAGCTATCCGCAATGAAATTTACGCTGATGAAGTGAAACTGTTTAACCAACGCTACCCATTTACCGGCACTAATAATGTAAAAATTCAACTTGGTGTGGTTAAGCTTGATAATCAAAAAACTGATTGGGTTGATCTAGGTAAAGACGAAGACATTTACATTGCCCGTGCAAAATGGTTAGAAGATGACAAAACCCTATCATATCAGTGGCAAAACCGCTCACAGCACAACTTAGAATTGCGCTTTTATAACAGCGAAACAACAGAGCAAAAAGTCGCCTTAACAGAAACTAGTGATAGCTGGATCAACTTACATTTTGATCTACAGTTTTTGAAAGACAAAAAACATTTTGTTTGGGCCTCTGAGCGCAATGGCTTTAAGCATTTATATCTATATCGTACCAATGGTAAGTTAGTGCGTCAGATCACCGATGGTGACTGGGTGGTTGATAGCTTAAAAGGTATTGATGAGAAAAAAGGCATTGTCTACTTTGCCGGACGCAAAGACACGCCTTTGGAAAGCCAGCTATACAGTGTTCCACTGTTTAAAAAGGGCGATATTAAACGTATCACGGAGCAAGGTGCTTATCACAATGTGGTAATGGCAAAAGACAGTAAAACTTTTATTGATAACAGTTCATCGGTCAACAAACCAAACTCAGCGGCACTGCGTAAAGTAAACGGTGAATTTGTTACTTGGTTAGAGCAAAACAAACTTGATGAAAACCATCCTCTGACCCCTTATCTTGCTGATCTAGCAGAGCCTGAATATGGCACTTTGACTGCTGATGATGGTCAAGTGATGCACTATCGTTTATTTAAACCTGCAACGGTAAATGATGGTAAAAAACACCCTGTTCTTGTCAATGTCTATGGCGGCCCACACGCACAACGCGTAACCAATAGTTGGCGCAGCAAGAACTTATATTTCCAATATATGGCACAGCAAGGTTATGTAGTGTTCCAATTAGATAACCGTGGTTCGTATAATCGTGGTAAAAAATTTGAAGATGCCATTTACAAACATTTAGGTGTGGTTGAAGTGGCTGATCAAATCAAAGGTGTCGAATTTTTACGTACGCTTGATTATGTTGACCCACAACGTATTGGTATTTATGGTCACAGTTACGGTGGCTATATGGCATTAATGACCATGTTTAAAGCTGGTGATTATTTTCAAGCAGGCGTATCTGGAGCACCAGTGACTGATTGGGCACTGTATGATACTCACTATACAGAACGCTATTTAGGACATCCTGATACAAATGCCAAAGGCTATGCAGACAGTGCGGTATTTCCATACGCAGATGGCTTGAAAGGGCCATTAATGATCTACCATGGTATGGCCGACGATAACGTATTGTTTACCCATGCCACTAAGTTATTCAAACAATTGCAAGATAACGAAAAGCAATTTGAAATGATGACTTACCCAGGTTCCAAGCACAGCTTACGGGGTAAACAAGTGCAAACTCATTTACATCAAACAATCACTAACTTCTTTAATCGTCATTTTGATGTAGAGTAAATCAGTAATGACCGCATAAAGGCTGATTGAAAAATCAGCCTTTTTTTTGACTTAATGATAATCCTATTTATTTAAAAACTTTAGACCAAAACAAGGGACAGTTAACTAGATTTTAAAGTAATATTTACTACGCTTAATATATGCGCGCCTTCTGCGAGCACTTCTAAAGGATTTTTTATGTCGTACCTACGCCGTTTTACTATTTTTCAGCGCTTAGCTATCTTGGTAAGTTTGGTCGTTGTTGGTTTACTTTTTTTAAGTATTACCAGTTTAACTCAGCAATATAGTTCACTCAAAGCAGGCCAATATACGAAAACAAAAAATCTGGTTGAAGCTGCTTATAGTGTTATTACCCATTATCATTCATTACAACAAAGCGGCGAACTCACCGAGCAACAAGCCCAACAAGGTGCACTAACTACGATAGCTAGTATTCGCTATGACAATGACAATTACTTCTGGATCAATGATTTTCAGCCAGCCATGGTTATGCACCCTTTTAAACCAGAGTTAAACGGTAAATCACTCAGCAACAGTAAAGACCCCGATGGCGTACCGTTATTTGTTGAAATGGTTAAAATAGTTAAGCAAAGTGGTGAAGGTTTTATCCCTTACAAATGGCCTAAACCAGGCAAAGATCAACCAGTTGATAAAATAGCCTATGTGAAAGGTTTTACCCCGTGGCAATGGATAGTCGGTTCAGGTGTTTATATTGATACTATTGATAACGCTTTTGCCAGCTTACGGAATTTAGTTATTCTCAATGCCGCAGTGATTATTTTGCTATTAATTAGTTTAAGTTACTTAATCGCCAGAAGTATTTTATTACCAACTCGGCTTGCTGCAAATATGATGAAAAGTATCTCTCAAGGTGAAGGGGATTTAACCCAAACCTTAGATGAAAATGGTAATGATGAGGTATCACGGTTATCTCGACACTTTAATTTATTTACTACCAAAATGCGTGAGTCACTTAAACAAGTGGCAAATAATGCCAATGATGTTAACCAGCATGCCCAAACAGTGGATGATGCGAGTAAAACCAATCATTCTTTTATTGAACTGCAAAACGATAGCTCAACGCAAGTCGCTGCAGCAATGGAGCAAATGACCCACCAAATTCATGATGTAAGTCGCAATGCCGAAGCGGCTGAACAAGCCGCTAACCAAGCCGCGGTGAATGCATCTGAAGGTAAAGAAGTCGTTGCTAAAACAATTCAAGCCATAGAAACACTGTCCAAAAACATTGAGACTGTGAGTCAAGTTACCGCTGATTTAGCTCAAGAAAGTAATAATATAGGATCGGTACTAGACGTGATCCGCGGTATTGCGGAGCAAACCAATTTACTGGCACTCAATGCTGCAATCGAAGCGGCACGTGCTGGCGAACAAGGCCGGGGGTTTGCCGTTGTAGCTGATGAAGTACGCACTCTTGCAAGTCGCACAGGCAAGAGTACAGACGAAATTCAGGCGATGATAGCCAAATTACAAAAAGGCGCAAAGGCGGCTGTAGAGGCGGTAACAGCTAGCCAACAATTATCCACCAGCACAGTACAACAAGCTGGCTCTGCCAATACCTCATTAACTGAAATTGAACGTCTGGTGTCGGTGATCACCGATATGAATGGTCAAATAGCCCGTGCGACTGAGCAACAATCAAGTGCTGCGGATGAAGTCAATTTGCGAATTAATGAACTATCGCAATCAACCGAACAATCTCTGGCCAATACATCACAACTTTCAGGTGCAAGCGATAATCTAAAACACAGTAGCCAACAGCTAACTGATGTGGTTAATCGCTTTAAATTAGATTAATTAACAAAAACAAATTACAAAAAAGCCCCGTCATTTTATATGACGGGGCTGTTGTATTTAATGCTGCTTATTATAAGCAGTAACGAGCAAATAAACTGCTTAGGCCTGCTGCAGTTGGTTTACCGTGCTGCCAATCACCACCTTCAACACCACTACCGGCAATATCCATATGCACATAAGGTAAAGGCTGTGCTGACTCACAACCATGCTTATCAAGGCCACCAACAATAGCTAAAAATGCCATAGGGAACTGATGACCACGTGCGGTAACTGCTGATGCTGCATTATTACTTGATAATACGTCATCAGCTAAAGTACGTGGTTTAATAAAATCATAGTCTTCGCGACGGCTGCGAGAAACTTCTGCACCATCAGCCCATAAGTCACCACTGTCAGCCAGCTTACGAGAAATATTAGCCGCACGTGCAGGGCCATTTTCAACGTATGCACTGTAAGGTCCCATTGCACGAGCTGCATGTCCGGTTAAGGTTGCGACCGTAAAGATTTCAGGATTAACTTCTCCTTTTGCTAAATCTTTCATCTCGCTGAGTAAATCCCCCATAGCTAAGCGCCCTTCTGCATCCGTATTACCGATGCGAACACGTACGCCCTCACGGCTAGTAATAATTTCATCTGGTACAAAACAATCAGAACCAATTGAGTTACGAACTACCGCTAAGTATGCAATAACTTTAACGCCTTGTGGTTGAAAGTCTGCCACTGATTTCATAAAACCAGCAACAGAGGCTGCGCCGCCTTTATCACGGCTCATACCGGCCATATGCCCGCCCACTTTTAAATCGGCACCACCGGTGTCATATACTAAGCCTTTACCGACAAACATTAAGGTACGTGTTACTTCGCCCTCTGGTACATATTCAAGTTTTACAACCCGAGGGTGATGACGCTCAACCGCATATGAAGCGCGAGCCACGGTACTCATCATCGGGTACTCTTTATCAATCGTGGCAATATCTGCAATCACTGCAACATTGACCTTGCTGCCTTTAAATAAATCTACACAGTAATCAGCAAAACGTGGTGGCGCCATACGCTCAGGCTCAGTGCCACATAAATCACGAGCAGCATACTGCCCTGCGGCAATGGCATTCACTGCTTTAATTGTTTGCTCATTAGCACCAAACAAGGCTATTTGAGTGATCGGTTCAATGCTTTCACCATGAAACTCGCGCGCTTCAAGCGGCTGCCACAACGCTTGGCAAGCACCAAGATAAGCAACTTCTAAGGCATACTGATAACGGCTATCTTGGCTTGCTTGTGGTAAGTAAATAGCAGGTTTTGTACTGCCTGATGCTTTAGCTTCATTGATAGCCAATTTAGCTGCATCAAAATAACGACGTACATCGTCATAATCACGATTTAATGGACCTGTCGGCGCTAAAATTACCCTTTTAGAATCAACAACAAGCAGCGTGACTTGCTTACCAATACGTGCATCAACCGCCATTTGCGCTTTAATAGCTTGGCTTAGATTCGGATCGTCTAACTCAGAAAAATTATCGGCAATAATAATAAGCGCATCATGTTTTGCGTTATCTAATTGCGGGGCTGCAACTGCGTGAGGATATGCCATAAAAAAGGTCCTGTTGTCAAAATACGTAGGAGCTTATTATCATTGATTTAAATAGCTATTGCCAGCAATGTACGACGAGCTAACATAACGCTGGCAACTTGGAGTTACAGTGTAAAATACAGCAGTTACTCACTGCCCACTTATCGCTGATTGAACCAAATAGCGCGCAGTATCTTAGTCTAATATACTCAGCTGTAGATGTTGCTGCGGTTCATTTTTAACACCGACCCCTACACCGAGTAACCGCACTGGCTGCTGCAAGCCACGTTGATATGCTTTGCTCAGCAGCTCAGCCAAGATAGTTTCATCAAGTCGGTGGCAAGTTTGATCGGCCGATGTCACCACAAAATTAGCAAACTTCACTTTGACACTGAGTTTATTTATACGTTGCTCTAATTGCTGTTTTGTTAATCGACGTTGAAGCTCAGCCAATAATATTGGCAATTGCTCTAAACACGCTTGTAAGCTGGTTTTATTATATTCATAGGTATGCTCAACACTGAGCGATTTACGGGTACGTTCTGTGGATACTTTACCAATATGTAAACCGGCACATTTTTGATACAGCGAGACCCCAAAGTTACCAACGTGTTGCTGCATCCAATTAACCCCTTTAGCGCGCACATCAGCACCGGTGTATAAGCCTTTTAAATTGAGTTTTTCAAGGGTAACCTTACCGACCCCGGGTATTTTACCCAAAGGTAATTGCGCTAAAAAGTCATCCACTTGCTCAGGCAATACTACAAATTGACCATTCGGTTTATTTTCATCACTGGCAATTTTGGCAATAAATTTTATCGGCGCAATTCCAGCCGAAGCAGTTAAACCGGTGGCTGCAAAAATATCGGCGCGGATCTGCTCTGCCATTAAGGTCGCACTACCATGGCATGCATTACTGTCTGTCACATCAAGGTAAGCTTCATCTAAAGAAAGAGGCTCTATAAGGTCGGTATAGCGCTTAAATACAGCACGAATTTGCGAAGAGGCTTGTTTATAAACTTGCATACGCCCTGGTACAATCACTAAATCTGGGCATAATTGTTTAGCACGGTAGTTAGACATCGCAGAGCGCACACCGTATTCGCGGGCGATGTAATTCGCTGTAGAGAGCACTCCACGGCGACTATTGCCACCAATTGCCAAAGGTACATTAGCAAGCGCGGGGTTATCACGCATTTCGACCGCTGCATAAAAGCAATCCATGTCAATATGAATAAACTTTTTCATTCCTCAAACCAAGCACTGTACAAATGAACAGTTATTATTCATTAAGTTTGATTTATTAGCAAGTCATCAGCTCGATGATTCTTGCTGTGAGGATTTTTTACGATTAAATAACCTCGCACCGAATAACCAAAAAGCACCTTCTAAAATAAAACCAACTACGATTAGTATCACCATCCCAGAAGCATTACCCATCGCATAACAAACGAATGCCAAACAGATCACCACCAGTAGCGCTAAGCGTTTCATTATTTTTGCTGTCACTGTATTCATAATTAGCTCCTTTAAATCAGATTAAAGTATTCATTTACGTAACCGTGAACTACTAAAACTAGCACATTTTCACTGTTTTCCTAATTTTCTTGAGCTAAACAGCACCAATTGCTAATCTACGTTTTTACTTTAAAGAGCTGTCGAATATGCAATCATTCATAGAACAACATCCTATCCATACAGCAATTAATGTTGCTTGGGGAGAAATGGATGCCTTACAACATGTCAATAATGTGGTGTATTTTCGTTATTTTGAAACTGCTCGAATTGATTTTTTTAATCAAATAAATTTACTCGAAGATTTACAAACAACAGGTATTGGTCCTGTGATCAGTGAAAATAACGCGCGTTATAAACGCCCTGTCACATTTCCTGATACAGTGTTGGTAGGCGTTACCATCAGTGATATTCAAAAAGACCGTTTTATGATGCACTACAGAGTATTTAGCCAAGCGCAAAATGCCTTGACTACATTAGGGTCATCGCAAGTGGTGATGTTTAATTTTAAAACGGGTAAGAAAGCACAATTAAGTGAGCCATTATTGGCTGCATTACATAAGTACAGCCGAGAATCATAAAAGTAAGGAATCATTATGCGTTACAACCCACTTGGTAGCAGTGGTCTCAATGTGTCTCGTGTATGCTTAGGCAGCATGACGTGGGGCGTACAAAATAATCAAGCAGATGCTGATGAGCAAATTGCTTATGCCTTAGAGCATGGCGTAAACTTCATTGATACTGCAGAAATGTATGCCATCCCTCCCACTCCAGATACGTACGGAAAAACAGAGCAAATTATCGGTAATTGGTTAGCGCGTAATCCAAGTAAGCGAGACGATATTGTGCTTGCCACTAAAATTGCTGGCAATGGCCTAGCTTGGATACGCGATGGCGGCGATATTACTCGTCAAGCAGTCGTTCATGCAGTTGACGAGTCATTAAAACGCCTACAAACCGATGTAATTGATTTATACCAACTGCATTGGCCGAATCGTCAATCACCGCACTTTAGCAAACAATGGCCAGGTATGATCCGTTTTAGTGACGCCAATACAGAGCAACACACAGCGGGTATGCTCGATATTCTTGAAGGTTTAAACGACTGTGTTAAAGCTGGTAAAATTAAACATTGTGGTCTCTCTGACGACACGCCATGGGGTATTAGCCAATTTTTACGGTTAAGTGAACAACACAATTTACCGCGCATGGTCTCTATTCAAAATGAATTTAGTTTATTACACGCTAAAGATTGGCCTTATCTAATAGAGCAATGTATTCACGAAGATATTGCTTATTTGCCTTGGTCACCCTTAGCAGGCGGTATGTTAAGTGGAAAATATTTAAATGGCGCACGTCCCGATGGTAGCCGCTGGACACTGGTGCAGCGTAATGGTTTATTCCGTGACACAGCACAATCGCAACAAGCAATCAGCCACTATGTTGAAATTGCCCAGCAATACAAAATAACCCCAGCACAATTAGCGCTTGCATGGTGTGACCAAGTTGATGGTGTTACTTCTTCAATTATTGGCGCAACCAGCTTAGTACAACTAAAAGATGACATTGCCGCGTTCAACATCGAATTAAGCGAACAAGCTTTAACTGATATTGGTAATGTATTTAAGCAATACCCAATGCCATTTTAATCAATAAAGCCCAATCATTATCAATGCTTGGGCTTTCCACCAGATTAAAATACTTGAAAAACGACTTCTCACAAATAGTGAATCAAAAAACCCCACAAAAGCATTAAAAAATCAACTTAATGCAATAATTCACCATCCTTTAGTAGCGCAAAATATTAGTTATTGTATACTCGATTTAAATTGTTAGCGGATAAAGTAAATATAGCTATGCGTATTGTCTATTACTTCGTTACATTATTCTCTTTTTTTTCAAGCGCCTATGTACTTGCTAATAATACCGATGAAGTAACTCACATAACTTGGCTCCAAAGTGATGCGGCGCCTTTTCATCTGGCTAAAACAGCGCAAACTCCAGATGGAGGCTTATGTGATTACTTAGTCGAACAGCTCATCATTGAGTTACCCGATATAGAGCATACCCGCGAAATGTTGCCGCAAAAACGTATAGGCAAGTACCTCGATGAAGGTCAACAAGCATGTTACCCTTGTATGATCCACCGTAAAGTTAACACCCCGCGAGTGATCTATTCGGTGCCAACAACGGTGTACCCACCATTTGCTATCATTGCCTCAGCTAAAACAGCGAAAGTAATTAGCCAACAACACAGTTCACCGATAAATTTAGTTAAACTACTGACAGATAATAAATTTATTTTTGGTCAATCCGCTGCGCGTAAATTTACTCCAGAGTTAAATACCATCGCTCGAAATACTAAAAGCGACCAAAATACATCATTAAGTTGGAACAGTGAAAACGAAAGCAGCTCGGTGATCAATCGGCTCAATCATGGGTATATTGATTACACTATCGACTATCCTTTTTTAGCCGATTACTACAACCGCTTCAGCGAATTTGATAATGTAGTAACCTTACCTATTGCCGATCACGCCGATAAGCTGGTTTTAGGTGCGATTGGCTGCTCAACCAATGCCCCTAATAATTTTGCTAATAATGCCTTAAAAAAAATAAATCGAGTGCTAACAAATAGCATACTGCCGTCTGCAAAGTACCAGCAAACACAGCGTGTATTGCTTGAAAATACCTTTGCGGAGTTCGATCAACAATATCAACAACAGATATTAAAACTTACTCAGCCAACCACTCTTGCTGAACCAATAAATCTGAGCCCAAGTGTAACTGAGCAATAAATTTACTTCCTGCTTTCACAGCTCCTACCCCTGCAGGTGTGCCAGTCATAATAATATCGCCATCAATTAAAGTCATAAACTCACTAACTTGGGCTGAAATAACCGCGGGTTTATAAAGCATTAACTCAACGCCGCCTTGTTGTCGCACCTTATTATCTATCAGTAAGGTTAAGCTTAAATGCTCAATAGCTTGTTCGTCTATTTGTACAAACTCACTAAACAATGCAGAGCCATCAAAGGCTTTCGCGCGTTCCCACGGTAAACCGCTGGCTTTTAATTTACTCTGTAAATCTCGCTTAGTTAAATCCAGTCCCACCGCCACAGCAGCTAAACAGCCATTGTTAACTTGAAAACAAATTTCAGTCTCAAAATGTAATTGCTCATCCTTATGAGTACACATTAAGGTATTTGTTATCGCGCTTGGCGGTTTTAAAAATACCACCATTTCGTCTGCCACTTGATTACCAAGCTCAGCAATATGCGCAGCATAATTACGACCAATACAAATGACTTTTGATGGATTCACTGGTTTCATTTCGATCTTTCCTATTCAATAAAAAGCAGCTTAGACTACTTTTTATGACGTTTATTGGCAATTAACTTCGTATTGCTATTTATCTAGATCGATGTCAGTGGTGTTAAGCCTAACAAAGGCGTTACTGGCATGAAATCCCCTCAGTAGATACATGCTCGCTGGTGATGTTGAGTTTCGCAATCGACACCTGCCATGGGGCAGCTGTACTTAACTGCCAAGGTGAGAATACTTGTCCTAAATTAACACCTTGCTGTGAAAAACACCGTAAATCAATGCTTAAAGTCTGCCATTCATTGGTTGCATTTAGCTGCTTAGCAATATCCAATTTACCTTGGCAATCATCACCACATTGCATACCAAGCCAAAGCGGGGCATCGGCACTTTGCTCAACCTTAATTTGCATTTGTAATTGCCCTGCTTTTTCAACAAACGAACGTAAATCAGATGGGAATGCCGCACTTAAACGCACTGCTGCTAGTTCATCGCCGCTGAAGGTAATTGCACGCGCATCTTCTTGAACGTCTTTATCAAAGGTTTTAACGCTAACAGCTCCGATTGATTCGCGACTACTTGCCATCACTTTTTGCTGCTCACCACTTTGTAAATGCAGACTCCATGGCGCTTTAACCGCGCGCTCAAACAAGACTAAATCATCAAGCTGTTGTGACGTTCCCATTTGTTCAACAAGATCATCTTGTAAGGTGTTTTTATCTGAATAAGTTAAGCCAAAACCATACGGTAATAATGGCGAATAATCTTTATCACCACGATTTTCGTTATCAACTGGGTTATTCGGCCAAGAAAACGACAGCTTGCCTTTAAAATCATGATTTACTGAGCCATCTACATTTGCAAATAACACATCGCTAATTGCATCCCCTTCGCTACCTGGCAACCACGTCGCAACAAACGCATCACTGGCATTAAGCTCTGCGTTTACCCACATTGGGCGGCCGCTAATAAATAACGATACAACGGGAATACCGGCTTGCTTGAATTTTCGCAGTAGCGCTAAATCCGTTTTATTACCCCGCTGATATTCAAGATTATCTAAATCCCCATTGCCTTCTGCATAAGGTTGCTCACCAAATACTACAATAGCGACATCTGGACGAGTATTGAACTCACCGTTTAAGTCATGCTGAACTTGCCCGCCCGCTTGCTTAACAGTGTGTTCAATACCATCCAAAATCGACGTGCCACCTGGGAAATCGCTATTTTGATTCCCCGTACCTTGCCAAGTAATACTCCAACCGCCAGATTGCATACCGATATTATCAGCACCTAGACCGGCTACTAACACATTTGCTTTTGGCGAAAGCGGCAGTAACTGTTGTTTATTTTTTAGGAGTACTAAAGATTCGCGAACTGCTTGTTTTGCGATTTTACGATGTTCAGCACTACCAATGACCTCTGTTTTTCCTGAAAGTGGACGATTTGCAGGACTTGCTTTATCAAATAAACCCGCACGCATTTTTACTCTCAGAATACGCGTTACCGCATCATCAATTCGTGATTGCGCAATTGTGCCATTGTTAACTTGTGCGATAAGGTTTTCATAAAGTGGTTTCCATGCATCAGTAGGCACCATGTATACATCAAGGCCGGCATTAGCGGCTTGTGCGCAGTTTCCATTGGTACAACCAGGAATTTGTCCATGACCATTCCAATCACCCACAACAAAGCCATCAAAACCCATTTTGCCTTTTAGCACATCAGTTAAGAGATATTTACTGCCATGGATTTTTTCGCCATGCCAGCTATTAAACGACGCCATAACTGTTTGTGCTCCAGCACCTAAGCCTCCCACATAACCTTGCGCATGAATGGTAAATAACTCTGCTTCGCTGGTAATATTATTACCTTGGTCATCACCGCCTTGTGTACCACCATCACCAATAAAATGCTTAACCGTACTGATCACCCGTTTATCTGATAAAAAGTCTTGATCAACTGCGCCTTGTAAGCCTTTTACTATTGCGGCTGAGTAATCTCTAACAATTTGTGGATCTTCTGAATACCCTTCATAAGTGCGGCCCCAGCGGTCATCTCGTACCACAGCAACGGTAGGTGCAAACACCCAATCAATACCGGTTACCATCACTTCTTGGGCGGTCGCTGCAGCAATTTTTTCAATCAACTGTGGATTGTTAGCCGCACCTAAACCGATATTGTGCGGAAATAACGTCGCACCAATAACATTATTATGACCATGAACTGCATCGGTTCCCCACATAGTTGGGATACGGCTACCATCAAGGGAATCATCTACTGATGCTTGGTACATTTTTTCGGCTAGTTCAATCCAATCAGCAGCCGTGGCATGTTTATTATTATTAGGAAAAGCCCCACCGCCATTAAGGTAAGAACCAAAACCATATTGACGCATATCTTCCACTGTAATATCGCGAATTTCAGGTTGGATCATCTGGGCTATTTTTTGTTCTAAGCTCATTGAGCCGAGCAAGTCAGCAATTTTTTGCTCCATATTGGCATCGTCTTTAACACCGCTTTTGATCATCGGCCAAATCTCATTGGTCGCTGCTGTTTGTTCTGATTGCGAACAGCCATTCATCGCCATTGCTGCAATCATCATTACCAATAGAGTACGTGGTTTTGTTATTGTCATGTTGTCCACCTAGTTATCAATGACGAGTTGAGGTTGTTACTTTTGAGCCAAATAGCGCAAAGTAAGTAATATATAAATAACAGCCGATAGGCAGTAATAGTGCTAATTGCACACCAAAATTGTCAGCTAAGACGCCTTGTAATAATGGAATAATTGCACCACCGACAATGGCTAAGCATAAAATACCTGAACCCTGAGAGGTATATTTGCCAAGGCCTTGAAGGGCTAAACTGAAGATGGTTGGGAACATAATTGAGTTACATAGTCCGACCAACAAAATAGCCCACATTGCTAATGCCCCTTGTCCTGTCATCGCCATTAACACCAGTACCACGGCAAGTAATGCATGACATGCCAATACCTTACCTGCATTGAGTTTTTGCATGATGGCAGCACCAATAAAGCGTCCTATCATGGCGCCCGCGAAGTAATAACTAATATAATGTGCGGCTTGCTGCTCAGTAAAACCCGCAATATGGTCTAAGGTTAAAAAGCCTACTAAAAAGCTGCCGATTGCGACTTCAGCACCGACATAAACAAAAATGCCAATGGCTCCTAAAATTAAATGGCGATACTGCCAAACACTACCTAAATCAATAAAGTTCTCAACATATTGATTTTCACTCTCAGCATCAGCTGCTTTGCCAAGTTTAGGTAATTTTAAAAAAGCAAAAATCACCGCAAGTACCAGCAAGCTTGCTGAAAGCATTAAATAAGGAAGTTTAACTTGCTCTGCGGTTGCTTGGCTGACTTCAGTTAGAATAAGCCAGCCACCAAAGATTGGCGCAACCGTAGTACCTAACGAATTAAATGCTTGGGTCATGGTTAAACGCGACGACGCTGTTTTTGCTGCGCCAAGTACACTTACGTATGGATTGGCTGACACTTGTAAGATGGTAATACCCGAAGCCAGTACAAATAGCGCCAATAAAAATAGCTCATAAACATGCGCTACGGCTGCGGGATAGAATAATGCACAACCAACCGCTGCTACCACTAAGCCCACCACAATGCCAAATTGATAACCTATTTTACTCACCAACTTACCAGCGGGTATCGACATCACAAAATAAGCCCCAAAGAAACAAAATTGGATTAGCATCGCTTGGGTATAATTGAGTGAAAACATCCCTTTTAAATAGGGGATCAGAATATCGTTTAGACACGTAATAAACCCCCACATAAAAAATAAGGTGGTCAACGACGTTAAAGCAAACGTTTGTTTGCCCATTGGTTGTAGGCTATGTTCATTCGTTGCCAAATTGTGTGTGACGTTTGCCATATTAAACTCTCTAATTATTTTAATTATCAGTTCGTTACGTTTATTAAAGTACTTTTTCATTACTTAAAAAAAGCAAATAATAGTTGCAACATAAAATGTAAGCGCTTACATTTATATCATATAAATCAAAATTAGCAATTTATTTACAAACATTCTGCAAGCGCTTCCATTTTTAATAACTATGCTGTGCTTAATGTAAAAGTAATTGCCAAAACTGAATGTTAAAGGATGCACCTAATCGTGTTTAAAACTATTTCTCTGCCGCCTAGCTCTGCGCTACTTAAACCTCAGTTTACCTTTGGTGTAGCCACAGCCTCATTTCAAATTGAGGGAGCTCGCAGCGCCCGCCTGACATCTATTTGGGATACTTTTTGTGACCAGCCAGGAGCTATCACCGACAATAGCAATGGCGATACAGCCTGTAACCATGTTGAACTATGGCAACAAGATATCGCAATGATTGCTGACTTAGCCGTTGATGCGTACCGATTATCAATTTCATGGCCGCGCGTATTGCATCAAGATGGCAGTATTAATCAGCAAGGCATTGGCTTTTATCGTGATTTATTAACGGCTTTAAAAGCACGCAATATCAAGACCTATGTCACCTTATATCACTGGGATCTACCCCAGCACTTGGAAGATAACGGTGGCTGGTTAAACCGTGACACCGCCTATGCATTTGCTCACTATACTGATTTAGTTACCAAGCAGTTGACAGGTTTAGTTGACTCTTATGCGACTTTAAATGAACCTTTTTGCAGTGCCTATTTAGGCTATGAAGTGGGTGTACATGCCCCCGGTATTAAAAGCCAACAAGCAGGTCGTCAGGCGGCTCATCATTTATTGTTAGCCCATGGTCTTGCCATGCAAGTACTGCGCGCCAATTGCCCTAATATAGAAGCTGGTATTGTTCTTAACTTCAGCCCAGCTTATCCACTGACAGAAAACGATACACAAGCAGCATTATTAGCCGATCAATATCACAATCAGTGGTATATCAAAGCAGTTTTAGAAGGTCAGTATCCGGCGCTTTTAAATAGCCTCAGTAGTGAAGTGCAACCCCATATAGCTGCTGATGATATGGCGATAATAAGTCAAAAAATCGACTTTATTGGCGTTAATTACTATACCCGCATACACTACAAAAACACTGATGATAACTGGTTTGCCGAAGCACAAATCGACAACATAGCTGTGACTGACATGGGCTGGGAAGTCTATCCACAAGGTTTAACTGAGTTGTTAGTATCATTAAATGAGCTATACCAACTACCTAAAGTTTATGTAACTGAAAATGGTGCGGCCATGGCAGATACACTACGAGATGGCCAAGTACTCGATACAGAGCGTGTTAGTTATTATCATACCCACCTCAATGCAGTGCATGACGCAGTTGAGCAAGGAGTTGATATACAAGGCTATTTTGCATGGAGCTTAATGGATAACTTTGAATGGGCATACGGCTATGAAAAACGCTTTGGTCTCGTTTATGTTGATTATGAAAACCAGCAACGCATACTAAAAGAGAGCGCAATACAATATCGCGCATTGCTCACACAGCGCAAAAAATAATAACAACATGAGTGCCAATTATGCTAACTAGAAAAGAAAAAATAGCCTATGGCTTAGGTGATACTGCAAGTAACATCATTTTTCAAACCGTGATGCTATTTTTAACTTTTTTCTATACCGATATATTTGGTATTTCTCCGGCCATCGTTGGTACTCTGTTCCTAGTGGTGCGAGTTATTGATGCAATCACCGATCCGTTAATGGGGGCGCTCACCGATGCAACCCGAACCAAATATGGTAGTTATCGGCCTTACCTATTGTGGCTCGCGATCCCGTTTGGGCTGGTTAGTGTAATTACTTTTACCACACCAGATTTAAACGCGACAGGAAAAGTCATCTACGCGTTTGTCACCTATACGCTATTAATGCTGGTTTATACCGCAATTAATATTCCTTATTCAGCTTTGGGTGGAGTACTAAGTCACGATCCGAGTGAACGCGTATCCATTCAATCTTATCGTTTTGTATTTGGTATGCTCGGTGGCTTACTCGTCAGTGCTTGCACATTGCCATTAGTAAGCTGGTTTGGTAAAGGCGATAATGCTCTTGGCTATCAGCTTACTATGATACTGATGAGCTGTTTCGGTGTGATATTATTTTTGTTCTGCTTTCGCTTTACTAAAGAACGCGTGGTTGCACCACAGCAACAAACCCTTAGCCTCAAAGCACAAATGGCAACGTTGTGGCAAAACGGTCCTTTTAAAATACTCTGTGGTGCTGCCATTATGCTGCTCACGAGTATGGTGCTGCGTACGACTTTAGCAATTTATTACGTAAAATATGTTCTTGGTGAAGCCGACTTAGTTACGCAATTTGTTACCTTGGGAATGATCGGTAATATTCTTGGCTGCGCCTGCGCACAACCACTGAGTAAACGGGTTGACAAAAAAGCAGCATATATATATCTCCAATACATCTCTGCGGCCATAAGCTGTTTTGCATTTTTCTTATCTGACGACCAATTAGTGCTCGCGTTTGCAGTCTATTTTTTATGGTGTTTTTTCACCCAAATGGCAACTCCATTGTTATGGGCAAAAATGGCAGATGCAATTGACTACGGACAATGGCAAAATGGCCATCGGCTAACTGGCTTGGTCTATGCAAGCGTGGTGTTCTTTATTAAACTAGGCCTGGCACTGGGCGGAGCTATTGCTGGTTGGTTACTGGCTTACTATGGCTATCAAGCTAACACTGAGCTTAATGAAGCAACTAAAGTCGGTATTTTAACCTCGTTTACACTGTTTCCTGCAATTGGTAGTGTACTTGTCGCGTTGATCATGAAAAGGTATATTCTTGATAATAATACCTTAGAGAAAATAAACGCTGATTTAGCCCAAAGAAGTAGTACTTAACAAGGAATATCATGGCGACCATTTATGAGGTGTCAAAACTTGCTGGGGTCTCATTAGCGACCGTTTCAAGGGTAATGAATAATAATACTAATGTCAGTGATGCAACGCGAAAAAAGGTAACCGTTGCGATGACACAGCTTGGTTACCGGCCTAATTCCATAGCACAATCTCTCGCATCTAATTGCTCGAATAGCGTAGGCTTGCTCGTTTCTGAGCTACACGGGCCATTTTATGGACCGATGATGAGCGACATTGAAAATGCGTTTCGTAATCAAGGTAAACACGTCATTATTACCGCAGGCCACAGTGATGCCGATCGTGAACAGCAAGGGATTGAGTTTTTAATTAGTCGCAATTGTGATGGCTTGATTTTACATGTTGAAGCCATCAGCGACGACTACTTGATAGAACTGAGTAAAGGCAGCACCCCCTTTGTACTGATCAACCGTTTGATCCCAGAGCTTGCCGATCGGTGTATCGTTTTAAATAATATCAAAGGTGGATATTTAGCAACCAAGTATGTCCTTGAGCAAGGCCATCGTGACATAGCTTACATTAGCGGGCCACTTTGGAAAAAAGATGCTCAGGATCGCTTAACCGGCCATAAACAGGCTCTCGCTGAATTTGACTTAGAATTTAATGAACAATTGCTTTATCAAGGCGATTTTATGGAAACCAGCGGCTCGGCAGGTTTTAAGTTATTCCATGAAAGTAACCACGCTTTTACAGCTTTAATTTGTGCTAATGATGAAATGGCCATTGGTGCAATGGCCACAGCCCGAGAATATAGCATTAAGCTTCCCGAACAATTGTCGATCATGGGTTATGACAACGTATTTTTTACCCGTCATATTTACCCGCCACTAACGACTATTAACTACCCAATTAATGATATAGGAAAAATGGCAGCAAAGTGGATTTTAAGCAAAGTTTACGGTAAGGGTGAATTACCGTTACAAACATTATTTGAGCCAGAACTGATCGTCCGTCAATCAATTATTACTAACCCTCAATAAGTTGGGTTAGTAATGCTAAATTAATCGGTTTAAGTAATACTTGCTCTATCTCAAGGAGTTCAATTTGCTTCGGTTCTGGCTGTATACCACTGACGATTACTCGCTTTAAATCTGGATAATACTGCTTTGTATAACGAGCTAAATCCAAGCCACTGCCATCAGGCAAATGCATATCTAATAACACTTTATCAAATTGAGAGTCATTTTTTAGAATTGCTAAAGTATGCTCATAACTAGTTGCAACAACGGTTTCAACCCCTAAACTTTCCAGTAATAACTGGGTGATTTGCGCCGCATCTGCATCATCTTCAACCAATAAAAAACGCGCACAACTTTTTACTCGCGCTGGTTGCGCTAATTTATCAACGGGCTTATTAGCCGCCATAGAGTAATTAGTTAAGCACTGATAAAGTAAGCTTGAATCAACAGGTTTGCCTATCACATCGTTAAAGCCCAGCGCCAATAACTCGCTATGTATACCTTTCATCGTGGCAGCAGTAAGCGCGATTACCGCACCCTTAAAACCCATTTTTCTAAGTTCAATCGTAGTTTCTTTGCCCCCCATCACCGGCATATGAATATCTAAAAATATAATGTCGTACGGATCACCTTGCTGTTGTGCTTTAGTTACTTTATCAAGTGCTTGCTTACCGTGTTCAGCATAATCAACCTTTGCACCAGCAGAAGAGATCATATGCCCAACTAACACCCGTAAATCTCGTAAATCATCAACCACCAATACTCGGCCACTGACTTTACAAGGGGCCATTTTTTGCTGCATATTAGGTGTCAAATCGAGCTTCAATACACTGCGCTCTACATATTGAATATTGCCCGGATACACTGAAATAGTAAATTCAGATCCATGACCAATAGCAGACTCTAATGTGATCCCGCCCTGCATACGACTCAACAATTCAGAGCAAATAGCTAAACCTAACCCCGCGCCGCCAACTGAGCGCGATTCTACATCGGCTATTTGTTCAAATGGTTTGAATATAAGTGCTTGTTTCTCAGGGGCAATACCCATTCCAGAATCTTTAATACTAAAAAACAGCATTTCACGGCCATCAATAACTTTTGTCCATGCGTGAACAATGATATCGCCTTGCTCGGTGAACTTAATCGCATTATTGATGATATTAATTAAAATTTGCCGAAACCGTGTCGCATCAATACTAATTACAAGAGGCAAAGGTTGTAATGACTCAAAACGCAGCGACAGCCCTTTATCCAGCGCAGATACTCGCATTAAGGTAAACACATCAGCCATTAAACTATCAAGGTTGACATCACTGCAGCTGAGCTCCAGTTTATCGGCAGCTATTTTTGATAAATCGAGAACATCATTTAACAAGCTAAGTAGATGCTTACCATTACGATAAATAACCCCTAACTCATTATTGGCATGATTGTTAAATTCACTTTGCATAAGCAACTCGGTATAGCCCAAGATTGACGATAACGGGGTGCGTAGCTCATGGCTTAAATGTGCTAAAAAGCGGTCTTTAGAACGATTCTCAGCCTCTGCTTTAAGTCGTTCAAGGCGTTCATCTTCAACATCGCGTCGGGCTAATGCGTAGCGAATAGAGCGGGCAAAGCGACTTGAGCTCATTTCACTTTTTACGAGGTAATCAACAGCTCCTGCATCCAAAGCGGCTAAATCAAGGGCGTCGTTTGATTGCCCGGTGAGCATAATGATAGGGCCATTAAAACCATTTTCTACAGCTTGTTTTAATACTGCTAAGCCGTCTGAAGCCCCTAAGCGGTAATCAAGCAGGCAAATATCATGATGATTTTTACTCAGCACCTTAACTGCCTGCTTGGGATCACTGATCCACTCTATATCAAATGTATGCGAACTCAGCTGCTCTAGATAATCACAGGTTAAAATATAATCATCTTCATCGTCTTCAACAAGTAACAGTCTGGTTGCCTTATCTAACATAGCGTCTCCAGTTTTTTATTTAGTCATTAAACGTACTAGGTAACTCTACAAACTCCACCCAGTACTTACCTAACGTTTTCATTAGTTCAACTAAGCCATCAAACGTAACTGGTTTAGTAATGTATGAAGCCGCGCCTAAATCGTAACCCTTAACCATGTCTTCCTCTTGCTTAGACGTGGTTAAAATAACTACAGGAATACCTTTTAAGTTTGAATTGCCTTTAATCGCTTGCAACGCTTCGCGTCCATCCATGCGTGGCATATTCAAATCCAATAAAATCAACCCAGGTCGTGGCGATGAGTTTTTGTCTTCAAACTTACCTTTACGCTCTAGGTACTCCAAAAGCTCCACACCATCTTCAACAAAGTATAACTCGTTTAATACACGGCTTTCAGCGAGTGCGTCTTGCGTTAATAAACGATCATCTTCATCATCATCAGCCATTAAAATGGTGATTGGCTTTACTTTAGAAAATGGCATTTAAGCCTCTCCTTGCAATGTGAAAAGCTCGCTTTCCACAGGTAGTTTTATGATGAAGGTTGCTCCCTCACCGGTTTCACTTTGTGCCGCTATCGTACCGCCGTGACGCTCTACAATACGTCGGCACACGGATAAACCAATCCCAGTGCCTTTATATTGCGAACGCCCATGCAGACGTTGAAACGGAACAAAAATTTTGTCGGTATATTCTGGCGCAAAACCAATACCGTTATCTTTAACTGTAATGATTTGCCATTCCAGCTCTGTATTATAATCATCATTAAATTCAGTCTGATGCTGATACTCAATAGTGATAATTGGTGCCACATCTGGACGTCTAAATTTCACCGCATTTGAAATCAAATTCAAAAATAGCTGCTGCATTTGGCTCAGATCTGCTTGTATTACTGGCATTTCGCCCACGTTGACCTGCGCATTTGACTCTTTAATCGCAATTTCTAAATCGCTTAGCACATCATCAAGTACTTGCTTTAAATCCGTATCGGCAAAGTCTTTACCACGTGTTGTCACTCGCGAAAACTCTAACAAGTCATTAATTAAATTAGACATTCTTTGCGCTGCATTTTTCATACGCGCGATATAATCAATGCCTTTTTCACCCAATTCGTCTTTAAACATGGTTTCTAAGCGATCACTAAATGCTTGAATTTTGCGCAGTGGCTCTTGCAAATCATGACTCGCTACAAAGGCAAACTCTTCAAGCTCACGGTTACTGCGACTTAGTTCATCAGAGTACAAGGTCAGCTCTTGTGTACGCTCGGTCACTTTACTAGCCAGTGTTTCGTTTTGATATTCAAGTTCCTGCTGATATTTTGCCGCTGTATGTAAGTTAATACGCGTGAGCATAAACATACCAAGGATCAATAAAGCACTGGTTACGGCAGTAATTGCAAAAGTGAGTTTGGCTTCTTTTTTAATTTGCCCTAACTTTCGAAACTGCACAGCTTTAAAAGCAGACTCCGCATCTTGAATTTCATCAGCGAGCTCTCTAATTTGCTCGTAAAGCTTACGGCCTTGATGCGTCTCTAGTAAATAATGAGCACGGCGTTCTTTATCTGCTAATGCTAAATCAACGGTTCTGGTTAATACCGCAACTTTATCATCAACCAAAAATAGTAATCGCGCTACTTTATCTGCTTGGCCTGCAATTTCAGTACGTAAATTTTTAACCAGTGTAGCTTGTGAGTTGAGCTGCATAATAGCGTCGTTGTAGGGTGCTAAATAATCTTTATCGCCCGTTAATAAGTAACCACGTTGTCCTGATTCTGCCTGCACAATTGAAAGATGAAGCTTCTCAATCGCGGTGTTTAACATATTAGTATCATCTAAACGCTGTTGGGTTTGAGTCAGGCTTTGAATGGTATTCATTGCCAAAATCGCATTCCCCACCACAATACACAGCAGCACCGCGATAAAACTGGCCCAGGTTACCTTGACCTTACCTTGTTGCTTTTGCAGCTTCATTTATAATCCTTTTATATTATCTTATTCAACGACGCCGAGATTCGATATTTGTTCTAAGCTGTCACTGCATTGCTGGCAATTACTTATTATTTTATCAAGTGCTGCCAATGCTTTTTCTTTTGGCATATCATTTTCTAGCACTAATTTAATCAATTCTGCATTCATCGATATACGATTCAGTGGTCCGCGTGCATCATGAATCAACTTATTGATTTTATCGTTATTAGCCATGCTACCCCTTTATTGATTACTTGAGTTTAATTTAGCTATATTCGCCAATACCACCATAGGCATTTAGACGGTTGTATAAAGTTTTAGTACTTATACCTAGCATTTGCGCTGCAAGCGTTTTATTACCTTGTACTTTATCCAACGTAGCGTGGATCAGCTCTTTTTCAACTTCTTCAATAGTTTGCCCTGCAGTCACTTGATTTGCTTGAGTTTGCTTATTCACTCGTGAAAATGGTGACTCTAAGTTATCTGGCAAAGTAATCGCTTTACCTTTTGGATCACTCATAATAAAAGCACGATGAATGCCGTGGCGCAGTTCTCGAACATTGCCTGGCCAATCATAGCTTTCAAGTAACTTTAATTGTGCAGTTTGCCATTGAAAGTCGGTATTGTTTTCTTCATTTAATTGATTTAAAAAAGCATTGGCTAATAAGGCAATATCTTCTTTTCTTTCACGCAGTGGTGGAATATCAATAGGAAATACCGCTAACCGAAAGTAGATATCTTCACGAATAACATTATTTTGCGCTAAATCTTCTAATGAACGGTTAGTCGCAGAAATCACTCGGCAATCTACCGCACTTTCTTTACTGCCACCTACTCGGGTTACTTTTTTAGTTTCTAACACGCGCAATAGATTAGGCTGCATATCTATTGGCATTTCAGTCACTTCGTCTAGAAATAATGTTCCGCCGGTTGCTTGCTCAAATACACCGTCTTTACGGGCAATAGCACCAGTAAAAGCCCCTTTCTCATGGCCAAATAATTCGCTACCAATAAGTTCTTTCGATAACGCACCGCAGTTAGTAGCCACCAAAGGTCCTGTACATGCGCTAGCATTGTGAATCGCTTGTGCGACAACTTCTTTACCAGCACCACTTTCACCCATTAACATTACGTTGGCGTTGGTGTTAGCAACGCGCTCAATCATGGTATACAAATGCTGCATTTGCGGCGATTCACCTATTAAGGTGCCAAAATGCTTTTTAATACTTGGCTCGGCTTTTTTCTTAGCCGTGGTTTTTTTAGGGTTGAGAAGGCGCTCAATATCTTCGCGCTGCAAGGGCTTAACTAGATGACCAACGTTAGGCTCACACATTTCAGCCAACTTACCTTTGACTGAAGGATGACCTGAAATAAGGGTTATTTTTGGTTTTTGACCAATACTTTTAAGGTGCTCAACCAAGTGTAAACCACTTCCATCAGGCAGCATAAAGTCTAACAATACATGGTCAAAGGTATTATTTACAAACCACTGCTCAGCCTCTGCTAAATTAGCAGCAGTATTAATGTTATGTCCTAAAAACTCTACGATATGACAAACGACATCACTAAACTCGCTATCATCATCAACTAACAGTATGTTTAACATGATAAATCCCTATGCTTATTATCATTGCCTAGCCCCACATCTTAACTGCCTTATTCTACAAAATCGATGCTTAACTGGAAATTTACGCTATCTAAATAGATTTAGATCTTTTTTGAGATATAATTTTTAAATTAAATTTTAAGGAACATTCTGATGCGCTTACTTAAAAGCACCGTTCATCCCAGTGTGAGTGCCAGCGAGCCACGTCAATTTACTCGCCTAACGAGCCGTGCTATTGCCTTAAAAGGCACTGATATTTTATTAATGTACACTGCCCGCTATGAAGATTTCAGCTTGCCTGGCGGCGGCATTGATGAAGGTGAAAGCATAGAGCAAGGATTAATCCGCGAGCTACAAGAAGAAACTGGCGCACAAAACATCAAAGTACTCGGTGAGTTTGGCCTTTATGAAGAATACCGCCCTTGGTATAAAGATGATTATGCAGTGATCCATATAAAGTCTTACTGCTATTTTTGTAGTCTTGATACGCAATTAGGGCAAGCGCAACTAGAACATTATGAGCAACAAAATGGCATGGTTGCTAAATGGGTTAATATTTATGATGCCATTGCTCATAATGAGCGAACGCTAGCAAACAGCTATAAGCAAGGGCTATCAATCATTCGCGAAACCTACTTATTAAAACAGATAGCTAAGCAACTTTAGGATCACAGCCCTGTAAAGAAGTTAATCTGCTCTGTTAGCTTCTTTCGACCAGAAGTAAAAACGCCATAACCCGACTAAATTACTGAGCAAAAACAAGCACTCCATCAATACTGCCATCGGTGAACCCACCAGTAGATTATGGCTTATCCACAATGCAGTGCCGAACACCATAAATAGTCGCAACAACATATCTCGCGGTTGGAAAGAAGCAAACGTCTGTATTAATGTTGCTAGCAATGCTAAACCACTTAACCAACCCTGCCAAGTTAATATAACAGCCACAGTGCTTAACAACATAAAACCCAACATTGCCCACTGACTACGATTAAAAATACAATAAAAATAACGAACTGCCGCTATCAACATTAATAAACTAGCACTTATTTTATCCAGCAAAAAAAAGTGTGTAGCGGTTAAAAGCACAGAGCTGAATAAGCACAGCAATATTAATTTTCGAGATTTAAATTGAAATGACGCTAAATCTAATAAAGTAGCGATAGCGACTAAGCATTGTGAAACTAAAAACATAGTGACTCCTGAAAAAAACAGCAGTCTAATTTAACCTAGCCTTGCAGCGCCTTAACTTAAGTTAAGGCGCTGACGAATTCGTGATAAAGAAATAGCAGAAATGCCGATATACATCGCCACTTCGGTTAGCGTCAATTGCGCAATCCAGTGTGGTTTTTGCGCTAATAAATAGCGATAGCGCTGCTCTGGTGTATTTAATAATAAAAAAGCCTCTTTAGCTTCTTTAAACACTAATTGTTGGGTCAATAAATGTTGTTTTAGTTGTTGCCAATCGGGCTGCTCAAATACAGCTAACGGAATGGCAATTAATCGCGCTGATTTAACCACTTGCAACTGATAAAGCCCAGGAGTATTGGTAAGCCAGTTAGCAAATAAAAGAGCAAACTCGTCCTTAAAATAATATTCTTTGCATTTTTGCCCGCCACTTTCAGTAGTGTGCAATGCAGCGAGTACGCCTTCTAAAATTAAGTAACCATACTGCTGCTTATCGCCTTGTTGTAAGATCACCTCACCGCGAGAAAATGTTTTCACTGCAAATTGCTGCTCACATTTAACAAGCAAATCATTAGCCAATGCATGATAACTATCTCCTAACGGCAACATCGCTAAATTATGCATTGGCTGGTGCTAACAGTTCAGTGATTTCAGCAGCACTAATCCCCTCTCTTGCAATGTATTTTTGCCCGCACCATAACGGCGAAAAATCACTTTTGCCTTGTGCTTCTGATTTAGATCGCAATGCACTTAGCGCAATACTGGCAAATGGGAATGCAGGAGCTTGCTGCGGCATGGCGCCAAGTTCACGCATAATGCGGTTTTCAATCCCTCGGGCAGCGCGCCCAGAAAACACCGTTGTCAGCGCCGTGCTATTCGCTGACTGCTGTAAAATAGCGTCGCGGTGCAGCGCTGAAGTAGTTGCCTCTTGAGCCAATAAGTAGGCACTTCCTACTTGCACCAACTCGGCGCCTAGCGCATACATCTGCTGTACATCTTCAGTGGTTGCAATACCACCTGCCGCAATGATGGGTACATTTAGTTCAGCCACGCATTGCTCGACTAATACTGCGGTAGATTTCTGCAAAGCCAAATCCATTGATAAAAAATGTCCTCGATGGCCACCTGCTTCTAAACCCTGCGCAATAATAGCATCAGCGCCATTTTCACTCAGCCAAATAGCTTCATCTAAAGTGGTAGCAGTTGAAATCACTTTAGTGCCCCAGCTTTTGATTTGCGCCATAATCGTTTGCTCAGGTAAACCAAAATGAAAACTCACCACTGCGGGTTTATAAGGGGCAATAATATCAACAACCGGTTGACTAATAGGTTGACGAGAAGCCCCTGCAGTTAAGCTTTCAGCATCAATACCATACTCATCAAAATAAGGCGCTAGCAAATTATGCCATTGCTGCTTTTGTTGGCTGGTGTAATCACCGACCGTATGACAAAAAAAGTTAAGGTTATAGGGATTACTGGTCGCTTGAGTCAGTTTATCAAGCTCGCTCACTAACTGTTGTTTTGAGAGCATTGCACAGGGTAATGATCCTAAACCACCTGCGTTACTCACCGCAGCAGCTAAACGAAAATCTTGCACACCCGCCATTGGCGCCTGAATGAGGGGTCGTTGAGTATTAAATAAAGATAACGCCATCACTTTCTCCTTGTAACTTTTTCAGCCACCAGAACTTTTTACCGATACAAAAATAATAGCTGAGTAAAAATAATAATGAAAAAATTAAAAGCTGTTTTATAGCAACAACTTAAAATAATTAAATAGTTTAGCGCAGAGTTGGCGTTAGCTTTGCACTCCTTTACTCAATATTATTTGTAAGGAGATGAAAATGACTAACACAGTAACGACAATTAATCCTGCCACTGAACAAACTATTGCAGACTATACATTGCTTAACCTAGAGCAAGCAAAAAATGAGATAGATAAAAGTCATGAGGCTTTCTTAGAGTGGCGCCATATTTCATTGACCGATCGTGCTAAGTATTTAAACAAACTTGCACATGTATTCGAGCAACAAAAAGAGTCACTAGCAACATTGATGACTCAAGAAATGGGCAAATTATACAATCAAGGTCTACAAGAAGTAGAGCTTTGTGCAGCTATATGTCGTTACAGCGCCGAACATGGCCAAACGATATTAGCGGATGAAGAACGCCCTATGGAAAACGGTCGCGCTATAATTACATATCAACCGACAGGTGTGTTACTAGGCATACAACCTTGGAACTTTCCTCTCTACCAAGTAATTCGTTATGCCGTGACTAACATTATGGCTGGTAATACGGCAGTACTTAAACATGCTAGTAACGTGTTTGGTATGGCTGAAAAAATTGAAGAAATGTTCTCCGATGCAGGTTTCCCTAGTCATGTATTTAAAAATTTACTGATTGACGGTAAAACAGCCAGCGAGCTTATTAGCCATAAAGCAATCCGTGGTGTTACCTTTACTGGCAGTGATGGCACTGGTAAAAAAGTGGCTGAGCAAGCAGGTAAACACGTGAAGAAGACTGTCCTAGAGCTTGGTAGTAACGACGCTTACTTAGTACTTGATGATGCAGATTTAGAGCTGGCAATTAAAACCTGCCTGCAAGGACGGATGATCAATAATGGTCAGACTTGTGTATCTGCAAAACGTTTTGTGGTTGTTGAAGCCTTATACGATGAGTTTAAAAAAGGCATAACAGAGCAATTTAACGCCTTAATAGTTGGCGATCCTATGGATGAAAACACCGATCTTGGCCCAATGGCACGCGAGGATTTAAGAGACAAAATTCATAAACAAGTAATGCAATCAGTTGAGGCTGGTGCGTCTATTGTGACTGGTGGCGAAATACCTAAGCAAACGGGTTATTTCTATCCAGCCACATTACTTGAGAATCTCTCTCCCGGCATGCCGGCCTATGACGATGAATTATTTGGCCCGGTCGCTTCACTCATCAAAGCCAAAGATAACGAAGATGCGATGCGCATTGCCAACGACTCTCGCTATGGTCTAGGTGGCGGCATACTTTGTAAAGATGAAAAGAAAGCCATTGAGCTTGCTAAAAAGCATTTTGATACCGGTATGGTTAACATAAATGGTTATGGGCTGGCCCAGCCAAACTTACCATTTGGTGGTGTTAAAGACAGTGGTTATGGTCGTGAGCACGGCGGTTTTGGTATGAGAGAGTTTGTTAATATTAAAGCGATTATGATTAATAACTAACTACTCCTAATAAAAAATACTCTAAAGGGCCTTAATTGGCCCTTTTTTTATGACTAAATAAGTTAAGTGTACAATAACTGTTATTCGCTATATTTTACTTACTTCATCATTAAAGGTAGGCACTTCTCGGCTAGAAGTATTCTCCATTTGCAATTCATTAACCGCCTTTTGAATGTCCATGTCGTCATCTAGTTGCTGGTTACTATTACCAGGTTTGTGCACTAACTCAGTTAAAAGAGCAAAATGGTCCGAGCCATATTTTTCTAGCCGTTTTATACGTTTAACAGTAAAGCCATGGCTATGGAATAAGTGGTCAAGCGGCCAGCGCATAAAGAAATACCCAGCATGAAAGGTATTAAAAAAACCTCGGCCTTTGCGTGGATCTAAAAAGTCACTGATTTCCATAAATAAACGGGTACTTCTTGACCAAGCAACGTCATTTAAATCGCCGGCAACAATTGTTGGACGTTTGTTGTTCTTTAAAGCCTTAGCAAGCAAAATAAGTTCGGTATCTCGTGGCCTAGAGGTATCTTCTTCAGTAGGACTTGGAGGAGCAGGATGAATAAAATGACCTTGTACTTCAAGACCTTCTGCAGTCTCAAATAGAACGTGAATTGAGGGAATATCGTTTTCTACAAGCTCACATACTTGTTGTTTTTTTATCTTATATTTACTGTATAAATGCATGCCGTAGCGATTATCTTTCGGGCAAAATATTTTGTATGGATAATCTTCTTCAATGGCTGCAAGTTGCTGTTGCCATTTAGTATCTGACTCAAGCGTAATAAGTAAATCTGGCTGGTGTTCATGGACTAAATCTATTAAGTCTTGGTAGCGAGTGTTCGACATCAACACATTAGCCGACATAATACGAATACTATGCCCACTGCCTGCGGGACTTTGCGCCACTTCTTTTTTAGCAAGCCAAGTATAAGGATATATCCATTTACCTTGAATAAGCAAAATTACAGTTGCCATGATTAGCGACGATACAACCAAAGGCGATAGTCCACTTAATGCAAAATAAACACCTAAAAGCAACCCAGCCAATGCAAGATAAAAAACCTGTAAACGAACAAAGTCGCAACTACGAATTAAATAATGCTGGCTGAAAGACATAGGTAAAAGTGTCACAACTAATAACACACTTAATATACTTACCAGCACAATTAGCATTCAATAACCCTTTATTAATAACGACTTAAAATTGACAAAATTTCGCGAGTATCATGCACCATATGAATGATGGTATCGTCTATTTCAATCGTAATACGACCATCACGGTCTATCGGTTTTACTACTCGACCATGGCGATAGATATCGTAATCTAATCTGTCACCTTTGTTGTACTTTTTTTGCCAACCAGGAGGCAATTGACCACCATTATCAACTTTTTTTTGTAATCCTGGCGGTAAACTCCCTTTACCTTTATTTTTGTCTTTGTCATGGTTATCATTTTTTGCAAAAGCTGCGCCGCTGCAAAGTACTAAGCCAAGCAAAGCAGTAGATAGAAGTGCTTTCATATTTTACTCCCTATTTAGTTCATTTAAAGAATAGCAATAATTCATGAACTCGTTATGAAGTAAATTAAATAACCGACATCAAGTTGTGACTTGGTAAAAATTTAGTGACGAGTAACAATAGAGAGAATCTCTCGAGTGTCATGCACTAAATGAATTAGCTGATCATCAACTTCCAGTAAAATTATCCCCTTTCGGTCATGACGCTCAACAACTCGACCACGGCGGTAAATATCTCTATCAAGGCGATCGCCACGATGATATTTTTTATACCAACCCGGCGGTAAGCCATGCCCGTAGCCTACTTTCTTGTATAAACCCGGCGGCAACTTTTTATAATCTGCTGACTTATGGTGTTTTTTATAATATTTTTTATGGTACTTTTTACTGTGCTTTTTATGCTCATGATGATGCTCATGGCGATGTTCATAACGATCATGTTCGCGCTCGTGCTTAGCATTTGCTGCAAACGGTAATAGGCTCAAACCAAGTACAGCCAAAGACAGGGGGATTAATTTATTCATAGCTACTTCCTAGCATAATCTGTGTGAATAACTAAAGCCTAACAAGTCAGCCTGAATGAAAGATGAAATGAATTGTAAACTTTGTAAAGATAGTGAGTGCTTACAGTTATGTGTTTTAACAAACAATTAGTTAGCTATATTAAAGAAAATAAAATGCTGTAAAACAATAAATAATAAAAACTGGCTGACAGCTCACAACATATTCGTATATTATTAACTCACTGACCTTACTGGAGTTTGCGCATTAATGAATAACTAACACCTGTTGAAATTCGTTTTATTTTTTGAATTTACAGGGTTAGTGGGCGCAAAATTCGTCATATATCTTGCTATCGACTTAACGATACCTAGTTAATTTTAATTGCTTTGCGCGCCATGCCCTGAACACTCCAGAGGCATTATGCATACATTACACATCCACAATTTAAGCTATCAACACCCAGATGGCCAAACTCAATTTAAACAACTTAGTTTTTCAATAAATGAAAAGCTCACCGCGATCATTGGTGCTAATGGCAGCGGTAAATCAATATTGTTGAGTATATTGGCAAACCAACAACAACCTAGTTCGGGACATGTTGAATTTAGTGGTACTCGCGTGCTTATTTCACAGCAACAATTAAGTGAGCAGCACCTTCAAACATCGTCATCCACGATTGCACAACTATTAGGAGTTGATAAAAAGTTAGCCGCCCTTAATCGTATTGAACAAGGAAGCTGCCATGAGGCTGACTTTAACCTAATCGATGATGATTGGTTATGCGAGCAATATTACAAACAACAACTTTTAGCCCTTGCTATTGATACCTCATTAAACCAGCCAATTAAGCATTTAAGCGGCGGTCAACAGCGGCGTTTGATGCTATTTTGCGCGTTGCAAACAAAGCCTGATTTACTGATTTTAGATGAGCCAAGTAACCATTTAGACCAATCAGCAAAGCAATGGCTAATTGACCAATTACATGCGTTTAAAGGGCAAGTAATTGTAGTAAGTCATGACCGCCAATTACTTAATCAATGCGATGCTATTATTGAGCTTAGCAGTCAAGGTGTTCATTATGAAACGGGGAATTATGAGCATTTCAATGAGCAAAAAACACGACAACAAACTTCGCTTACAAAGCAAATTAATAATCTTGACAAGGAGCGACAAAAACACCTTCAGCAAACCCAGCTTAATCGTGAAAAAGCCCAACAAAGAGCAGCACAAGGTAATAAAAAACGTAACACCACCAGCCAACCAAAAGTGATGTTAGACTTTAAGAAAAACAGTGCCCAAGCAAGTAAAGGCGCTTCTGAACGGCTAGCCTCTGTCAAACGCGAAGCCCTAACCGAAAAACGCCAAACACTTCAACAGCAGTTACCAAATAGTAAAGCTAAAACAGTAAAGTTTACGCAACCGACTAGCAATAAACGCCTACTATTTATTGAAAAACTTACTTTGCCATTTTCAAGCGCTAATAAAGCAATCACCCTGCAAATTTTTAGTGGTGATAAGTTACACCTAAAAGGATCCAATGGCAGCGGTAAGTCAACATTACTCCGGATGATTAATGACTCGGCAAATTCACCAGTATCAACAGCGCTTCAATTAAATAGTAAAGTGCTTTATATAGATCAACACAGCTCTTTTTTAGGAGCAACAGACACTTTATGCAATGCATTAGAAAAACACTGTCAGCTAAAACAACAAACAGTACGCCATTTGCTTGCGAATATTGGCTTTAAGGGAGAGAATATTTATCGGCCAATTAGCCAATTAAGCGGCGGCGAGAAAATGCAATTAGCCATGCTTATAGCGGCGCAAAATGCGCAGCACTCTTTATTGTTACTCGATGAACCCGATAACCACTTGGACTTGGCTAACAAGCAACATCTTGCGCAAAATCTGGCTGATTTTACTGGCAGCTTTATATTGGTGAGCCACGATGAGGAGTTTATTAAGCAATCTAATGTACTAACTAACATTATCTTAAAATAGCACAGCGAGAACTTTTTCATCGTTTCAGGTTCAAACTCATCGGATCACTTAATTATAAAAAGGAATAATATGAAAACTCTACAATTGGTTTTGGTGATTGTAATTACTTCGTTAGCTGGCTGCAGTAGTATGCTCAGCCAAAATACGAATCAAAAAACTCGCTCAAGTAGTCTCGTGGATTTTCTATACCCTGATGAACAAAGCCGTCAGGCTCATCAACCAAGCATACCAACGCTTAACTTACCCGCAACTGTAGGTATCGCATTTATTCCTAACCAATATGACTCTGGCATTCGCAGTAACGACGAAATTGCCTTGCTTGAGAAAGTAAAAAAACAGTTTATGCAATATGACTACATTGACCGTATTGAAGTTATTCCTAGTAGTTATTTAAAAGGAGGTCAAGGATTTACCACTCTTGAGCAAGTATCTAGATTATATGACGTTGATATTATTGCGCTGGTATCATATGACCAAGTATCACAAACTCTCGAAAATAATGCTGCATTCTTATATTTAACAATTGTGGGGTTATACGTTATTCCTGGCAACGAAAACACCGTACAAACTTTTGTTGATACAGCTGTTTTCGATGTGAAAAGTAGAAAAATGCTGTTTCGAGCTCCGGGAATTAACAAAGTAGAGCAACGCAGTACAGCCGTCGGTATTGATGAAACCTTAAACGAGCAGTCGCAAGGCAGCTTTAGCTTAGCTGTTGATGACATGATCACAAACTTAGATGCTGAACTTGGGTCATTTAAAACCCGTGTCAAAGAAGACAAAATAGCCAATGTTAATCATAAAGACGGCAGCAGTGGTGGCAGTTTATATTTCTTATTAATGTTACTAACTGCTATGTTAATTTTAAAACAACACGAGCAAATAACTAAACAGCTCTACATTAAACTAACAAGCGTTTATCGCTAAAGCTTTAGAATTCCTAAAAAAGGTTATATCCTGCCCTTTTGAAATATCTTAGATAAAGGGCTTTCATGCTTTCTCGATTATTACCTCTGGCGCTGATCACACCTACAGCCTTTAATTCTTTCGCCGCGCAAAACGACATTGAACGCATTACCACTACAGCATCTCGTGCTGAGGTACGCGCCGATCCTCTACCTTTAGTAATAAGCAGTATCACTAAAGCGCAGTTAGATTTAATCGCACCGACCCATATCGAGCAAGTATTAAAGCAAGTTGCAGGTGCCAATGTACAACATGGTAACGGTCAAGAATATTTGCCCGCACTGCGCTCTCCGGTGCTTTCTGGCGCTGGCGCCTGTGGCGGTATTTTAACAGCCGAAGATGGCATCCCCCTGCGTGCGGCAGGCTTTTGCAATATTAACGAATTGTTTGAAGCGCACACCGAAATGGCGCAACGTATTGAAGTTTTAAAAGGCCCAGGCTCTGCCCTTTACGGCTCAAATGCTGTGCATGGCGTAATTAATGTGATCACCCCTGATACCACTTATGATGAACATTTGCTCGGCGTTGATTTAGGCTCTTACGGTTACAACCGGTTCAAACTGCGCAGCGGAAAAGATTTAGGCAATCAAGGATTTGGTATTAATGCCAGTATCACTCGCGATACCGGATACCGTGATGACGAAAGCGTAGACCAAGAAAAGCTCAATCTGCGCCATCGCTATACAAGTGATGATCTATCCGTCACTACAGGATTGAGCTATACCCACTTAGATCAAAAAACTGCCGGATTTATTGAAGGCTTTGAAAGCTATAAAAACGATGAAATAGCCCAGCAAAACTTTGATCCTGATGCATTTAGAAAAGCCCGCTCATTTCGGCTTTGGTCAAAAACACAATGGCAAACAGCAAAAGATACGCTAACCATTACCCCGTATGTGCGCAATCAAAGTATGACCTTCTTTAAGCATTTTTTACCGGGCACACCGCTTGAAGAAAACAGCCAAAATGGCGTTGGCGTGCAATCACTTTGGCAGCATGCGTATTCAAACGAATTAACTGTTAATTTAGGGCTAGACAGCGAATACACCCGTGCAGATTTTTTGCAATATCAAGACGAGCCAACTCAAGGTTCAGCATTTTTAGTAGCAACTGTGCCACAAGGTAAGCATTACGATTACGATGTAACCAGCACCCTACTCGCCCCTTTTATTAGCCTTGATTGGCAATGGCAGCAACTCGCTATCAGTTTAGGCGCACGCTTTGAGCAGCTTGATTACGACTACACCAATAATATGCTGGCTGGTCGCACTGACGAGAATGGCAGCGAATGTGGATTTGGCGGTTGTCGTTACTCGCGCCCGCCAAGTAGTAAGAATACCTTTACAAATACATCGCCTAAACTTGGCTTGAGTTATCAATTAAGTGCTGATAATTATTTATATGCAAACCTATCTCGCGGTTACCGTGCGCCGCAAGCGGCTGAACTTTATCAGCTACAGCGCGAACAACAAGTGGCTGATCTCGAATCTGAAACAGCAGACAATCTAGAAGTGGGCCTCAAAGGGCAATATCAACAACTGCATTATGTATTCTCAGCGTATGCGATGAATAAACAAAACGTGATTTTTCGCGACAGCGACTTTTTTACCATTAATGATGGGCAAACTCAGCACCGTGGTATTGAACTGGAGCTGGATTATCAACTTACTCAGTCGATTCAACTTGCCCTAGCAGCAAGCCATGCAATACACACATACGACTATGACCAAGTTTTATCTGAAGTAAACATTAACGGTAACGACATAGACACAGCACCGCGTAATATCGCCAACCTACAAGCTAACTGGCAAGTCACCAATAACACCTTAATTGCTATTGAGTGGCATCATGTCAGTGACTATTTCACCGATCCTGAAAACCAACACAGTTACGCAGGCCATGACTTACTAAATTTACGCGCAGCATGGCAACTGACTGAACAATTGAAACTAACCGCGCGCATTAACAATCTATTTGATACCGCCTATGCAGAGCGTGCCGATTACACCAGCTTTACTGGCGACCGTTATTTTCCTGGGCGACCACGTAATATAATGTTCTCAGCAAGTTACGCTTGGTAAATATTGAATTAAGTGATTTCTGCTATTACTCAAACTTTTTCTTTTTATCATGTCGATATGATTTTGAATTGTAAGTTGCAGTCATCACTTTATCAACTCCAGCTAAAATCGACTCTTTTAAACCACTTAAGAGCAAGACTTCTTGTGACCTTGAAACATACTCTATAACCCCTTGAGCTAACGATTCAACAATCTCTTGCGCATTCCTAATTACGATATGACCTTGATTAGCCAGCTTAATTAAGTGATCACAGTCTGGAAACTCTTTGCTCTTACAAATATTAAGTGCCATTTTATTATTGATGGTTGGATAAATTAATGTATGAGTAATATCAAAAGGTGGAGAAACAAAAATATTGCTCATATCTGGCGTGTACTGCAGCGCAAAATTTTTAAGATGGGCGTCACCGTTACCAATTAAACAACTGAAAACGATGTACTTATACATTTTTTCAACTTCGAGCATATTATTCGTGTACAAATAGGTTGCTTTCAGTAGGGTTTCGTAACTTCCCCGATATTTTTCATCGGGATCTGAAGAGCGCTTCATCAAAGTTGTAAAGTCTTCATAACCTAGCAACTGAGTGCCACTTTCACCACGATCAAAGCGTTCAATCACAAATGTTTCAAGGTTATCAGATAAATACGTATTTGGCGGTGCTAGACCGCAATATTTAGCTGCTTGCATGCACACATATTCATTAACAGTAAGCAGCTCAAACTCTTCATCAAATGATTTTACGATCAGATCTTTTTGATGAACTGTTCGCTCAACACTTGGAATACTTACTTTGGGTTGCATTCCTGACAAGGTATTCCTGAGATAGTATTTTTCTAATAACTGCGGAAATAAAGGCTGTGCATGCGAATACGTAAGAATATCGTTAAGTGACACGCTATCAACTTGCGGTAATTTAAAGTCACCTTGGTAAGATAACATGCCAATACCATCACTTCCTTGCAAAGCTAATAAGTACATGTCGTTAACTTTGGCGTAACGAGCAAGCCTTTGTGCAATGTATCTACGGTTATGCCCTTCAGGCAAATTTTGCGCAAAAATAGGATGCAATGCACCAGATCGATAACTATCATCCATGCCTTTTTCAGTCATAGTTAATGATAGATTAAACTCATTTTGCGTTTGCTTATAATCGTGTATTGCATCATGAGTTAGCACACCCAGCTCTTTGTCATCTATACACACTGTCAACTTTTGTACTTTTTCAGGTAGGTTAAAAGCCATCACTAGCTATCCTCACTAAAAAGATCGTTTAATTCATCCCAACGAGGTAACCGTGATTTAGACAAAGTTCTTGGTACTACAGCTAGCTCATAATCTAAATAATGAGTATAACGCTCAAGGATATCCAATGATCCTGTAAATTTACCGTTTTCAATTTCAGATAGTGTGCTTTTATTAATGTTCGTCAATTTTTGCACTTCTCGTTGTGTTAGTTGTTTTTCTTTTCGCGCCTGAGCAAGCGCTTTTCCTATTTCTATTCTATTCATCGCAGCCACCAGAAACTCGCCATATAGCGAACATGGTAGTATAAAACAAAAAATATAGCTATATAGCGAACATAACTAGATTACCTTTTACTGTAATAGCTGTTTATACTGCTCAGTTAAGTGCACCTTGAGTTCTGGGTGCGCTACTAATAACTCAGCAAGCTGAGCTTTAGCGGCGGTTGTTTCACCATCAGCAATAAGTGTATCTATACGTTTAAATTTATTTGCTACCTCTGCGGTGATAATTTCAAGCTCTAATAATACTTCGCTTTTAGCGGTCATGCTTTGCGACTCAAATTGCCGTCCTGCCATGTAAGATTGTGTACTGCGTTGAAGCCTTTGAGTTTGCTTTAATTGCTCTAGCTGCTTTTGTTCTAGCACTTCGCTTTGCATCATTTCAGACAAGGCTGCAGGTGCTAAAGCAGTCTGTTCATCGGCTAAAATTTGTAGATCATTCATTGCCTCTGACGGCTTAAGATACTGAGTAGTATTTTGCATATATAAAACCGCGACTAACACCAGTGATGCCGCAGTAGATAATTGCCCATACCAAGTTTGGTAAAAGCGTTTGCGCTTATTAATATTGGTTACTTTGTTAGCATTAGCGGCTTCAGCTGCATGTTGTAATATTTGCTCATCAAGTTGTAAGCTTGGTTGCTCCGTTGCACCTCGTTTATAAAGTGAAGCAATATCATGATCGGTTAACTTATCGCTCATTGTTAGTCTCCATTTTATACTTGATACATTGCTTTAGCTTGGCTAGCGCGTAACGGATGCGGCTTTTGATATTTTCAGTTGTTTCTACCGCTAGTTCGGCAATTTCTTTGAGGGTAAAATCAGCTTCGTGTTTAAGTAAAAACGCCTCTTTTTGCTCACGTGGCAATTGTGCTAGGCACACTTTTAACTGCGCTGCTTGCTGAGCCTGCTCGAGCTTTTCAGCATCTGGTCGACTGTTATGATCAGCAAATTCGGCAATTTCAATGTCTTGATTATCACCGTCTAGCCATTTGTTTTGCGTACCAGTGCGGCGGTAATGATCAATCAATTCATTGTGCGCAATACGATACAACCAAGTGGTAAACTTAGCGCTCACTTGATACTGTGAGCGCGCTTTTATCAGCTTATTCCAGACTTCTTGATAAAGCTCTTCAGCCACTTGCGGGTTTGCGCACTGGCGTAAAAAATAACGATATAAGCTATTTTTATGGCGTAGGTACAGCTGGGTAAAAGCCTGTACATCACCTTGTCCATAACTCAACATTAATTGCTCATCAGCTAGTTCTGTCATAACATCCTTTACTTAAATCATACCAATCGTGTTAAGTTATTAGTCATTTATAGCGACATATAAATAGAGTGATAACAAGGCATAAACTTTGACATATAGTTGTTCTATTTGAGAAATTTATAACACAGTTAGCGCTTTATTTAGCGCGCTAGAATGACTAAATATTTAAGTTGATTGGTATCACAGTGCCGCAGCATTATTAACGAGTTGCACAAACTCACTACGATAGCCAAATGTGTCTATGCCTTTGTTAGCGGTTGCCAATTTAGCGCAATCTTCATACTGCCAGTCTCCGATATATTTTGCACCTTTTAATAACTGCGCAAAACCAGCCACTGCGGCGGCAAATTTAAAGTCTTGGCTGGCTTGCGATAAAGGCAGTTCACCTTTAGGTGTTGCAACAGCTTGAGTGATCAACTTACTTTGCTCAGCGTCAGGCTGTTTATAACGCACTTTTACAAAGGCGAGTTCATTGCTGGTAGCCAGTTTTTTGTCTTCTTTAGATTGGTAACGCAGCTCATAAATTTGTTTATGAGCTGCGTTGGCTAAGGTTATTTCATACAGCGCAGTCACGCTATGCCCTGCCCCTAACTCTGCGGCATCGACCTTATCGTTATTAAAATCTTCATTAGCGAGTACGCGATTTTGATAACCAATTAAACGATATTCAGCCACCTGCTGTGGATTGAATTCCACTTGAATTTTTACGTCTTTGGCAATAATTTGCATGGTACTGCTGAGTTCATCGACCAGTACTTTGCGTGCTTCGTTTATGTTATCTATGTAAGCATGCTGGCCGTTACCTATATTTGCCAGTTGCTCCATTAGGCCATCATTATAATTACCTTGGCCAAATCCCAAAGTAGTTAAGGCAATCCCCGTCTTGCGCTTAGATGCCACCAGCTCTTTGAGTTTATCGATTGATTGGGTGCCCACATTAAAGTCGCCATCAGTGGCTAAAATCACCCGATTAATACCTCCTTTTTTAAAATTTTCGGCCGCAATTTGATAAGCCAGTTCAATACCTTGCTCGCCATTAGTTGAGCCGCCTGCTGCCAGTTTATCTAACGCGGCGCTGATAGTTTGTTGCTCATTGCCTTTCGTTGCTGGCAAAACCATGCCTGCGGCACCGGCATACACGACAATTGCAACTGAATCATTTTCATCTAACTGTTTAGTTAACATGGTTAAACTGGTTTTTAATAAGGGTAACTTATTTGGTGCATTCATAGAGCCAGATACATCCAGTAAAAACACTAAATTCGCCGCTTTTAAATCGGCTTTTTCAATCTCAAAACCTTTAATGCCAATTTTTAATAGTTGCCGATGCTCATTCCAAGGAGCTGTTGCCATCTCGGTATGAACATTAAAAGGTGTAGCTATGCTATTGGGTGCACTGTAACCGTAGTCAAAATAATTAATAAAAGCTTCTTCACGTACTGCGTCATTAGGTGGTAATTTCCCCATATTGAGCATACGCCGAGTATTGCTGTAACTGCCCGTATCAACATCAATTGAAAAGGTTGAAACCGGTTCAGTACCAACTTGTTTTACTGGGTTTTGCTGGGATTTTAAATAATTTTCACGATCTTGCTCTGACTCAAATGCCATGTCATCAATAGGGGCTGGCGGCATTAGCTGTAGCTGTAATCCTGGGCGATGCATAGCAACACTTTCATGTACCATTCCTTGCGGCATTGCTGCAAAACTTATGGCATTTTTACTCTGCCTTTTTTGCACTTGTAACTCTAATTGCTGTTCATCGTTTTGTTTGCTTTGCGCCGCGTTGTTTGCTTGGCTTTGTTGTTCATCAATCTCACGTGGCGCACTTTGCTCACAGCCAGTTAAACCAACTATAACCGCAAGGCTCAGCACAGTTAAACGCAAATTAATTGATTGGGTGTTACTAATTTTGTTATTCATAAAATCACCTTGTTGTCTATCAAATGAGGTTCACTAAGGCTATTAACGGATGACTTTAAAAAGTGGGGTTAATTATTTTTTAATGAGCATCTATTCGTCCCATTTAATATCTACGTTACGAGTGCTGAGTTATAATTGCGCTCCCTCTTTCTTATTGATGATTTTAGTTTTGAACTCGACTGCCATTAAAAGAACTGCTTTTTCTTCTGCTATTTTAATTTTAGGCATTATCTTTATTGCCGCTAACTTACGCGCACCGGTTACAGGGATTGCTCCTGTGCTTGAGCAAATAATTTTGACCTTTAACTTAAGCCCTTCGCAAGCCGGTATGCTCACAACACTGCCGTTAATTGCCTTTGCTTTAGCCAGCCCGATGGCGGCAAGTCTTGCTAAAAAACAAGGCTTAGAAATATCACTGTTTATTGCGCTTATTCTGATTGGTTTGGGCTTGGCTTCGCGGCTAATTGACTCTATGCCAATGCTTTACTTAGGTACAGCAGTCATTGGCATCGGTATCGCAATTGGTAACGTACTGTTACCGAGCTTAATTAAACGCGACTTCCCGCATAAAGTGGCAGTGATGACCTCTACTTACGTACTAGCGATGGGAATTTTTGGTGGTAGTTATGCCGCGCTTATTATTCCGCTGGCTGAATATAAAAGTATCGGCTGGCAATTAGCCCTTGCTTGTTATGGCTTACTTACCCTAGTGAGTATTGTTATTTGGCTACCACAGTTAAAACTTCATACTAAGCCAACAAAAGATCTACTGGCGAGTGTCAACACCAACAAAGTATGGCACGAGGCGCTTGCGTGGCAGATTACCTTACTGCTGGGATTAAATTCATTTTTTACCTATATTATGATTAGTTGGTTGCCGAGCATTTTGCTTGAAGGTGGCCATACAGCTCAGCATGCGGGTGCGCTACAAGGTGCCTTTCAAGTAGCGTCTGCAGTGCCTGGCATTATCTTAATACCACTGCTGGCAAAGCTTAAAGATCAACGTATTTTAACCAGCTTGTTAGCACTAATAGCCGCAACATGCTCACTTGGGCTGCTCTATTTACCTGAGTTTGCCTCTTTGTGGGCAGTCACCTTAGGATTTTGCTCAGGCGCCTGCTTTATTTTAGGTTTATCGTTTATTAGCTTACGTACTCATGACACCCGTCAGGCTACATCACTTTCAGGCATGGCACAGTGCTTGGGCTATTTACTTGCCGCCTCTGGGCCGATTATCGCAGGCTCATTACATAGCTACTTTGGCAATTGGACAACCACCTTATGGTTATGTGCTTTTGCGAGTGCATTGTGCGCCGTATTTGGTTATTTAGGTGGACGTAATATCACCATGAGAAGTGACAGCAATACCTAACTACATGCCTAAATAAATGCATTGCTTAAACGCAATGCATTTATATCTTTAAGAGGAGGACGACCAAAAAATCGGGTGTACTCTCGGCTAAATTGTGAGGCGCTTTCATAGCCCACTTGCAAAGCAGCCGTATTCGCATCAAGGCGCTGATTCAGCATTAATTGCCTCGCCTCTTGTAAACGTAAATTCTTGATATATTGCAAAGGGCTGAGTTTAGTCACTTCTCGAAAGTGCTGGCGAAACGTTGATTCACTCATATGCGCCTCAGCAGCTAAGTCAACTATCGAAAAATCATCTTTATAATTTTGTTTTAACCAATATAAAATTTTAGCTATTTTTTGACTAGCGGATCCTGCGGTTACTATTTGCCTTAATTGATAACTATGTGGGCTTTGTAATAACCGAAAAACAATCTCCTCTTGGATTAAAGGGGCTAGTTGCAAAAGCAGCTTAGGCTCGTTTAATAATTTAATCAGCCTATTTATAGCATCTAAAAGACCCTCATCAGCATCGACTACCGACATAGCGCATTGACGAGCTACACAATCTTGAGATGAAAAATCCATATTAGCAACTGCTTGACCTAAAACTTTACTGTCGATACATAAGTGCAACCCTAAAAAAGGGCGTTGTATAGACGCTGAAGTAATATGGCTTACAACTGGCACATCAACAGAGGCAACTAATGTTTGTCCTTCTGCATAATCATAAATATCTTCGCCCAAGGTAACACGCTTGCCACCTTGCACAGTTATGCCTAAACCAAGCCCATAAACACATGGCATAGGCTCAGACACATTGCTGCGACGTACTAATTTAAGCGCATCTATCTGAGTGTTAAAAATACCATCGTGTGTAGCAATTGCTAACACGGATTCGGTTAAGGTCTGTTTACTAGTCATCGCGTTTTAATTTGATCTCATCATACTTTAATCAAAGCTTAGCACTAAGCACACTCATAAATATTAAAAACAATCACGATCTGTTGTTTTAGGCAAAAAACACATTGGTTTTAACAAACACATTTAGCCATTATCAGTAATAATAAATATTCGCTCAGGCATATTAATGCGCTGACAGGTTATCACTATAAAAACCCAAATAATTCACTTCTCTACGCACTATTTTAAACAGCAAATTAAGCAGCCTAAGGTAAAGCTTACCTACTGCGATATTTTTGCTTTTTAACAATTTAATTTTTAAAGAGACATTATGCTTAAAGTAAATAACCACACAAAATACCCGTTTGTTGCAGCTATTGCCGCACTTGCAGCAATGGGGGAGTTATATCGTCTAAAAAACTTGTTGAACGAAGCCTTAGATAAAGGACATACCATTGATGAGCTTAATAGTGCATTTTCTTATATGGTTACCTACATTGGTGTCCCTCGGTCGTTAAATAGCCTAAACGTGCTAAAACAAATATGTTTGCAAAGACAGCCAAATCGTACAGCATTGGTTGAGCAAGAAATTGAACACCTATCCACGACTAAAATAAACAGCGCCCAAAGCAGGCTTTCTCATCACTGTTACTTGGCAATAAAGCTGGGGGCATTGGCAGTGGAAGATAATTTTCAAGCTCTGCTTCAAGCCCATTTAGTTACATGTCTTGATTCGCAATTTGAAGCAGCACACATAAATGCCGTGATCAATTCACTGGCTATTAAAGCAGATATAAACGTAGCAATGCGCGCTAATTTATCTTTTGCAAAATTGTTAGAGCGCGCATAGTAGTAATATACATTACGAAATTAGACGCTTAAGGCACAGTATCAAAGCCAGTTATAGTGTTTAGCTCTTTTAACCAAGATGGGCTTGAACGACACCAAATTTGTGCTTTAGGAATAAGTTGCTCACGCTGCTCAATAGCCCCAATACGTAGGCCATAAATTTTATCGCCATCACCGACTGACGTTGCATACAAAGAGGTGCCGCAATTACCACAAAATCCCTGTGCACGCTTATTACCACTTTCGGCTGTTTTTATATATTCTTTCGGCGCAGCTGCAGTAAACGTAACCGCGTTAGGATGTGATATAACCACAGTGCGAAATGGGGAACTTGCGATAATTTGGCAATCAGTACAATGACAATTTATTACTTTATTTTCATCAACTTCAGCATGGTAAGTAACCTCACCACAATGACAACGTCCGGTAATTTGCATTTAAGATCCCTACATAGAATTTTAACTAACTAAAGTGGTATCACTTTACGCCAACTTCCCTTGTATTTTCAACAAACGTTTAGGTCATTAACGGTTTTTATACTGGGTTTTACAGTGGCTGCGCATAATAGCGGGATTGCGTAATTTTAAATGTTTTGTTGTACGGCCAGCATGGCGCTTGCGCCAGACTTTAAACGAACCCGATGAGATATTGTCGCGCATAAAACTAACTAACTGGGAATGATTTAAACCATAAAGGTTTTCAATGGCTTCAAATGGCGTGCGATCTTCCCATGCCATCTCGATAATTCTAGACACTTGGCTACTATCAAACATAACAGACTCTTCTACAAAATATCTTTATACCCGACATAGCAAGAATACGATCAATCTGTAACTTCAACTCGCCATGATGGATTCAGCCGATTACACCCCGCCCAATAAAGTTTAATTTTATTGCCTGATGGGTCTTTTAACACCGCTTCTCGCCATAAATAACGCTGCACGGTGATCACTGATTCAAACTCAAAGCCCTTAGCTTTTAAGGAGGCGACCCACTTTTCTAGTTCTGCGCTTTCAAAATATATAACCGCACCATTACTAAACACATCATCAGTTAATAATAAAGAAAATGTAGCTTTATTAGGGCACTCAAAGCGTGAGTAATGATCCGTTTTTACAATTTGTGTAAAGCCCATGGCCAGGTAAAATTGATTTGCTTTTTCGATGTCACAGACAGGTAAAGTGATTTGATTAAGGTTCATAGTCGTTACCTAAATATTGAGTTAGATAACGACTTTAAAACCTTAACTTAACTTGAGGTCAATTAGTAATTTGTATCTTGATATTAAGAAGCTTGATAGCGATTTGCTTGTTTGATGCTAGCAAAATCGTTAAAGCGAACACCGTGTTTTTTCATTACCTCAAGTACTTTCTTGCTGATCATTTGGCGTAAATAAAACGGTTGATTCGGCACAAAATGGTGGATCGTATGGGTATGGCCAAAGTTAAAACAAAACAAGTTAAACGGTGCGAACAAGCGACTCGTTAAAACATGCGTTTGCTCCAGCATGTTATTAACGCCGCCATAGTAATGCATTGATGAAGTCACAAAATTTAATGAACTTGAACGCACAATATTAGGCACAATCAACACCACCATTAAAAACTCAAACACCGCCATAGTGTCCAGCAACAACGCCGGCGAATTAGCCGCAAGTGGGGTAAATAAATCAACTAAATGGAACACAATTACGCTGTATAAAATAGCAAAGTACGCTGTGGTAACCGGAAACCCTGCGTTAAATACCTTAAAAAAGCTAAACCCTTTGATTTCTTTACTAAAACGTTTAGCGTTAATTAACAAGCCGAGTAAGCCATCAACAATTACCAACGCCCGTAACAATGGCTTTTTAATGCCATTACCCACTAAGCGCTCTTCTAAGTCTTGCTCAGTACCCGACACTTTATGATGATGTAAATGCATTTTACGGCGATACCATGGGCTAATAGTATTTGGGCGCATTAGCCACACTGTTAGCATCATAAAGTTATGTAGAAAAGGCTGGTTACTAAAGTACTGTTTATGGATCAGGTCGTGTTCAAGCTCGTGGGAAATTGACGCTGCAATGGCTGCTAAAATAATACATAGCCACGCAGGGATAATAGCGAAGTAATAAAGTGCACCAACCCCAATTAACGCACTGAGTGATAATAATAAAATAGCCATCCCGATAGTATTTTGATGGGCTAATAACGGGTGCTTTTGACGAAGCTTAGCTTCTTCAGCTTTAATCGCCTTAACAATGGCTTGAATATTTTCCTTAGCACTTAACGTGGTCATAAATAGCAACTGATAATCAAAGTTGCGCAAATGATACCCGAATAAATAAAAAGCTGCTAGAGCAACGAGCAACGAGCAACGAGCAACGAAAAAATAAAAGTGCCGTTAATTTAAGTCAAGCATGTTTTTTTAATATAACTACAATTGGTTAAGTTAGCCGTAGCTAAATCGACTTAAATTAAAATAGCAGTCTTTTGACCTGTAAGAATTATTATGGCGACAGAGTGCCATGAACGGACGTTGCCGATCCTAATTGCTTGTTATAAGCATTTTAATTCTGGGATCCTGTTATATAAAGCTTCTCTTACTCTATCTTCTAGTTCAAACGCTTCAGCTTCCCACGGTTGATATTTAGAGCATGAGTAATTTGAATCACTAGCTGACAAGTTGGGATAGCTTTTGCCTTTTCAGAGACTATAACCTTCGCATGGTTCCGTCGGCAGGTCTTTCTTTTTGACTTTTATAATAAAATGCAAGATGCAAGACCTGATGCTGTTTTTCTTCGATATGGCGCGCGGGTTTGCAGTCTCAGCCCAAATTGTTGGGCGAACATAATCGACTTGTTAGAGTTTTTTTGCCAACTTATTATGAATTGCACTGTATGACGTCTCTAGTCTTTTTAAATGCTTACTGACATTTTTCCATTCCCAAACTAAAAAAGACCCAAACTCTGGATAAGTATCCTGCCACTCTTTTGCTTCCTTTTTATCTCTTGCATGAAGCGAAAACAACACGAAGTAATCTCCTTCAATAAAAATATTGAAATTGATTGTGCCCCAGCCATCTGCTGTATATCTATAGGTAGCACCATCACACTTATCTGGAACCAAATCATGTTTCTCAATGTAAACCTCCCCACCAGTGTCAGAGTAGTGGAGAGTCAAGTTGATATCTTTACACCTAAAGTCATTCTCAGATAGTTTGAAATTAGCATATTCATTCAAATCCTTCCGATTAGAAAAAATTTGTATTTCTTTATCGAAATCTGAATAAGCTTCGTAAATAAGAACATCATCTTCAAAGATAAGATTAAGAACCTTTGGTAGTTCTGAAATTGGAATTCCGTTTACAAGAGACATACAGAAAACTCTAACGAGGCTGTAGAATTACTCGTTTTTAATTTATTTTTATTGATGGTTCAACCATAGCCCAGTTGCTATTTTGATTCAATCGACGACTGGCTTTCACGTAAAATATAAAAAGAGGGCTTGGTGTTGTTTTAATTGGCATTTTTGCAGGTGTTTGAGTGGCTTATTTTAGGTGGTAAGTGCCTAGCCTTATCAGTACATCGTGATTACAGGAGGTGAACCGCCCACTGCACTTACTGTAAATAAAAAGCGCATATGGGTGATGTTGAAAGAGCTCAGGCTACCCGATTAATGTAAGCTACATTTGCAACAAGAACTTACGTAAATCACGCTCTTGTCTCATTATGTGTAAAATAAAAACCTTATCATTGTCTATTTTGTAAAATATACGACAAGGATTAACTATCACTTCACGATAATTCAGATTTGATAGTTCAATCGGTGTTTTCCCTGATTCAGGGAAATCTTCAAGGCGTTCAACTTTAGCAAAGATTTTCACCACCAACTTTTTAGCTGACAGCAAGTTACTCAATGCAATATATTCAGCGATATCGTTTAAATCTTCCAGAGCAGGATTTGTCCAGATTATTTCAGCCATTTATTCATTTTCTCTTTAGCTTCAATATTAGACGTAGTTTCTCCTCTACTTATTGCCTGCTCGCCTTTAGCTAACGCCTCAAGGATTTGCATACGTTTTTGCATGAATTCGAAGTCATCAACATCAACAAGATACGCTGACGGTTGCCCATGTTCGGTGATTAATACGGGCTCTTTAGTTAAATGCAGTTCAGATAATATTTTCGTCGCTTGGCGTTTCAATGTTGTTACTAACTCTACTCTCATAATAACCTCCACAAAAATGTATCACTATAGTAGCACTGAGTAAGCAATTTAGGAAACACGGCTAACGAGCATGTAGATTAAAATTAAACTAAACGAGACGACATATTCGATTGATGAAACCAGCCCCCTTGAGTAGTGCCATGATGAAGTTAACCGATGAATGTCTCGGCTCTGGCATACTGCTTCGCCCTACCTTCTAAATCCATTTGGTCGTAGTGCCCCAGCGACCCCAAAAGGATATGGGAAAAACCTGGCTGCGATAAAAGCGCCTCTATATGTGTTTGCCGTAAGCTATTTGCTTAACAGCCACATCGACAGACGAAGTAAACGAATTAGTTTATTGATTTAGAGTTGACCGCCACTAAATGAAAACTGTCAAATAGAACACAAGTGCCTATGAAATGAGTTCAGGCTCATATGTGTTAAATTTTTACTTGGCATATTGTTCAATATATTTTGTGGTAGTTTCTTTTGCTTGGTTTAACTCTGCCTCAGACATTGCTTTGGTTAGCCGAGCCAAACCCTCTTTTGCGAACTCTGTGTCAGTACCTGCTCGCGCAATAACCACTTTGTACTAAGCATAAGACTCAACACTATTTTGTACTGAGCCTGGGCTAGACTCTAGCAAATATGCATACTCAACTTGTGCTGTGTAAAATCCTAGTTTTGCACTCTGATCTAGGTATTTTTGAGCTGATGCAAAATCACCTTTCGATGCTGCCTCCACACCTTTGTGGCGAAGTTCAACTGCCTCACTTGCTAAAGTGCTAGCAGAAAATACTAGCGAAAGGATTGTTACTAGAATGAGCTTCATTGTTTCTCCTGAAATTTAACGAGGCTGTAGAATAACTCGTTTTTAATTTATTTTTATTGATGCATTAACCATAGCCGAGTTCCTATTTTGATTCAATCGGTTACTTCGATTTTACGTAAAATATAAAAAGAGGATTTGCTGTTGCTTTAATGGGCGTTTTGGAAGGTATG
>NZ_JACJFK010000021.1:0-85310 GCF_014164535.1 Pseudoalteromonas sp. SG41-2 | reverse complement strand
GCTGATAGCTGATAGCTGATAGCTGATAGCTGATAGCTGATAGCTGATAGCAAAATTATAACGGTTTATCCTATTTACAATCAAGCAGTTAAATGGATTTTATAACGATACTAGTTAATACTCGCGCGTTGTAGGTGAATATCGGCGTTGTTGAGTACGTAATAAGGCAGTATTTTGTTGCTACTGGCAACTACGCGTTTGCTGGTGATATCAATAATACGGGCATTTACTTCAACACCGTTGCTGCGGTAGATCAAGGTGCCTGATAACACATGGCTGGCGATGCGTTGATCCGCTAACTGCTCTATATCGCGTGAAAATACAAAGTCACCACGTGGGTTCATAGTTATTTGATCGGTGGTTTTAAAGTCAACAATACCATAACCAAATTTTTGCAGTTGATGAATAAAACTCTCTGATAACTGGTTGCCTAATTGGCTACTGTTATTAAGGCTGGCATCTAAATCTACAAATGAAGTAACGGCAATCGAGGTATCAAGCTCTGTTTGCATTGTGTCGACTAAGTCTAACGCCATTTGCTCTACATAATTAACCAGTGTTTTATGATGCTTGTTAGGAATAAACTGCGCACCACTATCTAATGGCTCGGCGTCGTTTAATTGTGCTTGTTGTAGTATTTGAGTAAGGTCATATCGGCTAGTCGTACTTTGTACAGGCTCAGCCGTATTATTGGTCATACTGCATGCGCTGAGAATGCTGATCATCCCCCCTACAGTTAATAACTTAGCGCTGTGGATTAGCTTACTCATCATCGGCCTCACTTACTCGCTTGTTTTAGCATTACGCCATCAGTGCGATAGCTGCTGTCGAGTGCATCAACAACGGATTGCGGAATAAACCCTTGTGCAGAGCCAACCACAGCCTTACTAGCTAAACCAATAATTCGGGCATTGACTAATACACCACCTTGGTGATTTACCATAGTGCCCGCCAGTACATAGTTAAAGTTTTGATCTTGGCTTAGCTCTAAATAATCGCGGCTAAATACAAAGTCGCCAGAGGGAGTAACACGCATGTAGTCGGTAGTTTTAAAGTCGATCACCGGTACACCAAAGCTGTGTAGCTCGTGCATAAAACTTTCGGCGATTTGATTACCTAACAATGTGCCGTCGTTGTAATCATCATCTAAAAAGATAAAGCTTGATACGGCCAGCGGCGTTTTGGTATTTACGTATTGTAAATTTTCAGCCATATCTTGCATTATGCCACGTACATAATGATTAATATTTTTACGTGTTGGGACTGTGACTTGGCTGCTATCGTTCATCACTGGAATATTGTTTTGATAAAATGTATTACTTTGCCCAGGAGCAGCAACCATTCTTTGATCACCCTCTAACTGCGCAGAGTTATCAGTTTGTGCTGTTTTGCCCGGTTCCATCATTTGCGCGCAACCAAAACCCAGTGGCAAACATAAAGTTAATATTAAGCGTTTCATGAGAGCTCCTAATTAGTATTCGCTGCGGTAAATATAACCGTCGCGCTGTTGTATTTTTTCATCGCCCCACATCACATTTATGGGGATCTCTGTACTGGCTGCAGATACAACGCGGCTATCTTGCGTATTTACCATACGGGCGTTAACTATATAGGCATGTTGTTGCCGTGTTAAGGTACCCGTGATAACAAAGTCAATATTCTGACGTTGGCGTAATTTGCTAATGTCGCGACTTAATATACCATCTGCGTTGCTGGCTAAATTAAGGTGTTTTTCAAGGCGATATTCAATAGTGTTATAGCCAAGTTGGGTAAACTGAGTAAGTAAGCTTTCTTGAATTTGCTGACTCAGCCCAGCGCCCTGCCCTTGTGCCAGCTCACTATCTAGCGCGTTGGCTAAGTAAAAGCTAGTAACGGCAATCCGTGCAGAGCTTTTAAACGGCCCTTGCACATGGCTCAATTGACTACTCAAGTCGCTCACATACTGATGCACAGTATAAGGTGCCATTGTTGCTTTTGGGGCATTGGTACTTGGTGCTGGCGGTTTTTCTTGCGTTAAACTACACGCAGTTAGACTCAGCAATAATAAACATAACAAAAGGCGCATAATTGCCATCCTCACTAAACATGGCAATAACAAAGCAAGTATTATGCCTATTTATAATTTTATTGGGTTATCGGTGTAGTGAGTCACCATGCAGTTGAGCTGTTGTAGCTTTAATTTATCACAATCAGCTTGGGCGTTTTTTTGATATTGGTATGCCCCGATTTTTAAGCGGTAATAAGTCATGCCTTTTACCTGAGCAGTTTCGACATTGGTGGTAAATTTATCTGACAATAAACTCGGTACTTTTTGTTGAATTGTTTGCCAGCTTGGAGCTAATTGCGATTGTTGAGTGACCGCAATAATTTGCAGCGCAAAAAGCGCGTTGTTAGTTATGTTTGACTGTGTTGCTATAGATTGCGCAGGCCTATCTAACGGTACTTGCTGTGATGCCAAGGCAGCAGATGAATGGCTCTTATTACCTGTGTTCTCGTCATCATTTGCTATCGCGGTTAACTGTGCTATCAATAAATTCAAATCACTTTCAATCAGTAATAATCGTTCAAGATCGGGTTTAATTGCTTGCCACTGTGCAGAGCTAGTTTGTAACTGTTGTAACTCTTGTTGCGTGATCTGTACATAGGTTTCATGATTAGTTTCAGCTGTGCTGCTGGTACTTTTTTGCGCGCTATCCGTCGTGCTGGTACAGCCAGATAATATAATTAAACTCATTATTAATACGGCTGATTGCATTACACTAAACGATTGTTTGATATTCATTGCTATTCCTTTAATGAAGTATTGTTCGTTGTTCGATATCACACTTCAATCTTTGTTTTATTAATGACTGACAAAGATCCGTAAATTCAGGCTGTACTTGCTTAGCGTATGCTAAGGCGAGTATGTACTTACTTTGCTGTTGATCATGAATATAAAACACGTCTTGCTGTTGTAATTTTAAGCGTGGGCTTATCAAACGTAAGTATGCCTTTAACATCATTAACGATGAGAAATTCCCCGCATTAACAATAGTCCCCGACACTTCTTCGAGTGATTTTAAAGTAAAATCAACCCCAACCAACACATCCCCTTTTGCTGATAAATCAACTGTTACTTGCTGGGTGTTTTTTAATGCTTTACGTTCTTTAAAGCTATCGTCAACCACAGCCCGATACTGCCCTGGCCGTAGGTCGGTAAACAAATAATAGCCATCATAAGCCGCTTGGGTGTTGGCAACTTCTTTATCGTTTTGATCTAACAAGGTTATTTTTGCATAAGGCTGCACATAAGTGTGATCGCCTTGCTGCTGATACACCACCCCTTCAATTTCGCTGGCGTTATTTAGCGGGTAATCCATGTATTCAATAAATCCTGCTCTTGGCGTGATTGAAAAGCCCTCATTGGCAGGCACAAAAAACGGATCGGGGAAGCTGTCTCTATCGAGCACAATATCTGTGGTGCGATTAGCTGGCATTGAGGTTAACAATGCAATGCCATTTTCATCGGTTATTGCTTGGCGATAATTTTGCAGCCCTTTTACTTTTATACCTGCAACACCTTGCTCGTCAGGATCCATAATGCCGTTGTTATTTTGATCTAAAAATACCCGTAACATTAATGTACCTGTCGTTGTTAAGCTTTGCTTAGACACAAAATAGTGATTGTTTTGTGTGTCATAACCAAGGCTGAATCGGCTATATACGCCAAGCTGCCAGTTATCTTCACTGTCGTAGTTTAGATTACTAGTGAGACTAAACTTATTGCTTTGCCAACTTAAGCCTAAATCAGCCGATTGAATATCATTAATACGAGAATCACGTAAGGTGACTTCTGCTTGCAGTTGACTGGTAATACTACGGTTAAACTCTGCCTCGTAGCTGGTGACTTCATTGATAGGAGATAATGTGTAATCAACACTAAAACGGCTATAAATACGACCCAAACGCCCTTGCAAACGTGTTGAGCCATACACTGATTCAACATTATTACTTTGTTGCCATTGTAATTGGTTGCTCAAAGCTAGGCCTGCAATCGCATAATTCAAACGGTTCTGTGCTTGCTTATAGATGCCTCGGTTATCTGATGTTTGATACAATAAATTGTTTTGGTAGTTTAGCCGCCCGTAACTGTTTTGCATCAACTCGCCTGCCATATCAAACTGATAGCTGTCGTATTTTTGTTTTAATTCATCGGTTCGATTCGTTGCGCTAAAAAGTAAAGATTGATCAGCAAATTGCGTGCGTGCTGTAAGTTCAAGCTCTTGTTCATGTTGATTATTTTTCTGGTAATCTAAGTTTAATAGCAGAGCGCTAGATAAGCTAAGGTTAGTCCCCAGTGACATGTGTTGTAGGTCGTCATGTGTTCTTTTTTGTGCCAATGCAGCGGTATATATCGAGAAGTCGTCTGTAATACCTTGCTCGTAGCGCCCTGCTATTTGCCAGCCCGTGCTGTCATTATTGAAGGCTGTATTGCCAAGCAATTTTTTACCCTGCTCAGAGACTGATAGTTCATAAAATCCTTCACCTTGTGCTAATTGGTTACTATCGATAAAATAATATTCGCTTTTTCGCTCGACCTGCCCTTGAGGACCATAAAAAATAAGCTCGAAGTTGTTCTCACCATAAAACAAATCAACATTATCAAAAATATAACGACCATCTGATAAGCTTAATTGCTGCGCAATCAATACGCCGTTACGATAAAGCTCAACGTCCCAGCCTAACTGAATCGGACCACTTAAATTAATACGGTTACTATCAAATTGTTGAGTCAGTCCGCGGTTTGAAAACTTAATACCACGACCATACTGACTGTTGTAACGGCTGCCAACTTGTGTGGCCGTTACATCACCAAACTCAACTTCACTGGCTGCTAACACTCCCAGTAATGAGCTTTGCGGGTCTTGCTTAGTAAATGTTAAACGCGAATCGCTGAGTAAATCGCCCTCGCGACCAGATAAAAAGTATTCGGCAGATAAATAAGCAAAGTCTTGTGCACCTAATAATGAGTAACTTGTTCTATTTTGATTTTTATCAGCACTGTAGTTTAATTGTAAATCAGCAACAGGTGATGAAAGCGCTTGATACGGGCTGGCTTTCCAAGGCAAGGTGGGCTTGGCATTACGATTCGAGGGGTTAAGCCTTCTACCATGGCGTTCTCGCTGTTGTTCAATTGGTAATAAGATGGCCGAACTTAACTCTATTTCTAAATCACCATAATCGACTGTAAATTGCAGCCCAAAAACCTCTTTTAACTGCGCCATTTCAATATACATGTCATCATCAATGCTAATATCAGCAGCCGTTAGTTCAAGCATACCTGCGTCAGTTATCAGTGTTGCAGGCAGGGTGCTGGCATCTAAAATGAAAGGCTGTTGATCTCGATACCAGCCTTGAGCAGAACGAGTTACAAGATCAACATCTATTCCAAATTGCAATATATCAGCTAGGCTACTAAGGCCAAGTTGAATACCCTGATCACTTTTTAAAGCGAACACTTCGCCTAAGTAGTAATCATTTAAAGACAACGAAAATAATAAAAACTCACCGCTTGCGATCCGCGGTTGGTTTGACGCAACAGGGCTGTTAACGCTAGGCTGAGAAGCTGTTGGTAAGTCGGTTAATTTAGCTTCAATCTTGCGAAGTGTTTTTAATGCATCATTCACAGTTACGTTATTAGTCGCGAATGCATTGTTACTAAGGCATAAACTTAGCCATAGTGTAATGCACTTTAGCCCTGTATTCTTGGTCATGAAGAGTTAAAGTTGCAGCATTTTTGGACTAATCGCTAAAGCATACTCGGCAAAATTTATGTCTTGATATTCATCTGCACCGATATATTTAAAAATAACAGTACCAGGCTTATCTAGGGTTTTATCACTAAATAAACTCAACATTACCTCGGCATTTTTTACATCCGAGTAAATACTTAAATTGCCAATTTCAGCGATAGCTTCCAGCTTAGCATTAGCATTTTGTTGATAAAACGCGGTTAATTTACCATAACTGCTAAAGTGAGTTTCACGATTGAGTTTTAATTTAAATTGTAGTCGTTGGTTGCCCTGGTTTTTAATCACTTGCGCTTGCTCAATGAGTACTTTTGGTACTTCAGCATGTTCACGAAGGATGACTGGAATACTGTAGCTCATGATCATATTAATTTTTATTGAACTCGTACTATTTGGGTTTTCATTTGGCAACGCCTGAAATAATAAATGCGAACGATATTCACCATCTGCTAACTGTTTTGGTTTTCGAATTGCAATTTTAACGGTTTGCTTTTCACCAGGCGCCAAACGCATTTGCTTTGGTGATAAGCGCGTCATCGGGCTTAAACTTGTCGCCGTCGGCTCAAGTAAGGTTACATACCCTCCGGTTGATGTGGATTGCTTTTCGCTCCACTGCACTCGGTAAGTTTTGTACTCGTGACTGGTGTTGATCACTGTGACCTTTGCAGTACGTTGACGCTCGTCAAAACTAATACGAGTAGGAGAAATAAGTAAATTCGCCATTACCGCCTGGCTAAAAAAACAAAAGCTTAAAAGCAGTATCACGGTTAATTTATTAAACATTTAAATCCTTAATAATCCACTGAAATTTCTAAGTTTGTGGTTGTTGAATAGTCGCCGTCAACATATTGTTTGCCGCTTGTATTTATTTCTAATTTACCACCAATAAATACATGCACTTCGCTAAACTCATCGCTTGTTGCGTCTTTAGGAAAGCCATTTAAGGTCACTCTAAAGTCGGCACTACTACTTCCTTTAGTATTGTGTTGCATAGTTGCAGGAGCCACTAAATTCATGGAAACTCGAGTGCCAGGGGGGATGTCAGTGAGTATCAGCTCAGCTGGGCGACCATCTTTAAGGATATAGATTTCGCCAGAGGTGCTAATCGAACCATCATCCTTGATAATTACAGAACCTATTTGATCACTTTTAAGAATAACTAAGGTGCCAAAATCAAGCGCTTGTTGCTCTATACTCGCGGCTCTTGTTGACTGTGAATACAGTATTGAAAGCATCGCAAATAACAACAAAAAACGCATGATTAAATTAATAAGCAACTTCTAATTGAAAAGTGCCTGTATACTCAGTATCTCGGTACGCTTCGCTAGAAATTGTTGATGCTGTAGAAAGAGTTGCACCAATATTAAACGATACACTGCCATCACCGTCAGCAGTTAAATTAGGCGTCACTGATGAATAATAAGCGTTTGCATTTGGACCGCTAGTGATAAAGTATGTCCAAGTACCAACCGTAAAGTTTGGCTCATTCAAACCTTGGCCATTAGAGCTCAGGGTTGTTGCTGTTGGGTTAGTAATTGATAAACGAGCATTTGGCACTACTTCCGATACTGTAAAAGATGCAGGCGAACCTTGCTCTATTATTGAAATAATCGCAGGTGCGTTATCAGTTCTAGACGATACAGGACTTGCTGTAGGCTCAGGGTTTATAACCAATGTAGCTTGGTTAACACCGTCTGGATCTGCAACCGCTCGAATTGTACCAAAATCTAAGTCATTTCCTTTGGTTAAAACGACAGTATTTTGCACTTTAACTTTCGCATCAAAGCTTTCGGTTGTTGCATAAGTCGCGAATGAGCTTGCTGTAACTGCTGCTGCCAGAAGAGTTAAAGATAATTTCATATTAAATCCTTATAAGTGATGGGACATTACCCTATGTTGCCCCTATCTTAGATATTATCGACACTCAGAACAATTACTTTAAGCTTAATTACTGAAAAATCAGAAAAATAGCTTATTTAATTACAAAGGCTGACCAACAAATGGGGCACTCAGGCATTTTTGGCCTAAATTTTGTGCTAATGAACAAAATAGATTGGCCTCGGTATAATTTTGAAATGGCCCAACTCGTAACCCATACAAGGTAACGCCTTTATTGTGACGCTCTGTCATTACAAAATCTAATTGGCTAAATGCCTGCGGATATTGTTGCTGCAACCTTGCTATTTGCGTTCTCACTCTTTGCGGTTTTAAATACAGCCCAAGTTGCGCGCCTGGCAGTGAGTTGCCATACAGTGGCAGAGGGCGGTTTTCGATAGTTTTTGAGGAGTTAGCAGTATCAGGGATCTGTATTTTTTCAGCATAATGAGCCACCGTAACATTATCTTCGCGAAGCACCGCTGGGTTTTCTGCAATATCAGTTTGAGAGGAAAGTGCCATTATTAATAGTTGCAAGTCTTCCTCCATCGCAGCTAAACGAGTAATACTCTCTTGTTGCGAGTGCCATTGCTGAACATACTCTTTGACTTGTTGATCAGAAATTAATGCAGGCTGCTGTTCCACCGGGTTAGCATTAATACTACTGCACCCACTAAGCCAGACAGTTGCTGTAACCAACACTGTGGTATACCAAGCTTGCTTTTTAAAACACATCATCTGTTAGCATCACAAAATAAATAATGCCATATTATAAGCAAAGTCAGTGCCAGTTTCAGGATTTTTAAGCAATAAAAAAGTGCCACTAAGGCACTTTTATAAGTTAGGCTCAATAAATGAGCTTAAACTAAGGTTTTAATAAAATCACTTAGCTCATCTTTAAATTCATCACGACGCAGTGCAAATTCAATAGTGGCTTTTAAATAGCCCAACTTACTACCGCAATCATGACTACGCCCTTTTATCGCATAAGCAGCAACAGATTCTTTTTCCATTAGCATCGCAATTGCATCTGTTAACTGAATTTCGTCGCCGGCGCCTGCGGGAGTTTTTGCAAGTAATGGCCAAATATTTTTACTTAGCACATAACGACCTACCACAGCCAAATTTGATGGTGCGCTATGCACAGGAGGTTTTTCAACCATATTAAGGATCGCTGCGCTTTGCCCTTGTTCAAGCTTTACGTCGCCTAAATCGACCACACCAAACTTATCAACATCCTGCATAGGCACAGGCTCAACCATTATTTGGCTCTCACCGTTTGTATTAAAGCGAGTAATCATTTCAGCTAAATTATCTTTTTTAAGATTACTTTCAACATCATCTATGATCACATCAGGTAAAATAACCACAAACGGTTCGTTACCAATAATTGGCGCTGCACAGTTGATTGCGTGCCCTAAGCCTTTTGCTTCACCTTGGCGAACGTGAATAATTGTCACATCTTTAGGGCAAATAGCTTGTACTTCAGCAAGTAACTGACGCTTTACCCGCTTCTCTAGCGTTGCTTCTAGCTCAAAACTGGTATCAAAATGGTTTTCAATCGAGTTTTTACTCGAGTGAGTCACTAATACAATTTCTTTAATACCCGCAGCAACCGCTTCATTAACTACATATTGAATCAAGGGTTTATCTACAACAGGTAACATCTCTTTTGGAATAGCTTTAGTAGCTGGCAACATACGGGTGCCAAGTCCTGCGACTGGGATCACTGCTTTCATTATTCTCTCCTTAAAACTATGATGCTTATTAATTGTTACACTGAAAACGGGTATTTAATTGCTTCATGGCATTGATAGCCATTTACCTCAAAGTCATCACGGGTGACCCACGTTTCGATATCTTCGAGTGATTTAATATTTGGATTAATCGTCAACGTCGGTGATGCAAATGGCTCACGCTGTAACTGCACATCACGCATTAATTCCAGTTGGTTCTCATAAATATGGGCATTAACGATTTTATGGTATGCCTTACCTGCTTTGTGGCCAGTGATCTGCGCGACCAGTGCAAGCAATACAAAACATTGAATTTGATTGAAATTCAAACCAAGTGGCACATCACAGCTGCGCTGATACGAGGTTAAATAAAGCGTATCGCCAAGAAGCGAAAAAGTATGCGTGTGCATACATGGGCGCAAACACCCTAACTCAAACTCACCCGGATTATAAAAAGTGATGATCTCGCCTCTGTCATCTACACCATTTTTAAGATTATCAATGACCTTTTTTAGCTGATCTAACGGTGTGCCATCAGGGCGTCGCCAATCACGAGCTTGTACGCCATATACACGGCCCATATCATCTTCACCTTTACGGTTCGGATTATTTAACCATGCTTGGTTTTCATTAGCGTTAGCATCCCAAGTCATACAACCTATGTCGCGAAATTGCGCAGCACTGCTATAACCACGTAAATAACCCAACAGCTCTGCGATGGCCGCTTTATAATAACTTTTACGGGTGGTGATCATTGGGAACTTGTTGTTCGCAACGTCGTATTCAAGCTCCGCATTAATGACTGTTAAACAACGCGTTCCTGTACGTTTATTCTCAACCCAGATACCTTCATCAACAATGCGCTGACATAACTCTAAATATTGTTTCATTATTCGCTTCTTTTTTATGCTTTACTGGCAACAGCAGGCTGTGGCTTTTTGTATGCCCATATTATCAAACCAAGACCAGCAATGACCATTGGCAATGACAATATTTGACCCATTGATATAAAATCAGCAAACAATCCTAGTTGTGCATCTGGTTCGCGCACATATTCAACGCAGAATCTAAATACCCCATAGCATAGTAAAAATAATCCGCCGACACTACCCGCTGGACGTGGCTTTTTAGTAAACACATACAAAATAATAAACAGCACGAAACCTTCTAAAAAGGCTTCATACAACTGTGAAGGATGACGCGCCAATGGCCCACCATTTGGGAATACCATAGCCCAAGGCACATCGGTAGTTCTGCCCCATAATTCGCCGTTAATAAAGTTACCAATACGTCCAGCTAAAAGACCAACCGGCACTAGCGGTGCAACAAAATCACCCACTGCAAGTAACTGTTTTTTACGTGTCCAGGCAAACACACAAATAGCGGTTATCACCCCTAAAGTGCCACCGTGGAAAGACATACCACCTTGATCGATTCTAAATAAATACAGTGGATTTTCTAAAAAGTAACTAAATTGATAAAACAGTACATAGCCAATCCGACCACCCAGAATAACCCCTAACATACCGTAGAACAGTAAATCACTGACCTCTTCTTTCGTCCAACCCGAGCCTGGTTTAGTTGCTTGCCTATTTGCCCACCACATCGCAAAAGCAAAACCAATTAAATACATTAAACCGTACCAACGTACGCTAAGAGGACCGACAGTGAAAATGATCGGATCGATCTCTGGAAATTCAAGAGCCATAAAATTAAACCTTAACTAAAAACCATTTGAAGCGCGATGATAATCAGTAACACCGCGAACACTTTTTTTATCGTTGAAACGGGTAAATAATGCGTTGCTTTGGCTCCTATTGGTGCCATAAACCACGAGGTTATTACTATACCTAATAATGCCGGTAAATACACAAAACCTGCAAAGCCATGTTGTAAATCGGTTACTTGCCAACCGGCGCTGATATATCCCACAGAGCCAAATAGCGCAATCACAATGCCACATGCTGCCGCGCAGCCTATGGCTTTTTTAATATCAACTGAAAAATAGTGCAGTAGCGGCACAATCAATGCGCCGCCACCAATACCAATCAAACCTGATAATCCGCCCATCACTGCGCTAATAGCGCCAATAACTGGGCCACTTGGCATAGGTTTGACCGCGACAGGCTTATTACGAGCAGACAACACCATACGAGCAGCAATAAACACCACACTAACAGCAAAAACGATGCGTAATAACTGTTCTGGAATTAAACTCGCGGCAAAACCACTGATCAGAGCACCAAGTCCAACGCCAGACATAACCCAAGGCGCAATTTCCCATGGCACATTTTGATTTTTATGGTGTGCTAATGCAGATGACGTTGAAGTGAATAAAATAGAGGCAAGCGAGGTAGCAATCGCAATAACCAGTACATGATCAACCGCAACAACATTAAAATGCACTAATAATGAACTCAGTACTGGCACAATAATTAATCCACCGCCAATGCCTAATAACCCAGCTAAAAAACCAACCACACAACCTAATAGCGCGCAGCTGATAATCAGGATAACTAAATCATGCATCGTACACTCTTATAAAATTGGATTTATTATATGCATATACTAATCGATTATATCGAATCTTTACAGCACTCGTTTTGGTAATACCAATCGTGTTAAGTTATTAGCCATTTATAGCGACAGATAAATAGAGTGATAACAAGGCATAAATTTCGACATGTAGTTGTTCTACTTGAGAAATTTATAACGCAGTTAGCGCTTTATTTGGCACGCTAGAATGGTTAAATATTTAAGTCGATTGGTATAACTAAGAAGCCTGATTTGGGGTATAAAATAATTCACCAAGTTGATGCTCAATCATAAAATTACGCGTTAACCTAAGTACTTGTTTTGCAGTAGATTGTGCTAAACACTCCGCCAGTAATGTTTCCATATCGCTGGCTTTTAAACGTCTTAATACCCATTTAACTTTACTTAATGATGAGTAGTTCATACTCAAGCGACGATACCCCATCGCAATCAGCAGTATTGCACCTTCAGGATCGCCACCTAATTCACCACATAAACTAAAGGACATCTCATATTGCTGACACTCTTTCGCAACTTTTTGCAGTACTCTTAATACCGCTGGATGATAGGGATTAAATAAATCAGCAACACGCGCATTCGAACGATCGACGGCAAGTAAGTATTGCGTCAAATCGTTACTACCTACAGAACAAAAATCTACTTTCTTAGACCATTCAGGGAGCATAAATACACTTGAAGGGACTTCTAACATTACGCCAATCTCTGGGCGTTCAATGGCTTGCTCTGGGTATTTTTCTTCCAGTTCAAAATAGGCTTGCTCTAACAATGCTAAAGATTCATCAACCTCTTCGGTACCGCTTATCATTGGCAGCATAATTTTTAAATTACCTAAACCAATGTTTGCTTTAACCATGGCTTTGAGCTGGTCTAAAAAGATCTCTGGGTGGTCCAATGTGACACGAATACCCCGCCAGCCTAAAAATGGGTTTTCTTCTGTAATATCAAAGTAATCAAGTGCTTTATCACCACCAATATCAAGCGTACGCATCACTACAGGTTCTGGATGATAACTGGCTAATACTTCGCGATACCAATTCTCTTGTTCTATTTGTGATGGAAACTGGCCTTTTTGCATAAACCAGGCTTCAGTTCGGTATAAGCCAACGCCATCACAGACTTTGGTGTTAGCTTTTTCAGTATTGAGTTCCAAACCAGCATTGAGCAACAAACTAATATGCTCGCCATCTAATGTCACTGCATCGCATTCTTGCTCAGCCACAAACTTGTCGTTTAATAGACTTTCTTGGTGCTGTAATTGTAAATATTCATCTTGTAGCATTTGCGAAGGCGAAATATATAATCGCCCTGCGTATGCATCTAAAATCATTGGTTTACCATCAAACTGCAATAGCGGTAAATCTTCAATACCCCAAATTGCAGGGATCCCCATAGCACGGGTTAAAATTGACGCATGACTATTTGCCGCACCGTTAACACTTACTACGCCAACTAAATGGCCTTTAGGCACTTCTGCAAGCATGGCTGGGGTTAAAGTATTAGCGATCAGTACTGTATCTTTAGGATAACTTTTTACGGCGTGTTCAGTATTGACGAGATGATGCAGTACGCGCAGGCCGATATCTTTAACATCAACCGCACGCTCTTTGATATAGGGATCCTGCATTGCATTGAATTGCGAGATCAATCGTTCGATCACAATTTTCAATGCACTTTTTGCACACCAGCCTTCTTGCAGTTGTGCTTCAACATTCTGCCCTAAACTTTTTGCATCCAGTAGTTGCTGATACACCTCAAACACTGCCAACGCTTCTTTAGGGATAGAATCGCTAAGAGTCATCGACAAGGTGTTAAATTCTTTGCGGGTTGCAGCAACAGCTTGAGTAAATAAGCGGCGTTGCTCAGTACAGTTATCGTCTTTTTTTAATTCTATCGATTTAAAGTCAAGTTTCGGCAGAATAACAAACGCCTGCCCTATCGCAATTCCTGGCGCGCTAGAAACCCCTTTTAGCACCGAGGTCTGATGAGAAAACTCATCTTGGCGTAGTACTTCTTTGATTTCTGCATGGGCTAATTGCGACGCTAGTTGCGCAGATAACGTAATTAAAAAGGACTCTTCATCTTGACTAAATACACGGGCAATTTTCTGTTGTACAACAATAACGCCCAGCACTTTTTTTTGATGAACTACAGGCACAGACAAAAATGCGTTGAAGCCTTCTTCATTCACTTCAGGAGAGAGTTTAAAACGCGGGTGAGACTTGGCAAAGGCAATATTAATAGGTTCTTCTCGTTGTGCTACTAAGCCAACTAAACCTTCGGTAAAACCGATTCTAAACTTACCCACGGCTGCGGGATTAAGCCCTCTGGTTGCCATTAATACAAAATTATCTTGACTGTAATCAGCAAAATAAATGGAGCAGCACTCAGTTTTCATGGCATCTTTCACCATTTCAACAAAACATGCTAGCGCACTATCCAAACTCGCTTGTTGCGAAACGGACTCTGCAATAGCTCTGAGTGTAGCCAGCATAATACTGCTCCTTTATATTATTTACCTTTATGGCGCCACGTATCTTTGGACTGTTCACGTTTATTAAAAGGCATCGCAAAGGGTGCGAATTCTTTCATAACACGGCGATAAACATCGCGTTTAAACGATACAACTTGCCTTACCGGATACCAATAACTTACCCACCGCCAATCATCAAATTCCGGATGATGTGTTTTTAGTAAGTTGACGTCTTCGTCTTTACAACGCAGTTTCAATAAAAACCATTTTTGCTTTTGCCCAATACACACCGGACTGGAGTCTCGGCGGATCAAACGCTTGGGCAATTTATAACGTAACCAATGTTTTGAACTTGCGACAATTTCTACATCTTCAGGGCGCAAGCCGACTTCTTCGTGTAATTCACGAAACATGGTCTGCTCTGCTGTTTCGCCACTATCAACACCACCTTGAGGAAACTGCCAAGAATGCTGACCATAACGTCTGGCCCAAAAGACCTGTCCCTGATTATTGCAAATTACAATTCCGACATTGGCACGAAAACCTTCGGCATCAATCACCTTAGTGCCTCATTTGTAAGTCGATTTTTAATGATTGTTCCACATTACCTGCAATACGGCAAACAATATTCAGAGTTTTACGCATCTTACTCACAGCTTGTGCATAACTTTAGTTTATACAGCTCATTTTGCAAACAAATCCACAATAACAGATCCAATAACTTGCCTTTTCCACAGTTTCTGTGGATAACATTGTTCATAGTTATGTATTTATCCCAACAAGTTTTCAACACAGCTTAAAGGCTTTACAAATTCAACAGTTAAAAACCATTAAATTCAATACATTAAGCTTAAAGTCAGCAAGTTTCACCTTGTCTAAAAACACAGCGAACTATCACTGGACAAAAAACACCCAAACGCAAAGATATCCACGGTTAAACTCTTTTGCTATCATGAGTAGTGAATTTATACAACCAAATAACTCGCTATGAAACCGATAAAACCACATTCAATCAATGAATTAATGCAACGTGTTAGCAACATTGCAGGACTGACATTAGGCCAATTAGCAAGTCATTATCAGTTTAAAACACCTGAGCATTTATTAAAGGAGAAAGGCTGGACGGGGCAATTGATTGAATATGCATTAGGTGCTACAGCAGGTTCCAAACCTACCCCTGATTTTGAAGAGCTCGGGATTGAACTTAAAACGCTACCAATCTCATATAAAGGCAAACCATTAGAGACCACTTTTGTGTCTGTGACACCGTTATTGAATGTCACAGGTATGACATGGCAGCAAAGTAATGTGCGTAAAAAACTCAATCATGTCTTGTGGCTACCCATACTAGGCGAGCGCGACATTGTGCCATTTGATAGAACCATTGGTAGTGGCTTTTTATGGCAACCCTCAGCAGAGCAAGATGCGCAGTTACAGCGAGACTGGGAAGAACAAATGGAGCTGATAGCACTGGGACGTGTTGATGAGATCTCAGGGCATTTAGGGGATGCGATGCAAATTCGCCCAAAAGCAGCTAATAGCAGAATAGTCACCGATGCCATCGGTCCAAACGGGCAAATTATTAAAACCCTACCCCGAGGTTTTTATTTAAAAACCAGCTTTACAGGGCAGATTTTGAAGCAGCAATTTCAGCTTTAACGCCTAAAAATGCGCGAGATAAACTCGCGCCTACAAGGCACTTAAATAAAAATCCCCGCATTTGCGAGGATTTTTCAAAAGTTTAAATCAGCTTCTTATAAAAGAATTACTGACCTTTAACTTCTTTAAGACCATTAAAAGGTGCTTTAGCGCCTAATTGCTCTTCAATACGTAGCAATTGGTTGTACTTCGCTACACGATCAGAACGGCTCAATGAACCTGTTTTGATTTGACCAGCTGCAGTACCCACTGCTAAATCAGCAATTGTTGAATCTTCAGTTTCGCCTGAGCGATGAGAAATAACAGCAGTGAAACCAGCGTCTTTAGCCATTTTGATTGCAGCTAACGTTTCAGTTAGTGAACCAATTTGGTTAAACTTGATTAAGATTGAGTTAGCAATACCGTTGTCGATACCACGCTTTAAGATCTTAGTGTTTGTCACGAATAAATCGTCACCAACTAATTGGATCTTATCGCCAAGTAGTTTTGTTTGGTGTGCAAAGCCGTCCCAATCAGACTCATCAAGGCCATCTTCGATAGACACGATTGGGTACTGTTCAGTTAGATCTTTTAAGAAGTAGTTAAACTCTTCTGAGGTGAATTTTTTACCTTCGCCTTTAAGGTCGTAGATATTTGCTTCTTTGTCATAAAACTCAGACGCAGCACAATCAAGTGCTAGAGTAATGTCTTTGCCTAACTCGTAGCCTGCATTAGCAACAGCAACTTTAATTGCTGCAAGTGCCGCTTCGTTAGAGGCAAGGTTTGGTGCAAAACCACCTTCATCACCCACTGCGGTTGAATGACCATCAGCTTTAAGTACTTTGGCAAGGCTGTGGAATATTTCTGCACCCATGCGAAGCGCTTCACGGAAGTTGGCAGCGCCAACTGGCTGGATCATGAATTCTTGAATATCAACTGAGTTATCAGCATGCTCACCACCATTGATGATGTTCATCATTGGTAACGGCATAGAATAAACACCTGGTGTACCGTTTAAGTCAGCAATGTGCTCATAAAGCTCTACTTTTTTAGATTGTGCAGCAGCTTTTGCAGTTGCTAATGACACTGCTAAGATTGCATTTGCACCTAATTTTTCTTTATTTTCGGTACCATCTAAATCTAGCATTACTTGGTCAACAGTGCTTTGCTCTAGTGCATTTTGGCCAGCTAAGGCTGTCGCGATTTCATTATTAATAAAACCAACCGCTTTTAATACACCTTTACCTAAGTAACGTGCTTTATCACCATCACGTAATTCTAGTGCTTCGCGAGTACCTGTTGATGCACCTGATGGTGCAGCAGCGCGGCCCCATGAACCGTCAGCTAAATGAACATCAGCTTCTACAGTTGGGTTACCACGCGAATCCATAATTTCGCGACCGATCACTTTTACGATATTTGACATCTTGATTCCTCTTTTCCCAAAATGGTGAGTCTACTCCGACTTTATTAATTTTCCTTAATGCCGTCGACTTTGAAAACAAATAAGCCGTGCATAGTGCACGGCTTATTCATATTACGATGACGCTTTTTGATGAATATGCGCAGCGGCAACAAACCCTTCAAATAGCGGATGACCATCACGCGGTGTTGAGGTGAATTCCGGGTGGAATTGAGCCGCAATAAACCACGGGTGATCTTTATTCTCGATGATTTCAACTAGCTTCTTATCTTCCGATAAACCAGTGAAACTCAAGCCAGCTTTTTCAAGCTGTTCAACAAAATTATTGTTTACTTCGTAACGATGACGATGACGTTCAACAATCTCATCACTACCATATACTTCACGTACTTTTGAGCCTGGTGTTAAATGACATTTTTGTGCGCCTAAACGCATAGTGCCACCTAAATCAGATTTTTCGCTACGTGTTTCAATGTTGCCTTCAGCATCTAACCATTCTGTGATCAAACCAACCACAGGGCTTGACGAGTTAGCATTAAACTCGGTTGAGTTTGCATCTAATAAGCCTGCAACATTACGTGCATACTCAATTAGCGCAACTTGCATACCTAAACAGATACCAAGGTAAGGTACTTTATTTTCACGGGCATATTTTGCCGCTAAAATTTTACCTTCAACACCGCGACCACCAAAACCACCAGGAACTAAAATAGCATCAAGGTTAGCTAATAACTCAGTACCTTTACTTTCAACATCTTGTGAATCAACATATTGAATGTTTACTGTTAAACGATTTTTAAGACCTGCATGTTTAAGTGCTTCGTTTACAGATTTATAGGCATCAGGTAGTTCAATGTATTTACCAACCATACCGATAGTCACTTCACCCGTTGGGTTTGACTCTTGGTATAACACTTGTTCCCACTCAACTAAATCAGCTTCAGGGCAATCAAGATGGAAGCGACGACATACAAAGTTATCAAGCTCTTGCGATTTTAATAGCGCAGGAATTTTATAAATGCTGTCTACATCAGGTAATGAAATAACCGCTTTTTCTTCAACGTTAGTAAAAAGAGCAATCTTTGCACGTTCGTTATTTGGTAATTTACGATCTGAACGGCAGATAAGAATATCTGGTTGAATACCAATCGAGCGTAACTCTTTAACAGAATGCTGTGTTGGTTTGGTTTTCACTTCACCCGCAGGGCCTAAGAATGGCACTAACGTTAAGTGAATAAACAATGCGCGCTCACGGCCAATCTCTGTGCCAAGCTGACGAATTGCTTCTAAGAATGGTTGTGACTCAATATCACCAACCGTTCCACCAATTTCAACGAGTGCCACATCATGGCCTTCAGCACCGTCATAAACACGTTGCTTAATATCGTTGGTAATATGTGGAATAACCTGAATTGTTGCACCAAGGTACTCACCACGACGCTCACGACGCAGCACATCTTCATATACACGACCTTGTGTGAAGTTGTTACGGCTTGTCATTTTGGTACGGATGAAACGTTCATAGTGACCTAAATCAAGATCGGTTTCAGCGCCGTCTTCGGTGACAAATACTTCACCATGTTGAATTGGGCTCATTGTGCCTGGGTCAACGTTGATATAAGGATCCAGCTTTAAAATGGTAACATTTAAACCACGGGCCTCTAAAATAGCTGCCAACGATGCTGCTGCAATACCTTTACCCAACGAGGAAACAACCCCGCCGGTAACGAAGATAAATTTTGTACTCATGCGAACCCTAGAATATCAGGAATTAAAAGGAAAAATATAGAATCAAGACGGGGCGAAATTATAGCAAAGGCACTGCCATCAATCCAGCGAAAGTTAGTAATTCTCTGCACAAAAAACGCACTCAGCGTTTCGCATTATTTACTGCTGCTTTTTTATCGCATCCCATGCGGCATCCATTTCAGCAAGGGTTGCTGTATCAAGCGATTGCCCACGCTCACATAAATAGGCTTGTACTTTTTCAAATCGCGCTGAAAACTTATCGTTGGCGCTACGTAATAATTGCTCTGGGTCACGTTTAATATGCCGTGCTACATTAACTGTAGCAAACAATAAATCGCCGATTTCTTCTGCGCTGTGTGCTGAAAATGGATCAACGGCTAACGCTTCTTTTACTTCATCAACTTCTTCAGCCACTTTATCTAATGCACCATGATAACTAGGCCAATCAAAGCCTAATCCTGCAACCCGCTGCTGAATTTTTTTGGCTTTACTCAAACTAGGCAGATTTGCAGGTATATCTTGCCATAATGTGTTGCTCTGCGGTTCAGCTTTTGCTGCCCGCTCCTGTGCTTTTATGGTTTGCCACTGCTCACTGAGTTGTTGTTCAGTCAGCCCTTGCTGATCGGCAAATACATGTGGATGGCGACGCACTAACTTATTATTTAGCCCAGCCATTACATCATTAAAATCAAATAACCCTTGCTCTTGTGCCAATTGCGCATAAAAAATCACTTGAAAGAGTAAATCACCCAGTTCATTTTTGAGCTCACCGAAATCACCTTTTTCAATGCAATCGGCTACCTCGTATGCTTCTTCTAAGGTATGCGGTACGATGGATGTAAAGTCTTGCTTTAAATCCCACGGGCAGCCTGTTGCTGGATCACGTAATTTAGCCATAATGGCTAATAACTCAGTTAAGGTATTCGTCGAGGTATTAGTTGTCTGGTTCATTTACATTCCTAGTGACTACGTTTTGCTTCATGCACGCCTTCGATTTGATCTAATTTTGATAGTAATCGATTGGTACTTGATAAATCATGTACTTCCACTTGCATGGTAAACAACGCTAATTGGCGGTCGTCTACGGTTTCCATATTCATATTCAGCACATTAACTTTTTCATTGGCCAGTACCGAACTAATATCACGTATAAGCCCAGCTCTGTCACTTGCTTCAATTTTAATACACAGAGCATAAGAGCCGTTAATTTCGTCTGACCAACTAACCGCAATAACACGCTCAGGGTGTTGTGTTCTTAGATTATGAAAAGAATCACAGTCAGTCCTATGCACACCTATGCCACGCCCTTGCGTGATATAACCGATTATTGACTCACCAGGAACTGGGCGGCAACATTTAGCCACATGGCTCATTAAACTACCAACCCCATCAACCACGATACCATTTTTATCACCGCTGATTTTAGTCGGGTTCTTAAAGCGGATGACGGGCTCGTCATCAGAGCGATCCGTGATAAAATTCAGCAACTGATTTAAACGCACATCGCCGGCGCCAATCGCAACCATTAAGTCATCTAACTCTTTAAAGTTATAGCGAGTAATAGCCGGCTCTAAGTTTTTGTAGGTCAAATCGAGCTTTTGCAATTCGTTATCTAGAATTTCTTTACCAGCACTGAGATTTTTATCGCGATCGAGTTGTTTAAACCAGTGGTGTATTTTCGCTCTCGCGCGGGATGATTTAATATATCCCAGTGATGGATTTAACCAATCGCGGCTAGGATTAGGTTGTTTTTGGGTTAAAATTTCAACCTGATCGCCGGTGTGTAATTGATGGGTAAAAGGCACGATTTTGCCAAATACTTTTGCACCAATACAACGATGACCGACATTTGAGTGAATATAATAAGCAAAATCCAGTGGTGTTGCGCCCAGCGGTAAATCAAAAATATCGCCACGGGGAGTAAAAATATACACCCGATCTTCGACCACTTGATTTTTTAGCTCTTCGGCTAAATCGCTGCCATCAACCACCTCTTCTTGCCATTGCAATAATTTACGCAACCAGCTAATTTTTTGCTCATACCCAGAGCCACGCCCAGGTAACGCCCCTTCTTTATACATCCAGTGCGCAGCGACTCCGAGTTCAGCATCTTGGTGCATCGCGTGGGTACGAATTTGGATTTCAACCGTTTTGCCTTCTGGGCCAAATACTACGGTATGAATGGATTGATAACCATTTTGTTTAGGGGTGGCAATATAATCATCAAATTCTTTATTTAGATGACGCCAATTGGTGTGTACGATCCCCAGCGCACCGTAACAATCTTGCAATTCATCCACCACAATACGCATGGCGCGAATATCAAATAACTGGTCAAACTCGTAATTCTTTTGCGCCATTTTTTTGTAAATACTGTAGATATGTTTTGGCCGACCATATACCTCGCCTTTAATACCTGCTTGAGCCAGTTTAGTTTTAACTTGCTCAACCATATCTACCATATAAGCTTCGCGACCTAGGCGCTTATCATCCAATTGCTTGGCAATATTTTTATACACATCAGGGTGCAAATAGCGAAACGATAGATCTTCCAGCTCCCACTTTAATTGCCCAATCCCTAACCGGTTAGCAAGTGGCGCAAAGATATCAGCGGTTTCTTTTGCAGCAATCACCCGCTCTTCTTCGTTGGCGTTTTTAACCTCTCGTAAATGACATACCTGCTCAGCAAGTTTAATAACCACAGCGCGCACATCTTCAACCATCGCCAATAACATACGGCGTATATTATCAACTTGAACGGTGCCAGTACCTTGATGAGCCAAAGTGCTAATAGTAGCCATTTGTGCAACACCCGTTAGCAGAGTTGCCACATGGCTCCCCATCACATCGCTTACTGTATCGATGTCGATTAGATTAGCCAAAAAACTCGGCGTAATATATGCGGTAGCGAGGGTGTCTGCATCGAGATTCATTTCAACCAAAATTTCGACCATTTCCATGGCAATATTTTGTTGCTGATGATTATGCAGTTCAGCGCAAAGGGTATTCGCTTTACTTAATAGTTCGCGCTTTTCTTGCGTTAAGTTAAGTAAACCAAGTCGTGTGCTAAAATCACCCGGTTTGTCGTGTTGGTGTGATTGCCGAGTAGCTACCATAATGCGCTCTACCTCCGTTGAAATAACGCCATCGTTTCGATATGCCCCGTGTGTGGAAACATATTCATTAGCCCTATTTTTTCAAGTGAAAATGCAGCTTGCGTAATAATTGCGCTGTCACGGGCTAAAGTCACAGGGTCGCAAGATACATATAAAATCGTTTTAAATTGCTTCAGAGGCAGTTGCTCTAAAATAGCTAAGGCACCGGTACGTGAAGGGTCCAGTACTAATACATTCAACTCTTTACTAAACCACGGAGCTTGCTGCATTGTTTGTGTTAAATCAAAACAATGAAAATGAGCATTGGCTATATGGTTAGTTTGCGCATTTTGCGCCGCCATTGCAACCGCAGAAGCCACTCCTTCAACACCAATTACGCTTTTTGCGTTATTTGCCAGCGCTAAAGCGAAGTTACCAATCCCACAAAATAGGTCTAGTACCTGTTCGTCCCCTTTTAAACTAAGCCAGTCAACCGCTTGAGAAAGCATAGCTTGATTTACCTGCGCATTGACTTGAATAAAGTTTTCCAGCCCAAACGTAAATTTTAGTCCAAGCTCAGGTAAGCTATAAAACGGCATAGGTAAATGGCTGTGGTTAATTTGCTGAGTATCTCCTTGCCATATAATTTGCCACTGATGATCAAGCCCCTGCTGCTCAATAGTTGCTTTTAGCTTATCACTGATGCTTTTAGTGTGGCGGATCACCACAAAATTTTGCTCATCTGCTTGGCATAATTGTATATGGCTAACACTGCGAAGTTCGCCATATTGGTTTAATAACTGATCAAAAACAGTAAAAATTGCGGCAAAATCGTCACTCAGTACTGCACACTGCTGCACACTGATAATTTGTTTAGAACCTTGCGCGCGATAACCAACCCGCATTTTTTTTGCGGTTTTATCAAACATCACCGCTAACCGCGCACTGCGACGGTAGTGCGTCGGCTCGCTCAATAACGGGGCTTGCCAGTTCATTGCATCAAGCTTGGCAAACTTTGAAAACAGCTGGCTCACCGCCACTTGCTTTTCAACTAATTGTTGGTCAAGTCGCAAATGCTGTAATTGGCAACCACCACATTGTTGATAATGTTCGCAAAACGGTTTAACCCGTGCTTCACTGGCCTGCTCAACTTTTATCGTTTTAGCCGCGCTATAACGAGCTTTATCTTCGGTTAGTTTGGCCTTAACCGTTTCACCTGTCAGTGCACCGCTAACAAAGCACACTTTATTATTATGCTTGGCAATCCCCCGACCTTGATGATCCATTCCTGAAATGGCTAAAGTTAACGACTGTCCAGAAAGGGTTTTCTTTTTTGCTTGGAAAAACTGCGCCATCGGGCAACACCTTAAATATTGATTCTACGAGGGTGATTGATTACTAGCTTATAAGTATATACTCTTTAACTAACTAATAATGATAACAACGTTCACTTATGACTAAACTTGGTTTGCGCGACTCAGTTTTAACGCTAACACTTATTCCCACAGTGATTATCGGATTACTACTTGGCGGCTATTTTACAATAAATCGTTACATTGAGCTTGATGAAATTTTATATCAGCAAGGTGCGACTATCTCCGAGCCCCTGTCGATTGCCATTGAACAGCCATTATTAGCAAAAAATAAACAGCTACTAAACCGTTTGATCAGCCATGCGCATAATAAACACTCTCCAGCAATTAAAACCATCGCCATTTTTGACGAGCATAATGAACTGGTATTAACCAGTAACTATCACCGTGACTTTGATGATCTACTGCACAGTGAGTACTTGCAAGCAGGAAAAAACACCAAAGTAGTGCCCAGCGACCACTTAATTACATTTTTTACGCCGATCATCAACCACTCAACGCCAGACGCACAGTGGAATAATGCAACGTTTCAAACATCCCTTGGCACTGTGGTTATTCAGCTCAACAAAGACCAAGCGATTATTGGTCAGCAACAGGCATTACTAGTCAGCGGTATTGTCATTATTTTAGCCTTAGTGTTGGCGGCTATTTTAGCCATCAGGCTTAGCCATATGTTTATGACCCCATTAAATAAGTTAGTACTGGCTACCGACAAATTAATCGAAGGGAAAAGAGAAACCGGCCTAACCGCTCCGATGATGGGCGAGTTTGAATTATTACGCCAAGGGCTAAACACCATTTCTGATACTATGGTGATGCAAAAAGATGAAATGCAAAAGCACATCGATCAGGCGACCAGTGACTTGCGCGAGTCGTTAGAATTATACGAAACACAAAATATTCAGCTCAGTATTGCTAAAACCGATGCCCAAGACGCCAACCGCGTAAAATCGGACTTTTTAGCGAAAATGAGTCACGAACTACGCACACCACTTAATGGTGTCATTGGCTTTACTCGTCAATTACATAAAACACCGCTAAATAAACACCAAAAAGATTACCTCGATACCATCGAACTCTCAGCCAATAGTTTAATGACTATCATCAGCGATATTTTAGATTTTTCGAAGCTTGAAGCAGGCGCCATGGAACTTGAGTCCATTCAATTTCAACTACGTGACACAATAAACGAAGTACTTACGCTACTGGCTCCCAGTGCGCATGAAAAACAATTAGAGCTATCGATTTATATCAACTCACTAGTACCTGATAACATTACTGGTGATCCGACCCGCTTTAAACAAATTCTGATCAACTTGATTAGTAATGCAATTAAGTTTACTGAAAAAGGCTCAATTAAAATTGATGTTGGCCATCGTTTACTTGATGAAGAACGGACCTCAGTGTTAGTGTCGGTAACCGATACAGGCGTTGGCATTCCAATGGATAAACAAGATGCCTTGTTCACTCCTTTTGGCCAAGCTGATTCAAGCATTACCCGTAAATTTGGTGGCACAGGCCTTGGCTTAATTATTACCAAGCACATAGTTGAAACCATGGGTGGCCGCATTACCTTAAACTCAGCACCTGGTAACGGCACCTGCTTTACTTTTAATGGTGTATTTAGGCTTCCAAGCCATATTTATAACAGCGACTTACCAAGTAGATCTCTTGCAAATAAACGTATTTTATACCTAGAACCGCATGAACATACCCATAATGCGGTGCTCTCTTTACTCACCGAGTGGCAAACAAGGGTTACTGCGTGCTTTGACCAAGAAACCTTTTTACAAGAGTTAAACAAAGAGTTTAATTACGATATTTGTATTATTGGTCATGTTGCCGCAGTTGACGAAATGCAACGCTTAAAAAGCTATATCAAAGCAGTCCGTGAATCGACTGACTACCTGTATTTAATGCTTAATTCGGTATCGCATAATATGCGCGAAGCATATATTGGCTGTGGTGCAGATGCGTGTTTAAGTAAACCGCTGAACCACCGCAAGCTCTGTGAAGTGCTTGCAGCACCTTATCGACTCGATCATCCCGTACACAATATTGAAGAAAATGACGAAAAGTTATTACCGCTAAAAGTATTAGTCGTTGATGATAATGATGCCAATTTAAAGTTACTTTGTACTTTATTAGAAGAGCAAATTGAAACTATCGATACCGCTCATAATGGCTCACAAGCCTATAGTTTGAGCAAAAGCCATAAATACGACATTATTTTTATGGATATTCAAATGCCAATTATGGACGGTATTACCGCCTGTAAACTGATCCTAGAATCATCCTTAAACGAAGATACCCCTATTATTGCAGTCACAGCACACGCCTTAGCAGGCGAGAAAGAGCAACTTATTACCGATGGCTTTAAAGGGTATTTAACTAAACCTATTGATGAAGATATGCTGAAACAAATTATCAGTGATCATAGTCCACAATCACCGCTGCGACGAGACAAAAGCCGCAATGAGCTAGTTGCTATTGAGCCTCCTTTTGTAAGCTCTTCACTGGATTGGCCATTAGCACTGCAACGTGCCGGCGGTAAAAACGAACTGGCGCTTGAAATGCTTAATATGTTGTTACTCAGTGTGCCAGAAACCCTGCGACTACTTGAAGAAGCAACCGCCAGCCAAGATTGCGAACATGTGCTAAGTATTATTCATAAATTTCACGGTGCTTGTTGTTACACTGGCGTACCCAAGCTCAAGGCACTCGCTGAAGCACTGGAAACCGCGTTAAAAGGCGATTGTGATTTAAGTTATATTGAGCCTGAGCTTTTTGAGCTGCAAGACGAACTTGAAAACCTGATGACCGATGCCGGCTTAGCCGAACATTAACGGCAGATCCGCTGAAGTGATTTACCACTTTTTAAGCTACTGATCTGCCAAGTTACATCTGTATCTTGTTGCACCAGACTTACTTTGGCAATGTCACTAAACATAAAATCACCGGGTACATTAAGTCGCGTTAAATTTTGTGATAATGGTTGCTGACAATAAGGGCCTGTATCACCGTGGATCACTAATACCGGCTTTTTTACTGTGTTTACAAATTCCGCCAAAGCATCGCGATACACTTTAAAACCATCACACTGTTCTGGCTGAGTTTTACTGCATGCTGGTTGTGCTGTTTGATGGGTGTAAATATCCGCCTGAAAAGCAATCACATAACCTTTGGCTGCTGAGTTTGCTTGCGCTAACCAGTTAAGGTTGTTGCCGTCTCTTGTATCAGCTTGTTGATAAGCAAGTTGTTTATCACTTTTTAGCACCTCTCGACGGCCATTGTGGGTGCCTGCAATATGCAGCGTTATAAACTCTACATCAGCGAACCGCCAACGCGCATTTTCGTGCATGCTAGGCTGTTGCTGAAAATCAACTAAGGTATTGGCTTTTTCAAGGTATTTATCATCAAACATCAAGGTTTTTAAAAATACCAAGCGCTCTAATTCATCATAACGAGGAGTTAAATTTTTGCGGTCGCAATCAGTCCATTCATTGTCACCGGGGGTGTAAATAAATGGCTGCGTAGTTAAAGAGGTAAGTAACTGTTTATGCTTCTCAAGCAACTCATTGGTGCAAGGCTCAGAACCGGATTTCATATCGCCAACATGGATCAAAAAAGCATGCTCAGTCGTTTTTATTTTTTTACCCAAAGCTCCTATTGGCGCTAAATTCATTTCATCAATTGGAGTATATGGCATATCCCCCATCACCAAAAACGCATTACTGGACAGCGCCCAAGTCAAACCAATTAAACTAAACATCACCATCCCCTATCACGCAAATAGATCTTAAGCTCTCATAGTAACAAACAAATGAACAGTTAAAAGAACGGCTTTTTGCGACTAAGCTTGCTAAAATAACCGCACAGTAATCCTGAATTTGTTAATCATGTCATTTAGCACCACTTATACATTAGATAAACCCTACTTTTACGAATGTTTTGATGAGTCTCTGCCTTACAGCGCACAAGCAAAGCCGAAATATGTTTTTTTAGTATTATTGGTTAGTTTAGGACTTACAGCTATTTATTGGTTAGAAAAACACTATTTAGGAAATTTCTTGATCATGGCCGCAGTACTTGAATGTGTTGCTTTTTATTATCGCAGGCCTTGGTGGGTAACGCGGCAAATGCTTAGTCGAGCATCAGGCTCTGAGGCAACGTTAACTATTGATGAAAGCGGTTTTAAAAGCGAAAACCCACATAAAAGCTATCAGCTAGCATGGCAAGATATTGATGAAGTAATTTTTACTGTTCGCGGTATTATTTTAAAAAGTCGTCGCGGCATGCAGTACGTTTCAAACAGCGTACTGAGTGATGAGATTATTGAATACATAAAAAAAAGAGCCACTAAATAGTGGCTCTTTCATATCAATTAAATTGATTAAGCATTGCCCGGATTTGGGTTAGACTTTTCAGCTTGAATACGCATGTAAATTTCTTCACGGTGTACCGAAACGTCTTTAGGTGCATTAACACCAATACGTACTTGATTTCCTTTAACACCTAGTACAGTGACAGTTACTTCGTCACCAATCATTAGGGTTTCACCTACTCGACGAGTTAGTATTAGCATTCTCTTGCTCCCGTATTCCAATAAATTAAAAGATTCCGCGTCTGTATATTAAAGAAAATAAGCCTTAATAGTAAGTAAAAACTCTAAATCGATTCATTTTCTGTTAAAAAAACTCTTTATAATGCGCCTATTGCCAATTCTAAGTATGTTTCATCTATTCAAACTAATATTTTAATATCAGATCTTGATACGTGTTTACGTTAATCTATAAAAACAAACTTACTACACTAGGATATGATTTCATAGTCACTGCCTCAATGGCGACTTTAGTAACTGAGCAACCAACAGAAATTTCTTTACTGTTAATATAATGGTGGTTGTCATTTAATACTTCAAGTAGTTACTAAAATCTTTTCTGTGCACTATAACGGTAGTCGATATAAGCATAGCCTATTTTTTCAAAGTTATGATTAATCTTAACTATTTGGACGCAGTTATCGAGAAAAAGTTTCAATAAAAATTAGTTTTATCATCGCTGTGGAGAGTTTATGGGGATGGTTCCGAGTTTTTTCGTAATTAAGGTAAATCCAGTGGCAATAAAAAATGCGGTAGTGTGTATTTAGTAAGGTATGCCGTTTTAGCTATAAATTTAGGACGTGGCTTAGCTGTTAAAGCAGATTTAGAGTATACACCTTAAGAGACTCAATTGAGCCTCCTAAAGTGTTAAATCAACTTTACGTACTGAGCTATTAAGTACGCTCAGTTAACCAAGCGGTTACGCTATCAAGTGCTGCAGTTAAGTTTTGCGGCTCAGAGCCACCAGCTTGCGCCATATCAGGACGACCGCCGCCTTTACCACCAACTTGTGATGCCATGTGATTTACCAGCTCACCGGCTTTCACTTTGCCAGTTAAGTCTTTAGTCACACCAGCAATTAAGCTTACTTTGTCGCCATCAGCAACACCAAGTGCAATAACACCTGAGCCAATCTTGTTTTTAAGGTCATCAACCATGCCGCGTAAGGCTTTTGATTCAGTGCCTTCAACGTTTGCCACAAGTAATTTAACACCGTTAATTTCAACAATTGAATCAATTAATGATGCACCCGCAGCACTGGCTAGCTTGTCGCTTAGCTGTGCTATTTGTTTTTCAAGCCCTTTCGACTTTTCAAGCAAGGCAGTTACTTTTTCAAGTACTGATGCGCTGTCGCCTTTAACAAGAGCCGCTACGTCGTTTAGGTGTTGCTCTTGCTCACTTACATAAGCAATTGCATCAGCACCTGTTACCGCTTCAATACGGCGCACACCGGCAGCAATACCGCTCTCAGAAACTATTTTGAATAAACCGATATCACCAGCACGATTTACGTGAGTACCACCACACAGTTCTATAGAGTAATCACCAATAGTCACTACGCGAACTTCATCATCGTACTTCTCACCAAATAACGCCATTGCGCCTTTTTCTTTGGCGGCATCGATTGCCATCAGCTCAGTATTTAGTGCAAAGTTACGACGGATCTCGTCATTCACAACTCGCTCAATTTCACGTAGTTCAGCTTTCGTGACTGCTTCAAAATGCGAGAAGTCAAAACGTAAACGTTCAGGGTCTACGAGCGAACCTTTTTGCGACACATGATCGCCCAATAACTGACGTAGTGCTTCATGTAAAATATGCGTCGCTGTATGATTCTTTTTAACACGATCACGGCGCTTATCATCAATGTTAGCGTCAACTTTATCATTCACACCAATACGCCCCATCACTGTTCCGTGATGCGCGAATGCATTACCAAGTTTAGTAGTATTAGTTACTGTAAACTCACCGCCAGCTACCGTTAATGTGCCGGTGTCGCCAACTTGGCCACCAGATTCAGCGTAAAACGGTGTGCGATCTAGTACCACAATGCCTTGTTGGCCATCTTCAAGTACTGATACAGCTTCACCTTGCGCGAACATTTCAATCACAGTGCCACTATAGTGCGTTGCGTCATAGCCTTTAAAGTCAGTGTGTTTGTCAGACTTTAATTGCTGGTTATAGTCAGCACCAAATTTACCAGCTTGTTGTGCAGTTTTACGCTGTACAGCCATGCACTCTTGGAAGCCTTGCTCATCAATCGTCATAAAGCGCTCACGCGCTACATCTGCGGTTAAATCGGCAGGGAAACCATAGGTGTCATATAATTTGAATACCAATTCACCTGGGATCACATCGCCAGTTAAATCAGTCAGGCTTTCTTCTAAAATAGCTAAACCACGCTCAAGAGTTTTGCCAAACTGCTCTTCTTCAATACGCAGTACTTTTTCGATGATTTCTTGCTGTTTTGCAAGCTCTGGATACGCTTGACCCATTTGTTCGATTAGCGCAGCAACTAACTTATAGAAGAACGAACCTTGTGCGCCAAGCTTGTTACCATGGCGAACTGCACGACGAATGATACGGCGCAGTACATAACCACGGCCTTCGTTTGATGGCATAACCCCATCAGAAATTAAAAACGCACATGAACGAATATGATCCGCCACTACGCGCAGTGATTTATCATCCATATCTTGTGCATTGGTAACTTCTGCAGCAGCTTTAATTAAGCCTTGGAATAAATCGATTTCGTAGTTTGAATGCACGCCTTGTAAAATTGCAGCAATGCGCTCAAGACCCATACCTGTATCAACAGACTGCTTAGGAAGCGGCTCCATCGTACCGTCGCTTTGACGGTTATACTGCATAAATACCAAGTTCCAAATTTCAATGAAACGGTCGCCATCTTCTTCAGGTGAGCCTGGAGGTCCGCCCCAAATCTGTTCGCCATGATCATAAAAAATTTCAGAACATGGACCACACGGGCCAGTATCACCCATTGACCAGAAATTATCTGAAGTAGCAATACGAATAATGCGATCTTCAGGCAAACCAATTTCGTTAGCCCAATAACCAAATGCTTCTTCATCATCATGATAGATAGTAACGAGCAGTTTTTCTTTCGGCAGTTTTACAACGTCAGTCAAAAACTCCCACGCAAACTTAATCGCGTCTTGCTTAAAGTAATCACCAAAGCTGAAGTTACCTAACATTTCGAAAAATGTATGGTGGCGTGCTGTGTAGCCTACATTTTCTAAATCATTATGCTTACCACCGGCACGCACACAACGTTGTGAGCTAGTTGCGCGGTTATAAGGGCGGCTTTCGGCGCCTAAAAATACATCTTTAAATTGCACCATGCCGGCGTTATTAAATAATAACGTCGCATCGTTACCCGGAATAAGCGAGCTTGATGGAACAATTTGGTGTTGTTTAGAGGCAAAAAAATCTAAAAACTGTTGCCTGATCTGTGCGGTAGTCATGTGCTGCATGTGAACGTCTCACCCATTTTTACTGTGCTTGCATTGCAAAATCTATTTGTTCGTAACTGAACCCTCGATACATTAAGTAGCGCACGCGCTTAGCTTTTTCTTTGTGATCGAAGTCGTCCTGTGAATTTGAATACTTCTTTAAATACGCATCCTGCGCTAACCCAAACCAATCAATTTCGAATGATTCAATCACACTTTCTAACAGTGCTCGGTCAATCCTTTTGCCCATGGCTTCGCTTTGAATACGTTTTAAGCCATGTTTTTTAGCAATGTGGCGACGTACAAAACCTTCAACATAACGCTGCTCATTTATAAAATTGTGCTCTTCACACCAATCTAATAAAGCTTCGATAAATTCAGGCGTCGCCTCTTTTTGCTGTAATTTTTGGGTTAACTCTCGACGCGAATATTCTTGGCGCCCGAGTAACCAAAGTACATAATTTTTTAACTTCTTTTGTAATGCTTCATCCATTTCTTCAGCCATTATGCGTCAAAACGACCGCTTTGATCATTATGCTGCGGCGCAACAGGCTCTGCCTCTGCAGGCGGTACGATCGGCATAAAAATAGCTTGATAAGAAACAAAAAAGCTAATGTAGCAAATTGGCATTAAAACCAACAGCGGCAAGAATGATAAAAACATTGAAAGCATCATCAAGCCTGCAGTAATTGCCCCATATACACTCAATGGTGCCATGTTGTGGTAAAACACCATAAGTGAGCTTTTTAGCACCTCAAAAATACGTTTTTGTTGATTAAAATAAACCAACGGCACTGCATAAGAAAAAGCCGTTAAATACACCGATAACGCAATTAAAAACAGCGCCAAATTTGCCATCGAGATGCTATCAATTACTTGCTGCAAGGCAATGTTAGGATCGACATTCGGATTACTCATAATCTCAACAGCTTCAGCAAATAAGCCAGCAGCTAACAAGGCCATTAGCACACCTGCCGCCATTTGATAAAGCGCTAAACGAAGCAGCCCCATGCGATTACCCTTGGCGGTAAACGGCTTTAGGATATCGGCCAACATAATTTTGCCGCCTTGCTGTTTGGTGATCACCGCTTGATAAAACCCCGCAGTTAAGAATGGCGTGGCAATGGCTGCTATAATTTGTAAAAAAGGTAAAAATAGCGATAGTAAACCAATAATACCTATAAATAAGTGCATAAAAATAAAGGTAAAAGGCTGAGTTTTAAAAATAAGCCAGCCTGCTTTAAACCATTTCAGCCCTGCATCGGCCTTAAATACTCGTAATTCAATTGACATACTTGCTCTTAAATTAACAACAAAACACGCCGAGTATAACTCGGCGTTGGATGGGATTACATAGACGACAGCTTAAAATTACGGTTTTTTAATCTTCTTTATATCTAACATATGCGCACCATGCTTAATTTTCGTCTCTAGGTATGCTTTATTGCCCGCTAAACCAGCTTTAATGTGTGCATGCGTGCCAACCACTGATTCAACTTCAATACCTGCATCTTTCAAAGCATTAAGCTTTTTAGGATTATTGGTCATCAGCTTTACATGAGCCAACCCCATCGCTTCTAGCATTAATACCGCGTCAGAAAAGTCACGTAAGTCATCAGCAAAGCCCAAATGATTATTTGCTTCATAGGTATTCATACCTTGTGATTGCAATACATAGGCGTCAATTTTATTGTATAAACCAATACCACGCCCTTCTTGGCGTAAATAAAGTAAAATACCACCTTGTTGATGCATCATTTCAATACATTCGTTGAGTTGTTCACCACAATCACACCGTGATGAATGAAATACATCACCGGTTAAACATTCAGAATGCATACGAATAAGCGGCACAGACTGCTCGCTATCAGCACGATTAAACACCAAAGCAACATGCTCTTGGCCATCTTTTAAATCGCTAAATGACACGATTTCTGCGGGTATATCACTGTTTTTGCCAACATTTAGCTGGACTCTAGCTCTTACTTGCGCCACGACAAATCCAAAATTAAAAAGTAATGCGATAATGCAAACGTGATAATATCACAAAAACAAACTGCATTGAAAATAATACAACACCGCAATGAGTAATAACTATATTGAGGCAGTTACTCGCAATTCAAGCATTGCCCTGCGCTAAATCGACAATTCCACCCCACCAAAAACAAAATTCTTACCCGATACTCTAAATCAATGACATGGTTGTACCTATTTGGTATAATTTAATTAAACATAATAATAAGGAACATTATGAAAGCCTCCTCTCTACTACTTTGTCTTGCCATCGCCTATTCTGGTTATAGTCACGCCGATGAATCTATACATAGTCAATTTAAAATAGTTTACCAGCAATACCTTGATGCACAGCAACAAGGCAAAGGCGCAGAAGATAAAGCTGAACAAGCCTATTTGCTAGGTAAGCAAATCTATGGAGATAAATCAGATAACACTGCAAATTTAGCCATAAACTATGCTAATGAGCTTCATCAATACCCTGCAGAAAACAAACAAAAACGTTTTACCTTGTTTGAGCAGGCTTACACTATTTTAGCGGCTAATCATCCAGCAAGTAGCATTGAACTCATCGATGCATTGCTTGGTATGGCAACCAATACTGATTCGGTAAATAGAGCCGACGCCCTATACAAACAAGTTATTGAAATCGCTGCAGTCCAAAAAGTCCCAAAATTAGTAGCAGATATGAAACTGGCTGCAGCACAAGGATTAGCGTATGGCTTTCAAGGGAAGAAATACAACCAAGCCAAACGTTACCTACTTGAGGCAGACGAGTTTTACAGCCAAAACTTACCTGAGAACTCAGTAGAGCGGATCAAAGCTGACTTTTTAGTTGCCGCTTTTGCAGAAGGTAAAAGACAATATTCTAAAGCGATTGAGCGTTTAAATCGAGTTGTAAGTGTATTTGATGATGCGCTTAGCTTCGATCATGAAACAGAGCTTAGTGCTCACTCTAAATTAGTTCACCTTTATGAAAAAACAGGTAAAAGTGACGAAGCGACCAAACATTGTTTAGCTATAGCTAAAATGGTGCCGTGGCAAGAAAACCAGCAACAAACCCCACTTTATCGTCAAGAACCTAACTACCCAGATAGTAAAGCAAGGTTTAGGCAAGATGGTTCAGTGCAAATGGAATTTGACGTTAACACCGCTGGCTTTGTAAAAAATATCACTATCATTAAATCTGAAGGTGGTGAAGCATTTGAACAAGAAGCCATTAAAGCAATGGAAAAGTGGCGTTATGCCCCTAAGTTTGAAGACGGAAAAGCAGTGGTTGCAAAAGCTCAAGTGCAGCTAGACTTTAAAATTGGCAGGTAAATACACGTAATTACTAATAACATCAGTGTTTGTAATACTGTTTATAAACACGTTTTAAGCCCAGCATGACTGGGCTATTTTTGTAAGGTATCGAGTATTTTGTCACTGGCATCCTCGATTAAATCAAGTACCTGTTCAAAACCATTTTCGCCACCATAATAAGGGTCGGGGATCTCATCAACGCAGGTTCCATAAGCTAAAAATAACGACAGCTTATACTGCAAATGCGCCGGACAAAGTGCAGTTAGATCAGCTAAATTGGCTTTATCTGCAGCGAGGATCAAATCAAAGTACTCAAAGTCATGAGCGTTGACTTGTCGTGAACGTATCCCCTCAAAGCTATAGCCACGTTTAAGTGCCGCCGCTTGCGAGCGTTTATCGGGAGGATTACCAATGTGGTAGCCTGCGGTACCCGCTGAGTCAATTTCAAACTGTGATCCACGCTGTAATGCTTTAGCCTTTAACACCGCCTCCGCAGTCGGTGAGCGGCAAATATTACCTAAACAAACGATCAGTATTTTTTTCATGATTAAATTTCATCCACTAGCATCAACATGCATTCATAAGATACCAATAAAATTAAAACCTGCATACCAAGGTTACTTCCAACCTTGTAACCAGCGCTGTTGATCTTTTAAATCATGCCAATTTATTTCCATCGAACGCTTTGACATCACCGCTTCAATAACACAGCTGATAACAACGCCCTCTTCATCAAACTCCATATCGGTAATCATAAAATGCTTTTCTTTATTGACGGGTGAAACGGCCGTCCATTTACTGTTTAATAGTTTTCTGTGGTTAATTTTATTCATATGATTCCTATCTAACATCATTAAGCATTGATCATCGTGATACGTAAACACCACCCACTGCGTTTACATTTAACTGAATGAAATGTGATTTTACAGCTAACTAATCACAGCTGCATAGAGGTATAAGTCTGGCTCGACCATCAAGTGGGTTGTCTATTTTCAGGTAGTATTTACCAAGCAGGGTTGGAATTTGCGGTGCTAGTAAGAGGAATTAAATAACCAGTTACATCAGATGACTCACTATGTATTACAAGGTAGAGGTAGGCTTTAATTTATCACTAAAGCCTATATAAGCTAATGCAATTATTAAAATTCGTAACTAATACTCACGCCACCATCAGCGCGTTTTTCATTACTGTTGCTGCCTTCACCGTAGCCTAATTCAAAACGAACGCGCCAACCGCCTTCATTTAAACCACTAAAAAGGTAACTATAACTCACGCCTACACCGTTGGTCGTTTCTGTATCAAACATACCTGATAGTGCACAGCCAAAAATATTACCAAATGCCTCACCAATGTCTTTATCATCAGTATCCGAACACTCACGACCATCATCTTGTGCACCAATGGCGCCAACAACTAAGCCTAAAGCATGCTTTTTATCGCTCGTTAGCGCATGTTCAAACCCGACAGAAAAACCATCATCTAAGCCTATTTTATAGTTAGCATACCAGCGCTGTGTACCTTGTGCTGCTGATAATGATACCTCTGGTATAACAAAGTAAGGGTAGCCGCCACCGATTGAAAAATTAACATCGTTTGCATTAGATGAAAAAGTACAAATCGTTAGCAAAGCACCTAGGCAAAGCTTGTTTAATGTCATTAAAGTTCCTTTTAAGTTTTTTATTATAAAGCGAACGCTACTTTACACATTTTAGAAACAAAAAGGCAACTAAAATTGCTTCAAAATAACATCATCATAATCATCAACGTTTAACGTCACATTAAACTTAGCCGCCACACTGTCAAGCTCAGCTTGCTTAATAGCTAATTCATCCATGGTGATAGTGTTATCGTCTAGTTGCCATAATAACCGCGAGCCAGCATAACTATAATGAATTGCTAACAATGCTTGAGGATTTCCCTCTCGCCCCGCCGCTTTTAATTTTGCCATTTTTCGGGTGATTTTATTCAATGCTTGTTTGAGATCCCACACATACACCACTTCGGTCATATATTCATGTGTGCGGTATTTATTCAGCGCCCAGCCAATTGTTAGGCTAGTAATAACTACACCTATTAAATTCCAATGAAAATGACTGCCACTTTCATCAGGGAATAACGCGATTAGTAGTTGTGAGATTGCTAAACTGCCAATAGCCAACGCCAAGCCGCAGCCGATAATAACGCGGTTTAAATGCTTACGATAACGAGCTTTATCAATTTGAATAAGTTGCATAACTGCCTAATAAAATAAAAACCAAAATTCACAGCCGCCATTGTAACCAATGCCCATAAGCAAACACGAAACTTTTTAAAAATATTTCACCCCTTTTTAATCTAGCGCACGTTTTAGTGATGAATACCACTTAACTTATCGAGGATTTGCTTATGCAAACAGTAGCTTTACCACACACTAATCATGCTTTAAAAACATCAACGGCCATTGTTGGCGGTGCAGCCATGACCTTTGCGGCATTTGCATTTATGCAGTACTTAATTAGTGGCGAGCAACGCGCGCCAAGCTTTATTGATGACAGCATCATTGTAGAAATATTCCAAGCACCAGAAGATTCTAAAGTGCAGCACAAGCAAACCTTGCCGCCGCCACCTAAAATGCAAACGCCGCCTAAAGTGCCGCCGCGTACACCGCCAAGTACTGATACTAATATAGTAACAACCGCAATAACGCCAGATATAAGTATTGATAAAATAGGTGGCGATATAAAAGCTAACTTACAGCGACCAACCGGTGATGCGACCCCCATAGTACGTATAAATCCTAAATACCCGCCCATTGCCGCACGAGAAGGCATTGAAGGCTGGGTACAATTAAGCTTTAATGTATCTCAAACCGGTGAAGTAATAGATGCACAAGTTACTGACGCAGAACCAAAACGCATTTTCGACCGTGAAGCACTACGGGCAATTAAACGCTGGAAATACCGCCCAAAAGTGATTGATGGCGTAGCACAAATGCAAACTGGGCAAAGTGTACAACTTGATTTTAAGTTAGACCAAACGCAATAAAAGCTCATTAACGGATAAGGGTGCCTATGCTTACAAGCTTAAAGTCATGGTTTATTAGTCAGCCCAGTAACGACTACTTGGCTGACTACGCAAAAAGTGGCGACAATCGCCACTTAACTAAACTCGTTACTTTGTTTGGCAACGATTTATATCATTACTTAGTCACGCAAAGTAATGAGCAACTCGCCTTTGATATAAGCCAACAAACATGGTTAAAAGTGATGGAAAAACGCCATTATTATCAACCGCAAGACAACCCGAAAGCCTGGTTGTTCCGCCTTGCCCGTAATGCGTTAATCGATGAGTTTCGCAAACAACAGCGTTTTGTAGAATTAGAAGACGATACTGCAATTGCAGCACCTAATACTCAGCAAAGCTTTGATTACGAAGTCTTTAACCACGCTTTAATGCAACTAAGCTTTGTACAACGCGAAGCGCTCAGCTTACAGCAAGAAGGCTTTTCGCTTGAAGACATACAACAGATCACCCAAAGCAATCATGAAACCGTAAAAACGCGGCTACGTTATGCAAAACAAAACTTAAAAACATTATTAGGAGGCTACCATGAACAAGCATAACGAACAGTTTGAGCAGCAACTTAACCAGCATTTTAGTGAGCGTAAAAAACGCCACACACTGACGCCAGAACAACAGGCATTATTTACGCAAATGCCGAATCAAAAAGCTAATAAAAAGCCGACTCGATTTTTATTACCCCTGCAAATGACCGGCCTCGCCTGCGCTTTAGTAGTACTGGGCTTTACCGTGTTTAATACCACAGATAACACCACAGATAACAACACAGAACAACAACACACACTTAACAACACCTTTGCCGTACAGCAAAGCAGTTACCACTTTATAGAAGTACACCAAGTAGATAATGCGGGCAGTTATTCAAGTGAGATAACCCGCCAAAAACAACAACTCGATGACAAACTCGCCGCCGACCTGCGCCTACACCAACAACGCTATATAGAATACGGGCAATTAGTAAAAGTGGATAACGACTGGTACATCGCCAGCTGCCACAGCGAAGTACTCATTCAAATAAAAGACTCGCTATTGAATAACTTAAAAACCAAACACGCTATAGAGAGCAATATAATGAAAGGCGACATGCTCGCCATGGCCCACAACAGCCAAGGCCAGATCATAGCGCTTAAACATGCGGGAGATGGGGTAAAGATGTGTAGGGGGTGATTTTTACCACTGAGGGCACAGAGGCGCTGCGCTACACAGAGATTGTCAATTATCATGCTTATTAACTATCTCCCATATAATCTAACGGCGAAGATAGCTCTACAAAATCACGATAATGTTCTTTAGTAATTTGATCATATTTGTCTTTGATATAAATATAGTTTACCCAGGGGATTGTTACTTTTTGAGAAATTCCAGAAAGAATGTTAGCTAATTCCCTTTCAGCTTTTTCTAATTCAGAAATTCTGTCTTCAAAACCCGCATATAAGAAGTCAAAATCACTTTCAAAGCCATTAAAAATTTTACAAAAAATCTTTTCTATAAACTCAGATAATAATACTGGGTAGTTTCCCTTACAGTAATCATTTCTTTGATAGGTCATATTGCTAATATAGAATCTAGTAGTGTAAATTTCAGGGTCTATAAAATATAAAAGTTCAGTAGAAGCATAAATATCTAAAATTTGTCCCTCTAGGAACTCACTTAGACTAATTTTTCTAGGCTCACCTTTGTCATTTTTCCCTTCTCGTTTAAATCGTCCACTTATGATCTCTTCGTACAATGGATGATCTTTTTCATAGATACAGAACAAAGTAGCTAAAACAAGAATATCAACTTTTTTGCCGCTTGGTAAATTAGCAATAATTGCTGTAATACGCTCCGTAATTTGAATCGCAGCTCTCGCAGATACTTGAAAAGCATCTAATACAACTGAAATATTAGCGAACGCAGTTTCAGCTTTTTCAGTCTGAGGCAAGATTTGAATATTTCTGCTCTTGAGATATTCTGGATCAAACTTTGTTCTGTCAGCATGCACATTTAAAAAATCACTTAGTGCAGGTCGTTTTAAACTATAGCGGCTGTTAAAAAATCGACCTAAATATACCTTAGCATCAAACCCTTCTCCATAAACTGACTTAATTGTATGTTGGAGTTGCTCAGTATCTGTTGCCACAACAAATACGATACCTTTAACATCAAATATATGCTTTATAGTTTCGAGCATTTCCACAGCATAACTTGGGCGACAACGATCTAACTCATCGATAAAGACAAAAATAGGTAATTCTTTACCTTCCTGCTGCTCAAATTTACTGACCCAATCTGCTAGCTTAGACTTTATTACCTCGATGCTTTTACTTTTCGCTTCATGCTCTTTAATAAGGTTCTGAGCAAGAGCTTTAACTGCGGGTGAAAAAGCTGAGCTATTTTGTTTGCTAGATTCTACATTCTCAGTTTCTCCACCTTCATCATCTGAAAATAATAATGTATTTAACTCATTTAAATCGATACCAGTTATTTTTTTCGTTAACCCCTGTGCAATGGCGGGTGCAACCGCTTTAAATATCGACGCAGCTTTATTCGGAATAGTAATAGCGAAATTTGCCTGCGCACTAAGCTGCTTAATAATGCCAGCAATAACTGTTAGAAAAGGATCGTCTGAGTAATCTTGTTGCCAAGCATCGATATAAACAACCGGAAAGTTTTTGAGTTCCTGCGACCAGCGCTTGAGAAAATATGTTTTACCTGCGCCCCACTCGGCATTTAAGTTTAATACGTAGTTTCTCTTTTGCTCTTCTTGCGGCCTATTTTCGTCAAAACCTTCTTGAATTAATAATCTTGTGAGAAATGTTGCGTATCTAGCTCTATCTAACTTATCAGCGGAAAAGTACTCATCTATCTTACGATTTGGCGGTGTGCTCCAATCAAAGTCATTTATATCGGCCATCAAATTCCCTCTTAAATATATATTTTTTATATAGTGCCATACAAAGTCAGGTAAATATAATTCTTCAATAGATCTCATAGAAATGTACTGAGGAAGACCTTTTGTCTTGCCTTGAGCAAACTCTAATCTCACGTTTAACAACCTTCCCCCGTCATCACGCCCTGAAAATAAGTAATTGATGAGTAATATCGCGCATGGCAGGATTTTGTTCCCGACAAATCCTAAGTACCTACATCCATGTAGGCAATGCGCGATAACGCGAAACTAGGCCATGGGTGAAAAGCGCAGCTTTGAACGAGAGGCCATGGATGGCCGAACTGGGGAGCGTACAAGGATGTGTAAGTTGGCCTATCTTCGCCGTTTACGTTCACATCAATTACGCATTGAAGGATTAAGCGTGATGCTCGGGGCGCCGAGGGGTTCCAAGGGGCGACCGGCGGCAGCCGCCCCTTGGTTGCTGCCAGCAATCTGGCAAAAAACATTGAATAAGGTTTCTTTAAACAGTTAGCGAGTTTGAAAGCGACAAGTTAGCAAGCCATGACCAAAAGTTACACGCGCCAGCAAGCTCAGCGCCTACGGTGGTTAACCCTTACATTGGAGTTAAACCCTTCGTGGCTGAAGCCATCTCCTACAACCAATATTTAAGCTCTGTGCAGCGAAGCGCCTCTGTGCTCTCGGTGGTGAACTTATCACTGGTGTTAAACCCTTCGTGGCTAAAGCCATCTCCTACATCCACTATTTAACCTCTGTGTAGCGAAGCGCCTCTGTGCTCTCGGTGGTGATATTCACTTTCTCGCCCTAAAGGGCGACCTACAATTTAAACGCCCCCATTGGTTTTATCGTTGCACTTTAGCCAACCAAACCTCGCGCGCCAGCAAGCTTAGCGCCTACGGTGGTTAACTTATCACTGCTGTTAAACCCTTCGTGGCTAAAGCCATCTCCTACATCCACTATTTAACCTCTGTGCAGCGCGAAGCGCCTCTGTGCCCTCCATGGTGAAATTCACTTTTTCGCCCTAAAGGGCGACCTACAATTTAAACGTCCCCATTGGTTTTATCGTTGCACTTTAGCCAACCAAACCTCGCGCGCCAGCAAGCTTGGCGCCTACGCAGGTTAACTTATCACTGCTGTTAAACCCTTCGTGGCTAAAGCCTGCTCCTACTTCCAATATTTAACCTCTGTGCAGCGCGAAGCGCCTTTGTGCTCTCGGTGGTGATATTCACTTTTTCGCCCTAAAGGACGACCTACAATATAAAGTGGCTAGGTTCTAGGAAGTGACTAGGTACTAGGATTGTGCCGTAGCTCGTCGCCCGCCGCACGAAGCCATCATTTTTTATTCGTAGCTTAAGCTATCTCCTACGACGAAACTTGAAACAGCAATAACTCGACTTTTATCCCGCTTTTTCTACTAATAGTCGCACTTTAGTAAATGTTAATAACAATTAAACTATTAACACGCTACTCTATTTACATCGTGTTTAAAAAATTGGAGTCATCATGAAGACGTCTTTTTACACCAGTTTAGCTATTGCTATGGTCAGTTTATCTACCTTGCAGGCGTGTGTGCAGCAAGCGGAACAAGAAATCTCTGTCGCTAAAAGCGCTGATAAGTATCAGCTTGAATTAGTTGCTCAAGGGGTAAATATTCCTTGGGGAATGGCGTGGCTTAACGAGCAAGATTTATTAGTAACAGACCGCGCTGGTGAGCTTAGGCTAATTCGTAATGGCAAACTGCTAGAACAAAAAATTGCAGGGCTGCCTAACATGCATGCGGAAGGTCAAGGCGGCTTATTAGATATCGAGCTTGATCCTAACTTTAAAGACAATGGCTGGATCTACTTTTCTTACTCAGGTTATGAAGGCGATGAAGAAGGCTACAATACATCCATTATGCGTGCGCGCTTAAAAGATATGGCACTAGTCGACTCGCAGCTGCTGTTCGACGGCACGCCAAACACCACAACCAGCAAACATTACGGCTCGCGTATTGAATTTGATAAAGACGGTTACTTGTACTTTTCGATTGGTGATCGCGGCGCGCGTGATGTTCACTCACAAAGCTTAGAGTATGATGCAGGAAAAATTCACCGCATTAATGCTGATGGCACAATCCCTAAGTCAAACCCGTTTGTTAATCAGCCAAACGCACGAAAGAGTATATACTCTTATGGCCACAGAAACCCACAAGGCATGGCTATGCATCCAGAAACGGGGGCAATTTGGAGTCATGAACATGGCCCTCGCGGCGGTGATGAAATCAATATTATTAAAGCAGGCGCTAACTACGGTTGGCCAGAAGTAACTCACGGCATTAATTACATTGGTACCAAAATTACTGATGAAACAAGCCGCGAAGGTATGCAACAACCCGATTGGGTGTGGGTGCCCTCTATCGCGCCTTCTGGGATGGAGTTTGTTACAAGTAGCAAATACCCGCAGTGGCAAGGTCATGTGCTTGTTGGCGCTATGAAGTTTGCACACTTAGTATTGGTTGAACTTGATGGTAATAAAGTAACGGGTCACAGCAAGCTATTTGAAGGTGCTGGCCGCGTGCGCAGTATTGCAACCCACCCTAATGGCGATTTATATCTGGGTATTGATGGTATGGGAATTTACCGCATCGTGCCTGATGGTAAAATCTAACGCGTAATACAAGCAATGTGATGAAGCCCTCTAAATTGAGGGCTTTTTGCATTTTTAGGTGGTTTGGGTGTATTACTGCGGCCCTGTACCGCCATCAACTTGACTGCCTAAGCTATTGGCATTGTCTAAACTGTATGGGTATAACTGAATATCGTTAAAGATGTTAGCCCCATTGTCGCGATATTGATCGGTTGCTGACACACCAGTATACACATTTCCTGACGCGCTAAAGTAGCCTGAGCCTTGGTTCCAATGTGGTTTTGCACTGTTTTCAAAGTAATTGTTTTCTACTAATACTTCAGCGCCATTACCTGCACTAATTGCAAAATAAGTAATGTTTTTCCAATAGTTATTAAACATATGAACGCGTGAATTGTAGCCGTCTACTTTAGGGTTGCGCCCTGCCGCTGTATCCCAAAAGTTATGATGTGCCGTTATTTGGGAGTTTTTGAATAAATGCGTATACCAATGCTGGTTAGCACACACTTGCGTATTATAACCATAAAAGCGGTTCCAGCTTAAAGTGACATTTTGGCTATTGCCAATATCAATATAACCGTCACTAATTTTATTAAACGCCATATGATCAATCCAGATGTGGCTACTGTCATCAACAGAAATAGCATCACCGGCTTCAACTAATGCAGGGTTAATATCTTCAAGTAAAATATTACGTATGATGATATTACGATCATTACTGATCACTAAGCTTGTGCCGATGATTTTTGAGTTTTTCCCTAATCCTTCAAGGGTTTTATTTGAGCGAACACGAAGACGAGAGTCATTACGTGTAACGTTAACCGTGTTGTTGGAGCTGCTACCTAATTCACTACAACTTTGGTTACCAACCGGTAAGCGATACCAGGTTTTACCGTAATCGCCCCATGTGCCACAATCGAGTGGACATGCTGCAACAGTTCGGTTTGCCGTATGGCAGTTAATCGTTGTATTGTTAGGAACTTGAATAACCGCAGTTGATATTGAGTTTAATGCGGCTGTTAACGCACTGCAGCTAGTTACAATAGTAGGAGATACATTACCGCCGCCGGTTGTAGTTGCAAGGCCATCATTACCTGGTTGTGCTGCAAAACCAATTAAACCAGCTGTTGTTTGACCGCCACCACTACTGCTACCACAACTACCTGAAACAGGGTTGATATACCAGCGCTGTGAACTGCCACCCGCATCATCATTTTGATACACATTGGCACCGTTTTGCGAACCCGCCACAGTTAATGACTTTTGCGTAAGTTTATTAACAATATTAAAGCCACCCGATGAAGACACCTTCAGCTGCCAGCGCTGATTATCACCTTGCCAATCGTCATACACCACAATATTAGCGCCATTAGACTGTGACGAATTGAGTACATCAAGTACTTGGTTATTATGTTGCGAACGAATAGTCCAGTAACCATCACTGCCTTTAGTGAAAGCAAACTTCTGGTTTGCACCACCCCAATATTGATAGCTAATTACATCCGGTGCGCCACTAGTATCAGACGTATTTACATCTAATGCCAAGCTAGAGCCACGGTTAATTACAGAGTAAATCCCACCTGAGGTGGGCATAGTTGTACAATTTTCTGCCAATGTAGCAAAGCTACAAGTAGATAACAGAAGTAAAAACAAAGTCTTTTGCCGTTGTATCAGTGTTGTCATAACGCTCATTCTTTTGCTCCAATTTATGCCATTCCTTGAATGGTGTTTTGTAAAATGCGAATCCTGCACTTAAGTACAAACGGTTAATAATTATCGTTTGCGCACTTATATTAGGATCATTTATATTACAAATAAAGTTAATTGTTAAATAAAAGTAAATTAACGTCATTGTCGATGTGAGCTTTTTAAAGCTTAAGAGCTAAATTAGTATTGAAATTCGCTAATTTAGGGTGTAAATATAATATATCAGCGACTTATACCGTTTTATTATTGTGTAATAGTATGATAAGTCTTTAGCGAGGTACGACTACACTAAAAACAAATCAAAAAGTCGTTTTTTTACAATTCTTTTTATTTATCCGTCAATAAACTAGCTAGTAGTTATTTATCGATTTGGAACTATTATGAAAAGAGCGAATTACTTTAATATCGAACCCGAGTTAATGACCTACTTGATTGATCAAGAAGTACTGATCAAACAGAAAGTCGAGGCTACCTTTGGAGTGACAATTTGGGAGCTGCTAAAACTAAGAGCGTCACAGTTAAACCAATGCGCGTATTGTTTAGCCATGCATAGCAAACAAGCACTGGAGTATGGCGAGAGCATTAACCGCATTATTGCCCTCAATGCGTGGCAAGACACGCCACTTTATAACGATAAAGAACGTGCTGCATTAGCGCTTTGCGAGAAGTTGACTTTGTCACAGAACATTGATGATGACTTTTACCAAACACTTTCAGCATTATTTGATCAATCAAGTTTAGTTACCCTCACCGTAGCAATTAATGCTATAAATAGCTGGAATCGTATGGTGAAAATGTTTAAACCGACAGTCGAGTTTAATGAACGATAAACTATTTACAGCCCAACGGGCGATATCGCTGATTATGTACAAGCAGTTTGGTTTGCAAGCGCCCAATCTTCAGGGGAGAGTTGGCTCCCCTGCGATGGCGCAAAAGGCGTTATATTTTTGCTATCTGGGCGTCTTAATTTAGCTGGAAAACCATTAAATTCCCCTATTTCATGCAAACCATATCAACACAGTCAGCAAAAATAACGTTTACTGCTGACTCCGTTTTTTGTGGGATCCGGTTTAAACCCGCTGGACTTGCCCATTTACAAAAGGTAAATCATTCGCTTGTGGCGCCTGCAACCTTAACAGGTTTAGCACAGGCGCTTGACCAATATGCTAACTTAGATTCGTTTATTGATTTGTTGTCGGCGCACCTCAATGCACCAAAAATACACCATTAGGCTATTGAGCACACACAAAAACTGATCCATAAAATAATCAATCTTACCCCACTAAGTACTGCTTACGAGCACCCCCCTAAAGGTAAGCGGCAATTAGAGCGCTACGTTAAAAACACCTGTGGCATCACTGCCAAACACCTAGCACGTATTTACAGAGTCAGGCAAGCCAGACAACTTATAAAAGCAAACCCACAGCTAAGCTTGGCACAACTCGCCCTTGAGTGCGGGTTTTCCGATCAATCTCACCTAAACAATGAGTTCAACGCTATTTTACAAATACCCCCTGCCAAATATAAAAAGTTAATTCAGCAATAAAAAAGCCTGCAAATTTGCAGGCTTTTCGCTGACTAGCTAACTTTACTCTCGCAAGCTCGCTAACTCTTTACAACACAATAATGCTCGTAACTAGGTAAGCAACAAACGTTAAGCCACCCGCGAATAATGCATACGGCATTTGCGTTTTAACGTGAGTAAGTAAGTCACAGCCTGAGGCAATTGCCGACACCGCACTGGTATCTGATATTGGCGAGCAATGATCGCCAAATACGCCGCCCCCTAAAATTGCCGCAATCACTAATGACGGCGGTAAACCAAGCGCTTGAATTAATGGCACACCAATCGGGATAAGTATTGCAAATGTACCCCATGAGGTGCCTGTTGTGAAAGAGATCACCGCACCGGTTACAAACAACACTGGTACGACTAAGTAAATAGGTAAGTAATCACCCACTAAGCCCGCAACAAAAGTGCCAGTACCTAAATCTTTTAAACTGGCGCCGAGAGTCAATGATAGTAATACAATCGCGACTAAGGGTAATAACTCACCCATGCCTTTAAAGCCAATATCAACCAGTTTATGGTGAGTAAATTGACGAGAGCTTACCATTAATAAGTAGGCGACAACGCAAGCTAAAATAGTTGCATACAATACCGACTTAGAGCCACTGCCGCTGGCAATATCACCATTACCTGACCAATACATAAAGCCGACCATACTACCAATTAATGTAATTAGTGGTACTAACATGTAACGTGCTTTAGTCCCTTTGACTTCTTCTTGCAGCTCAGTTTTTTGATATTCCACTTGCTCTTCAGCCTTTTTAAGCGGGCCGTGCACTTTATCAAACGAGATTGTGTAAAACACAATGAGTAAGGTGATGATGGCGTAAAAGTTATAGCCTATGCTGCCCCATAACACCGAGACTGCCGACTCTGACAGTTCATAATTACCAAGCAAGCCAAGTATGTATGCCCCCCAACCATTAAGTAAAATCAAAATACACACAGGAGCACTGGTACTATCAATAATGTATGCTAAGCGAGCACGGCTCATTTTAAATTTATCGAATAAACCCCGCGATAAAATACCCGCAGTCAGTACACTTAAGTTAGATTCTATAAACACCGCAATACCTGAAAACATGGTTAAATAACCCACTTGGCGTTTGCTCTTTGCCACACCTTTGTTCATCAACACATTTACCGTTGCAGCAACACCGCCCGATTCGCGTATGTAAGCAAGTAATGCACCGATTAAGATACTAAAAATTAGGATACGACTATTACCTGGCGAACTTGCTACGCTCACCACGCGCTCTATGGTATTTATAAATGTATTAAAAAGTGTATTACCGTTACCTTGCAAGGCCAGCAAAAACTCTGAAGAAGCAACAGCGACAAGTAGCGCCATAATGACTTCTTTGCGCCAAAATACGATCAAAATCGCAATTAGTGGCGGTAAAATTGAATACCAAGACATACTGTAACCTTTTTTGTGGTGAGTCTATGACTCACTCTAATTATTATCAGGCCTTTGTTGTAAAGGCTGGAACAAACTCATTAGCTTAATCTGTTCGTCAATAAACACAACTTAAATCGATTAGCGATAAGCTGAACACTGCCATTTAGATCAATGCTTATTTAATATTGCTTCATAAATTAGCGAAACAATTGAGCCATATTTACCGGTTTCAAACTTTCTCCCCATAAATTCATAATCTGTTTCATTCCCTTCAATCGGGGTATGGCGAGCATTGCTAAGCAAAATTATCGCCAAGTCATAAGCGGGATCAATCACAGTAACCGTGCCCGTCCAGCCAGTGTGACCATACGCTTGTGGGCTCGCGTACGGGCCAAAATGCCATTGTAAAGCACCGTTACCGGCACGACGCCAACCTAAACCATAACTTTCATCGCTGGCTTGCGGGGCAATGAATTGCTCTAATACTTGCGGGGTAAATATTTGCTTATCACCATAGCCACCGCGATTCAGCAATAACTGCGCAAGCACAGCTAAGTCTTGACCTGTACTAAAAAGTCCTGCGTGACCTGCGACCCCACCTAAGGCATAAAATGCTTTTTCGTCATGTACTTGTCCTTGTAAAACGTCGGTACGAACATTATCAAAGCTGATCCGTCCGTCACGAGTGTTTCCCATTAACTCAGTGGCAGCTATTTGGTTTTTTATAAAGCCCTTTTGCAATGGATTATAAACGGTGTGGGTTAAACCAAGCGGTTGATAAATTTGCCCTTCAACATAATTATCCAGCGACTGCCCGGAAAGTCGCTCCACTAATACACCGAGTAACATGTAATCAATATCTGAATATAAATGTTTAACGCTACGACCCGCAACAAATGGCACGCCTGTCAGTAATAAGTTTTTAGTACGTAAGCTATTTTGTGAAAAGAATCGCTCACCAAACTTATTATCTTTACGATGAAAATCAACTACCGCTGGATAACCTGCACTGTGGGTCAGTAAATCTTTGACTAACCGCTGCTCACGGCCCGCCCCACGAAACTCAGGTAAGTAATAAAATAGCGGTTTTTCTACATCAACTTTACCTTCACTGGCTAATTTCATTAACGCTAAATTTGTGGCAAACATTTTTGAATTAGAGGCAATATCAAATAATGTATCGCTTTTCATCTGCTGTGGCTGCTCTAATAATGAGCCATCAGCAAGGTATTTTTTAGCATCTCCATAGTGGCTTAATTTAATTAACTTACCATCTTTGATCACTGCCAGTACGGCACCGGGAAATCCTGCCGCGACTTCTTCGTTGATCAATTTATCCACGTTATTAAACTGCACTGACTTTACGGGCTTAGTTACTAAAGTTGGGTAAGAAAAACGTAATGTTAAACTTGCTCCTTCAGGCTGCACATTTTCAACCTTGAACGTATTTGTGCCGTTGTGAGTCCGTTTAGATAAGCTGTATTTGTAGCTATTATTTGCCATAAGTGGCTGAGCAATATTTATTTTTTCACCATTGATAAAAATATCCGCGCTCGTTGCGGTGTTATTTTCAATGATAATTTCGCCTCGGCCTTTATAAGCTTTAAACGTGCCACGGTTATTAACTAGTGTCCGAGAACTTGGATTAGGATTTGGTACCTGCAACACAACCTGCGCATTTGCTAAAGGCTTAATAATCGGTTCTGGGGCAAGTTGCTGTTGTTGATATTGCAACATTAACTTAGCTGCTTTTTTCGGAAAGTACTTCTGCATCAAAGCAAACAATACCGCAGCGCTGCGCGCATCTGCATTACCGCTTACATGCCAAGGTAAAAAGTGCATTTGAAAGGCACTTAATGTATCAAGGGTTTGTGGATCAAGTTGATTAGTCACGTGTACATCATAACCATAACCACGTAACGCTTTTTGCATTAAACTAATGGATGGTTTAACTAAATTAAATTGCTGCCAATATTTATCAACCGTGTCACTGTCATACCATGCACCAATACCAGCTTGGTACAATTGATACCATGGAAAGCGCGGACCTGGATCGTTTTTTCGTGTAGGCGCTATATCGGAGTGCCCTACAACTTGAGTTGGGCCAATATCAGGGTTACGGGCTAAAATACCTTTACTGAGCTCAATCAATAACGCTATTTGTTTAGCGTCAAAATCGGGGAAAATACACAGTTTTGAGGCGTCATTTTCCATTTGCTCATCAGGTTTAACTTCGGGATAGTGACAGCTTGGTACGTTAACAATTTCGATACCAATTGATTGATCATTTAAATCTTCACGGCCTTGCCAAAAGCTTGTCCCGGCATGCCACGCCCTATCATGTTCATCAACTAGTTGAATTACTTTTAATTCATCCTCAGGGTAGCTAGGATCATTTAACTCTGGTAATAAATAATGAGCACTTAAACCACCTTCATCGACTAAAGCACGCATCGATTTTTCAAAATCAATAGCGGTGTAATGCATGACTAAAAACTTAACACGATGACTGTAATTGGCAGATTGTGTAAACTCGTAAGGTGTTGAAGCGCAACTAGTCAAAAGTGCGGCAGTTGTAACTAAACAAAGTTTTTTAAACCAAGATAAAAACGTCATAGCCTTCTCATTGCTGATCAAAGTAAATAAGCGCAATCCCAAAACCACGATTAGCGGTATGTGCTTTTAGTAAACAATACATTAAATAAACCCAGTTCTCATATTGTTATTATAGTTTGGACAACTCAATTTGAGTTGTATAAACCAAACCCTATCACAGTAAAATGATTTGTAAATAATTTATTTCAACAAGTAAATTAAATAAAGATATTTTATCTCACCATAAAAACAGTGCCCAAGCGACTAGCAAATAAATCTGTTAGTTCGCGCTATTGGTGTTGTAAAATTAGATAATTAAAACTATATTATTCCAATTATTCTTAAACAATATTCCAAAACTTAATTGCGGCTATTGGGAATAATTTATTTTTTGTACGCACAGGAACAAGAGTAAAAACTAAGATGGTTACATTTGAACCTAGAATAAGTACAAATTTATTTCGATTAATGCTATAAATACGCCAAATATAAAAATAAGCGGGTAGTATGTCTACATTTGTAAAAATTAAAGCCTTACGTCAGTCCCTATCGAGCAGCGAAGCTAAGCTAGCCGACTTCACATTGAACTCAGCTAATGCTATTCGTAATCTTTCGTCTGTAGAGCTGGCTAAAGTTGTCGGCGTGAGCCAGTCAAGCGTTGTAAAATTTTCGCAAAAACTGGGCTACAAAGGCTTTCCAGCATTTAAGCTGGCTGTCATTGATGCACTCAATGATGAAACATCAGAACCAAAACTGCATGGTAAAATCACCTTAAGTGATTCACTAGAGCAAATAGCAGAAAAGCTACTCAGTAGTAAACTTGCTGTGCTTACTGAAACAAAAAACCTCAATGAAGCGCTAGCCATTGAACAGGCTGTTAGCTTGTTAAAATCAGCTAAGCGAATTTTAATTTGTGGTTTAGGGGGCTCTGCCCTGGTGGCTAAAGACTTCTCTTATAAGCTGCAAAAGTTAGGTATGCCAGCAATAGCTGAACCTGATGGTCATGCGCAGCTCGCCTATGTATCAACCTTTGCAAAAGGCGACTTAGTTATTGCGATCAGTGAATCGGGTGTTACCAGAGAAATTGCTGAAGTGGTAAAGCAGGCTAAGAAGAACGACAGTTACGTGATCTCTGTCACTAAATTTGGTAGTAATCCTGTTGCTGATCAAGCCAATGTTAGGCTTTACTCTGTGGCAGAAGAAGAGTCAGTCCGTTTATCATCGATACTTGCCCGTACTGCGCAAGACTTTGTTATTGATATTCTATTTATCGCTTTAACGCAATCGAGTCGTCAAGGTCGTAAATTACTAGAGCATTCAAATGACGTTGTTGGTGAATTTAGAAATCACTAACCAACGACATCCTAAAGAATTAAGGCCACTATTGTGGCCTTTCTTATTATAAAAACCACTTTAACAACAGCCGTGCAATAATAACCTATCTCTCGTTTGCTAATTTATAAATTATTTCTTTATTCCATGCCAACCAAAATTTTTTAGTTCATAAACAATAATTATTATTGTAACTCCAACAGTATTGTTCCAACTCAATAAAAAATCCTCCTTCTTTAGAATGAAAAACACAAAAACATGTTATTTCAATACATTAAATATGAGTAACTGCGCTAAAAATCGCGAAAACACTCCCCCAGCCTTACGCTTATATTGACAAAAAATATAACGAAACCAGTTTTTATATATTTTATTTATAGATGCAAACAAAATAAGGAAGAATTTATTCTTGACCATTAATGGCAACGCATGTTTAATGGAATAGCAACAATTGATCAAAGTTTATAACTCTGTTTGGGGAATCAACAAAGTTCAGAGCGATAAGCTAATTATAATAAGGACGGGGAAAACAATGAAAAAACATGTACCAACCTTCACTATAAGCTCGTTAGCGCAGGCCACACATCGCGCTCTGCGAGTGCCAAAAACTGCAATAACCACCGCTATAATAGCTGCCTCGCTAGCAAGTGCTCCTGCATTCGCGAATTTAAACGGTAGCATTAAAGGTAAGGTAAAAACCGAGCAAGCAAACCAATCACTAGCGGGTATAACCATTACTGCACGTAGTAACGTCATGCCAAAAGCGCGTACGGTGGTAACCCGTGAAGATGGCAGTTATGATCTCCCGCAACTAAAACCAGGCACTTATGAGCTGACCTTTGAAGACAGCAGCGGCGTTACACAAACAATAACTGTTGATGTACTGCTAGAGCAAACCTCAAGTGCTAATGTTGTTCTTGGCGGTAAAAAAGATAATGTTGAAGTAATTACAGTGACAGGCAGTAAACTATTTCGCCAAGGTAAATCAGCACTCACAAACTCATTAGGTGAAGACGGAATTAATAATGTCCCTGTAGGTCAAGATTACCGAGACCTTTTAAAGCTTGTCCCTGGTATAGAACTTTCGGCAAATTCAACGTTGGGCCCATCAGCTGGTGGATCAGGTGTTGATAACTCATATGGCTTTGATGGTGTTAATGTGTCATTGCCGATGTATGGCAACTTAGCTTCAGAGCCATCAACACACGATGTTGCCTTTGTTACTATGGACAGAGGTGGTGCAAAAGCGGTTGGCTTTAACCGTTCTGGTGGCTTTTCAATTGACACAGTATCAAAATCTGGTACGGATGAGTTTCACGGTAATATAGAATACAAAATACAACCAAAAACCTTTGTTGCAACGCCAGTAGGTGAAGAGAGCTTTGAGCTTGATAAAAACTGGTTAACCGCAAGTTTAAGCGGTCCACTGATTGAAGATACATTATATTTTTATACCTCTTATTACCGTCCTGAAGAGACCAAAGCAAACAAAAACACAGCCTATGGCGAAGTAAAAGATTATGAGAGTATCCGCGACGAATACTTTGGTAAATTAACCTGGGCACCAACTGATGATATTTTGATAAATATCTCACAACGTACCTCAGATAAAGAAGTGAAAGGCGATTCGATTGGTGCTTACGAGATGGACACTGTATCTGTCGGCAGTAAAGCTGATCAAGATATCTTTACTTTAGATGGTTCATGGATCTTAGGATCAGCAACCACACTTTCGTTCCAATATAGTAAGTTTGAATTAGAAACAGGCTCACAACCTGATACACCATTGAGTGTAATCCCTTCTTTATCAAGCCAACTTGGTATTGATGACTTAGCTCAAATGGGTTATTTCTCTGTCCCAAGCTTAAGAAGTTATGACCCAGATGAAGGATTTAGCGAAGCACAAATCGCCGCATATAATGCTGGCGCAAATGCATTAATTAATACCTATGGCTATCTTGAAGACGCAGTGATGAAAGGCGGTGGTGGTGTTGGTGCATACGCAACTTATGACAATCAAAACTTTTATCGTGATTCCTTTGAAGTTAGTTTAGAACATGAACTTAGCTGGGGCGATGCATACCACATACTCCATTTTGGTGCAAAATGGGAAGAAGGCGAAGAGCAACTAACCAGACTCTCTAACGGTTGGGGTTCAATTGCATACATTGGTGGCTTAGTTGATGCTGATGCAAACACTGATGGTTTTGACCCTGCAAATGCTATCTACCGTGCTCGAGTCCAACAAATGAGTTTAGCAACGGCTGATGGCGCGCCTGTATCAGGCATTAACTCTGAAACACGCAGCCTAAACTTTGAAATTAACGATACTATAGAATTGGGTGATTGGACTTATAACTTAGGATTATTGGTCAGCCAAGACACTTGGTATGGTCAAGGCTTAAAAGCTAAATCTGGTACTATTTCTGGCTATGAAGTTGCTCCTGGTCACAAGTACCAAATGTACCAAACCAACTGGAAAGATATGCTGCAACCTCGTTTAGGTGCAACATGGACTTATTCTGACGAAGATTCCGTATTTGCAAACTTTGCGATTTATAATCCTGAAGCGAGTTCATTATCTCGCGCAGCATCATGGGATCGAAACACTCGTGCCGAAATTGAGTTATTACTAGATGAAGCTGGTAATATTTTATCATCTTCACCTAGAAATGGTTCATCTGGTAAAGTATTCCAAGATGATATGAAACCACGTCGTATTAACGAATTTACTATCGGAACCACTAAGTATGTTGGTTCTGACTTAGTATTACGTGCCCATGTTCGTCACCGTAAAGGCATGCACTTTTGGGAGGATATGCCAAACAATGCGCGTCTAACTGATTACTCAGGTGTTGATGCCGAAGGTGTACCGCAACACATTGCAGATAAAGGCTTATATGTAGCTAACTTAGCTGATATTCGCGACGAAATTGGTGGTTCATCGTATGTAATTGCAGAGGTTGATGGCGGCGAAACCAAATACTGGGAAGCGAGTATTGAAGCCGAATACTTGGGTGAGAATAGCTACGTAAACGCTTCATATGTGTGGAGTCACTACTATGGCAACTTTGACCAAGATAACACCACAACAAGCAATGATGCGAATAACTTTATTGGTTCATCTTATTATGGTGATGGTCGCGGTCGTTACCCTTGGGATAATCGCTATGGCACACTCTCAGGTGATAAACCTCACCTGTTAAAAGTATACGGTTACTATACTCTTCCTTGGGAAGCTAACTTAGGGGCGTACTTCGTATTCCAATCAGGTAAAGCATGGGAAGCATGGGATGGAACAACATACGGATACCCTACAAGCCATATTAGCCGCTATGCAGAGTCTGCTGGTAGTCGTCGCACTGCTAGCCATTGGCAACTTGACTTAAACTATACGCAAGACTTTAAGTTCTCTGGTGATATGGAACTACAATTTCGTGCAGATCTCTTCAATGTATTTAATCGTCAAACAGGTTATAACAAAAACCCGTATGTACTTGAAGAGAAGTTTGGTGAATCGCGTAGCTACTACAATCCACGTAGCTTACAGTTATCAGTTAACTTCAAGTTTTAATCTTATGGATTAAAGTAAGCGCTCAATGGGCGCTTATTTCCCCATCCATGGTAAGGCCACAATTGTGGCCTTTTTTAATGCCCTTTTTAATGACTAATAACTCAAATCATCCCAATACAAAACAAATACCTTATTTGCTTTTAACCCACCTTGTGGCAAAGTTAAAATGCAGGTCGCGGTTTATCCCAACATGTAGGCAAAGGTTTAACGTTATTGTCGCGAGGTAAACTCGCTGCTACAAATACCCCCACTAATTGTAGTGGTTCATTTATGGAGACTATTTTTACTGTTTTGAGATTGACGCTAAAACAAGACAACATTAATTGAAAACTAAAAACGCAGCCTAAGCTGCGTTTTAAAGTTTTATAAATAAAAATAGTCTTATTGATATAACAAATATGCTGCGCGTTGCTGTTTAAAGCGAGCTAGATCTTGTTGCCAGCTTTGTTTGATTTGCAGCTCTGTTTGGCCGGCTTCGATAGCTAAACGCAGCTTATCAGTGCCTGCAAGTTTATCCATAAAGCCAGCACGTTCAAAGAACGTTTGCTCGTTTTGCATTAAAGTTTTGTAGGCTGTAATAAATAAACTTAAATCTAGTCCTTTGATTGTACTGTCTCGTAAATCAAGACCTTGCACCTCTATCCCTTTAAATTTAGGGTTCATTGATGCTCCCTCAATAGCACGCGGAGTGAAACTAAACTCCCCTAACGCAATCGGTGAATAACCTATCACTTGAAATGGAAAGTCTGTACCACGGCCAATTGTAATTGGTGTTGCTTCAAAAAAGCATAATGATGGATACAATGCAATTGACTGATCATTTGGTAAATTAGGGCTTGGCTGAACAGGTAAACTATACGTCATATCGCGGCGATAATGCGCCACAGGCACAACCGTCAAGTTTAGTGACGAAGCTTTATTTATCCACCCTTCACCTTTGATCATTTTTGCCAGCTCGCCCACTGTCATACCATGTAATACAGGAATTTCATGCATGCCAACGAAAGACTGAAATTTTAAATCTAAAACTGGCCCATCAACATAAGCAATATTTGGGTTTGGCCTATCAAGTACAATAAAATCAATGTTATTCTCAGCAGCAGCTTCCATCATGTAATGCATTGAGCTGATATAAGTGTAAAAACGCACACCAACATCTTGAATATCAAAAATAATCACGTCTAATTCGCTTAATACAGCGGTATCTGGCTTTTTATTACTGCCATAAATAGACACCACATCAATACCGGTCTTTGCATCCACCGTACTTTTTACATGCGCGCCGGCATCGTGGTCGCCACGAAAACCATGTTCAGGGGCAAATATTTTAGTAACATTCACGCCTTTTTCACGCAGTAAGTCGACTATATGGGTGCCATAAACTTGTGAAGTTTGATTAACGACTAAGCCAACTCGTTTGCCCTCAAGTTGTGGTAGGTACTGCTGATATTGTAAAGCGCCAACACTTAAATTTACTTGCGGTGTATCAGTTAAGATTGCATCGTCAGTGCTGTTGTGGGCGCATGCGCTCAAAATTAGGCATTGTAATATAACCAATAATCTAATTAACATTTATAGTTCCACCGCTTTTCGTAAAAAACCATCCGCTTGGGTTAACATTTGCTCAGCTTGGGCGGCATCTTTGCCTGTTAAGATGATTAAAATAGCCAATTTAGCACTTTGTTTTGCTTGGGCAAGCGCATCGACTCCTTGCTGATGAGTGCAATCGGTTGCTTGCATTACGATGCGGATCGCACGAGCATGCAGCTTTTCATTGCTGGCATTCACATCAACCATCAAGTTTTTATAGACCTTACCAGTGCGGATCATACTGGCTGTGCTGAGCATATTTAATACTAACTTTTGTGCAGTACCCGATTTCATGCGTGTTGAACCTGTTACTGCTTCAGCGCCAACTACTGGGCAAATGCCAATATCAGGTAGTTTCATTACCGCGGAGTTAGGATTACAGGTTACTCCAACGGTGATACATCCTATTGATTTTGCATACTCAATGGCTGCTCGCACATAAGGTGTACGGCCACTAGCGGCAATCCCTACCACGACATCTTTAGCTTGTAGATTAACGGCTTTAAGATCTTCTACGCCTAATTTTAAGCTATCTTCGGCACCTTCAACTGCTTTTTTAAAAGCCGTTTCGCCACCCGCAATTATTCCCATTACTTGTTGATCGCTGACACTGTAAGTTGGCGCGCATTCCACAGCATCTAAAATACCTAAGCGACCACTGGTGCCGGCACCAATATAAATTAAACGACCGCCTTGCTTAAATGCCGTTACAATATGATCGACCGCTTTGGCTATCTCTGGGATCACTAACTTTACAGCAGCGGCAACTTTTTGATCTTCCAAATTTATTTTGGTTAAAATTTCGCGACTATCGAGTAAATCTATATCCAACGTATCTAAGTTTTGTCCTTCTGACACAATCCCGTTCAGCTCTTCTAAAAGTGCACGCTGCTGATTAAAATTAGACTCAGGGCTCATTGTGTAATCCTTGTGTATTCAATTTGTTTAATGCGGTCGCTGGCTAAAATCACCGCACCGGCTAACGAATCCCCTTGACGGGGAGATAAATTCAGTTGTGTATTTTCATTTAATAATGCAATGGTTACGTCCGCTAAACCGCCAATAATTATGACTGGTAACTGGCTCTGACCACGACATTTTTCAATCAATCTCTCGACTTGTCGAACATGCTCACTAAGCACCGTATCGGCTATTATACACTGTGTTTTTAAACTAAAGATTAAAGGGCTAAAACGCGCATAATCTAACGCTTTGGCCTTCATTAACCAACTTGATATTTGTTCTCGCTCACGGCCAACTTGTTCACTCAGCTGTTGCGTTAGCAGGCTTTTAGGTTGCTCAAAGCGGTCTATTTCATCTAACAAGCATTGCACAGCACTTAACCCTAAGCGCGCACCACCGCCAAAATCATCAACCGAAAAACCCCAGCCGCCAATTAATTTTGTTCCTCCATCAGCGGATAATCTTGCTGCTACAGCGCCCGTTCCTAACGCTAACATTGCAACTGGCTGACCTAGATTTGCACCATATAATGAGGTGATTGCATCACTTACAATACTCAATTGCGCAAATTTAATATCACAGTCTAGCTGTAAGCTTGCAGTTACTCGCTCAGCCAGCACTTTAGACGAGCCGCCCGCAAGTCCCATTACCGCCAAAATTTGGCTATGCTTAGCGCCACTTTGTGCACATACGCTAGTGATCACTTGCTGTAAACTAGTAAGCGCCGTATTTAAATCGTTATAAACTGAGGCTGCACCAGCCTGCGCAGTAAATTCTTCAGCGCTATGTAAATTCACTAATTTCGCCAGCGTTTTGGTACCCCCGCCATCAATAGCTAGTATATAGTCAATGTTCATGCCTATTGGGCTCCTACAGCTGACTGGCCGCGCTGGGCAAGTTGAGGTTTACCTAAACAACACACTAGAGTCGACAACGCAGTACCAATACATAACTGCCAAGTAAAGCCTAAATAGAAGCGATCTGCTGCCGGCAATAACCAATCAATGATGTATGGTTGCATGAATAAAGTGATCATAAAGCCGACAATTAACGCCGCCAATACTGAGCCTTCACTGCCACGTTTAGTAAATAGTGTTGTAAAATACACGCCCAGTAAACCACTGTACGAAAACACCATGACACTCAGCGCAAACTTAAGAAGCGGCATATCACTGTATTGCTGCCAGAAATAACAAACTATGGCCATTAATGCTAATGATAGGCTCACAACCGCCATGCCAATACGCCCGGCTTTAACAAAATGGTTATCGGCAACTTGCTTATTTTTAGCTGCTAAATAAGGTCGATATAAATCTTGTACAATGACCGACGACATCGAGCTTAAACCGGAGTTTAATGTTGAAATGGCCGCGGCAATGATACCGACGCTAACTAAACCTTTAACACCAGCAGGAGCCTCATTAAGTACGTAGTACATAAAAATAGTGATTTTTTCACCATTAAATTCTTGTACGACTTGCGCACCGTCACTGTTCATTAATGCTGGCTGCTGATAAACGATATAAAGTAATAAACCAATAAAGATAAATACCAACATCACGGGAATAACCATCACGATAGAAAGTAGTAATGCTTTACTGCCTTCTTTGTCACTCTTACACGTCAGTAGACGCTGTGTCATATCTTGATCAAGACCAAAGGCGGCAATGTTAAGTAATACAAAGCCGGTTAATACCGACGCCATATTGAACACCCCACTTGGGCCAAAATCTAAATCAAATTTGAAAATCGCCAGCTTTGAATCAGCACCGGGGGTTGGCTCATTTAAGGTTGCTAAAATAGTTGAAAAATCAGCGGGGATCAGTACCAACAAACACCAGATAACGGCAATCGCAGCACTGACATATACGACACTTTGCAGCACATCAGAATAAATTACACTGCGAATACCACCAAATACGGTATACAACAAACCCGCAAGTGCTAATAGCAAAGTCGCTATAATCACACTTTCTGCGGCTATATTACCGTATAAAATCATCGCTACTGCAATCGCGGCCATATATAGACGTGCGCCACTGGCGAACACTCGGCCAAATAAATACATTAAGCCGCTGCGGCGTTTAGCTTTTGGCCCTATGCGCTTTTCAAGCAGTTCATAAACGGTGTACACTTTTTGTTGATAAAACTTAGGGATCAGAAAAATAGAAACAATAAATGCAGCTATGAATGCGCCAATGTTCGTCGCTAAATACGATAAATCACCTTGATAACCTTGATCAGGTCCACCAATAAAAGTGGCAGCAGACTGTGAAGTAGCTAATACCGAAATAGCCACCATCCAGGTCGGCATACTATTACCGCCTAAAAAGAAGTCTTTACTTGAGTTGGCGCGCTTACGGTTAAACCACCAACCACTGAGTAATAAAATTGCTCCGTAGCTTGCGAATACGAGCCAATCAAGCAAGGTGTATTGTGCACTCATTTATTATCCCAATTTCAAACCAATTAATGGAATATATTATTCCATTAAATTAATAAAAAGAAAACAATTTTATTATTTACTTTGTAAAGCCACGCGATCGCGTGGCTGTACACGTATTATTTAATCGCTGGTAACTTCCAAAGCAATTGTTTTTGTTGATATTGTTCGCTAGGTAAGCTCACTAACAATGGTTTTTTCTGTTCATCTAACCAAGCTAACAAGGTATCCATATTCTGCTCAGTCATTGCAGTACAACCGGCAGTTGGTTTATTTTCTGCGCGCCATAAATGCATAAAGATACAACTGCCTGCACCATCAACATTTTGACTATTGTGCTTAACCATTAAGCCTTTTTTGTAAAGGTTATCTTGGCTGTAAATATCACGGCGCATCCACTCAGACGAGTCTTTGACAGCAGCCTCTCCTACCACTGACTTATTAACTAGCTGGTTATAAAATGGCGAACCTTTGACATCAACACAATAGTCGTCAGCAGTCATACCTTGGTAGGTCATATTGGTTTTTAATGAATCTAAATAACCAAACGCGGTGCCGAGTTCAAAAATACCAGCGGGAGCTTTACCATCGCCTTCTTGTTTTTGTTCGCCCGCTTGAGCTGGGTGTAAACCAATACCCCACGCAAGACCGGTGCGCCCAAGTACCACACTGTGACCTTGGCCTTGTTGTTGCCATTGTCCTGCAACACGCTCAAATCGATACAATTGTGCGGCAATGGCTTGCCAATCATCTGCAACCACCACCACTAACTGTTGGCTTTGCTGTGGGATAACTGCAGCACTTGCAGCTGCTGATGTACTTGCACTATTTGCACAGCCGCTGAGGGCTGCAGTGGTGATTAATGTTATTATTATTTTTTTCATAACGGCCAAATTCCATCGTTTATCGGTTGTAATGTGTCGATACTTTTAATCCCCAAGCCAGGACCATCACTTAACGTGATCGCTGGGCCATTAAATTCCACACCGCCTTGCACCGGATCATATTGTCCAAGCGCTGGACCGTCTAAGTCTATTTTACTGATCTGCTGGGCTTTTGCAGACGCTAAATGCGCAGCACCTGCAACGGCAATACTGCCTTCTAACATGCAACCGATCATACAATCAGCTTGATACTGTGCAGTAATATTGGCAATTTCAATAGCACGACTTAAGCCACCCGTTTTCATGACTTTGATATTGATAATATCAACAGCATTTTGCTCTAATAATTGAATTACTTGCTTGGGCGAAAAGGCACTTTCGTCAGCCATGATCGGCGTATTTACCCGCTCAGTAATATACTTTAAACCTTTAAAATCATCACTTTTCACTGGCTGTTCAACAAGTTCTAATTCAACATTGTGGCTTTCTAATTGCCGTAAAGCAAACACCGTTTGTTTAGCATTCCAGCCCTGATTTACATCCAAACGAATTTGCGTTTGCTGGCCAAAACCTTGATAAATCGCCTTCACTCGTTCGATATCTTGCTGTAAATCATTGCCAATTTTTACTTTTAAAATATCAAAACCTTGCGCTACAGCCACAGCACAATCACTGAGCATTTTATCAATATTATCAACGCTAATAGTGATATCAGTTCGTAATGTTTGACTACCACCGCCGAGCAATTTATACAGCGGCGCTTGATATAATTTACCCCACAAGTCATACACAGCCAGCTCGAGTGCGGCTTTAGCGCTGTAATTTGCCACCACACTTGATTGGATCACTTGGCAAATTTGATTGAGGTTTTCGATTTCCATACCAATTAGTTTTGGCGCTATAAATTGTTTAATAACGCTAAGGATACTTTGGTGAGTATCGCCGGTTATTACTGGCGTAGACGCCGCAGCACCATAGCCAATTTCGCCTTTATCGGTTTCAATTAACACCACTAAGTCTTCAATATAGCTCACTTCACGCAGCGCTGTTTTGAACGGCGTAACTAATGGCACTTTAAGTTTGGCAAAACGTATCGCCGTAATCTTCATTTTTAACTCCTAGCGAATACGCTTAATATTATAAGTACGGTCTAAATAGCTCTGAGTTTGCGATAAACGCAGTGGCAATAAAGGCGTTACCGATACCCCATTAAGTGAACTTGAATAAAAACTACCATCAGCCTTGTTATAACCCAACCCTTTAACATCATGGATCACATACGGTTGACCGTCTTGTTCACCTAAGTACATCATTACATGGCCTGGTATATAAATTAAATCGCCCACTTGCATGTTATTAACTACCGCTAATTTATCGCTTTCATTGCTGGTTTTATCAAAACGGTGATTAGTACCATACTCCCCCTTCCCCTGCTGACCTGAATTACGCGGCATTAATAGACCAAATGATTTATATATTTCGCCAACAAAACCAGTGCAGTCACGGCCATTATAGTCGTGTCCCCAACCGTAGCGTTCGCCTAAAAATTTAAACCCTTGTTTTATTAAATGCTGTTGGGTGTAAGGTAAATACCCTAAATGCACATCACTGCTGCGACTGATCAAGGCAGGCTTAATAACTAACTGACCTTGTTCCCCGCGGGTTGGCAGTTGCACAACATAATTAGCGTAGGTGTTTTGGCCATTTAATAAATGAGGGGTTTTTTCTGCAGGCATTAGAGGCAGACGAACGCCCATGTCCAATTGCACTTGCGATGTAGTGGCATCATTAGGCACGTAAGCAGTATTTACTTTTGCGCCAGTTATCAATAAAAAGTCATCGTTATTTTTAAATTCACGAAGTGTGCTTTTATTCGATATCGCAATATCAGCTTTGGGCGCCCATGCTAGATAGTTATAAGCGCGCACAAGTAACCATTTCTTATCGGCACTTTCATGCAAAATAGCCACTGTATCACCGGGGAACAATCCGCTTTCTTGAAAACGGTCTAAGTCATTATCTAAGCCACTATTTAATACTCGGTCCGACGTTGGAAAAGTACGCAGGACTGAGCGCTTTACCACCATGGCATAACTAACTTGATTATTATCTGCCACAGCGTCTAAATTCAAATTGGCTAGATATTTTGCAAAATGCTTATTACTTAATGCCACGCCATTAGGGTAAAAACGCGGGCTTTTTGGTACCGCACTAATACTGAGAATATATGCCTTTAACTGCTCACGAGTTAGCTGAGAGGCAAAATCGAGTGGATCGACAATATGTTCATTGTCAGCAATCAATTGTTTATTAAATGCCGCGATTTGCGCTGCACTCATCAGAGTTTTATCTGTCACTTGGCTTAACCAGTGCTGCGGGGTTAATTGAGATTGAGTGACCCCGATGACATCTGATTGCCACGTGTTAGCCGCCGCAATGACGGGTGCCATGGTAATAATACTTGCTAATGAAATACTCAGGGCGATAAATGTATGTCGCATTCGTGGGTTCCCTATTATCAATTTGCTTGGTAAGTCGTGCTGTGTGCTACTTATTATTGCTTTTGCGGTATCAGTAACTGTTTAAATGCATGCGTAAAATTAGCCTGCATTTTTAAGCCAACCACGGCTAAATTTTTTTCACTTGCACCTGGCACACTATTTTGTGCCGCTAAGGTAAATTCGCGTCCACCTTGAATAAACGGTAAGTAAACATGAGCCAACATGACAGTTTCTGTGGTTGAGCGTGTTTCGCTTGGACCCCAACCTATTTTTTGCCAAACTCGCCATTGCCCCTGCGTTAACTCGTCTAAAATTTGTTTTGCTGGGCGAGTATCGTCTGGTGCAAGCGCTTGCGCTAAAGAGTCAGTGATCATTTGACTGAGCCCTTGCATCATACCACCCACTTTAGCGGTTTTATCCGTATTGCCGGTGCCATTAAATAGTACATCAATGTCTTGTGCTTGTAGTAAAGGCTGCTGAGTTAAGGGCTCTCGAGTGTGGCTTGCTAAACGTTTTAACCACTCAGCTTGAGCCAAAGTTGTCATGGCTTTATTACCGGTTAAACCACAGCCATCACACCGGTAGTCTAAATAAGCAGGATCATCGGTATTAACAGTAAAATAAGCGATATTGCTAGCAATAACATCACTATCAGTACTTTGCCAACGAATCGTGCTAGGAGTAAAAATCTCTGTAGCATAAGCACCTTTAAACATAATGCGAGAATCATTAAGCTTTAGCCAATTATCTGCAAATAAATTACTTAAATAATCACGCCCAGCAACATTAATAAAGTAGCTCGCTATTGCATTAGAGTTTCCATCAGCGCTGCCAAAATGCTCGTAGCTATTAATACTAGTGATCAAATCAGCAACATTGCTATCACCTATTAGCGCATGTGCACCAAGCTCTGGGTTTATTTGCCGTACTTTTGCAATTGCACCGCTAAAAGCTTGAATTTTAGATGAACTCCATGGCTCATATAAATCATTCTGGGTACCATTTGCTAAATAACGATACGCTAGTTGGTTACCTTGCTGTTGGTAATCAATTACTAACAACTTACCCTGCGATGTCGGAATATCAAAATAGTGCCAATCTGCTGCCACGCGTTGCTGCCACCCTAACTGACTATAATTAACCTGCGCCGCCGTTTTATAGTGCGATTGCGCAACACGATTAGCAACTAAATGCGCCTGCATAGGAATATTTGTTAAATCAGCCGGTAAGACAGGCGCAGCCAACATCACCTGTTGATAGAACGTCTTATGTTGCTCTTGTAACGATACAACAGTCTCTTGCTGTGGCTGACTCTGACAGCCAAAAAGCCCAGTTACTAAGCTCACACTGAAAACATTCAGCCCCGCTTTTTTCAGTTTCATTACAATCAAAATTAAATTCCTTATGATTTTTATTTTTGGAATATTTTATTGAAAATAACATATTTTCCACAGCAAGCAAATATTTGCATCCGATTAACATCTTAAAACGTACTAGTATTAAATATAAACATTTCGATCTATTTATAAGGAAATGATAATGCGCACTTTTTTAATTCTATCTGGTAGCTTGTTTTGCTCTACCAATGTACTTGCAAACATTGAAGAAATTACCATATACGGACACCGCACGGGACTTATTGGTGAGGCTATTAGTGCATCAAGTGGCGTAATTGGCCAAGGTGAAATAGAAAACCGTCCAATGTTACGTAGCGCAGAAATGCTAGAACTGATCCCAGGTATGGCCGTCACACAGCACAGCGGCTCAGGTAAAGCTAATCAATATTTTATTCGCGGTTTTAATCTCGATCATGGTACTGACTTTGCCACCAGCATTGATGGTATGCCAATTAATATGCGCAGCCATGGGCATGGTCAAGGCTACACCGACCTTAACTTTATTATTCCTGAAACAATTTCGACTATAGATTATCAAAAAGGTGCGTATGGCGCCGCTCAAGGTGACTTTTCGACCGCTGGCAGTGCTGAATTTAATCTAGCTGATAATCCAAAACATCAACAACTTGACTTTACAATTGGCAAAGACAATTACCAACGCGTGATGGCATTAGGCTCGATTGGAATTGCTAACGGGAAAATTATTATTGCCGGTGAGTGGCAAGGTTATGATGGCCCTTGGCAAGATATCAATGAAGATGTAGATAAAAAAAATGCCCTAGTACGCTATGTAGGTAAAGCATGGGATGGCGATTTATCTGTCACGGCAATGGCTTATGACAACAGCTGGAATTCCGCAGATCAAATTCCACAACGGGCTGTAGACCAAGGTATTATCAGTGCACTAGGTTCACTCGATACGACCGTAGGCGGCAGCTCTAGTCGCTATAGTTTATCGGCAAACTGGCAAGGCCAGCACATTAAAGCCAATGCCTATGTGATCAACTACGACATGGACTTGTTTTCTAACTTCTCTTACTTTTTAAATGATCCTATTCATGGCGATCAGTTCCAACAAGTCGATAGCCGGACAATTAGTGGTGGCGCACTGAGTTATCAATTTGCTGATACTCTTGCAGATATGCTAATCCAGCATACAGTTGGTGTGGAATATCGCCGCGATGATATTGATCAAGTTGGTTTATACAATACCAAGCAGCGCCAACGCTTAAGTACTGTGCGTGAAGATGCTGTAGACGAAGCCAGCTACTCAGCCTATTGGCAATCACAAGTAAATTTAAGCCAAGCACTCGAAGCCACATTTGGTGTGCGTTATGATTACTTTGACGCAGATGTTGATAGCAATAACAGTATTAATTCAGGCAGTGCAGATGATGATTTGGTTAGCTTTAAAGCCAGCTTAAATTACCTGTTTAATGACAACCTAGCCGGTTATGCCAACTGGGGGCAGTCGTATCATTCAAATGATGCACGTGGAGCAACTATTAAACAAGATCCGGTGACACTTGAGTCTGCTGATAAGGTTGATTTACTGGTGCAAAGCAATGGCGCAGAGCTGGGTTTACGCTACTTTGATCAACAACGGTTTAATTTATCAGCAGCATTCTGGTGGCTAAGCTTAGATTCTGAATTATTATTTGTGGGTGATGCGGGTAACACTGAAGCCAGTGATGCATCAAAACGCTACGGTTTAGAGCTCAGTGCGTATTATTGGCTTAATGATGCCTTGAGTTTAGACGCCGAGGCCTCATTTACACATTCACGCTTAGATATCGATTCAAATGACGATCGAATTGAAGGTGCAGTGCCTGTGGTTGCCAGTACTGGCATTAATTGGCATATTACCCAGCAGTGGCAGTCTTCACTGCGCGTACGCCACATTGGCAAACGTATACTCAGTAGTGATGGCGATAAACGCTCAGAGCCGCTTACAGTCATTAATGGTTTAGTAAGTTATCAACAAACGCATTGGAAAGTGGGCCTTGAGCTATTAAATATATTTGATAGTACGGATCACGATATTGACTACTTTTACACGTCACGCTTAGCTGGTGAACCTATTGAAGGCGTTGAAGATAATCACTTCCACCCGATTGAGCCGCGTACCCTGCGCCTAAACTTCAGCCTGTTATTTTAGTTTGGTTATTGTTATTAATAATTGAGCTAAATACTTTGCTGATCCGGTTTATACTTTAAGGTATGAAGCGGATCAGCAAGGCTGCATTTTAAATTAACTCACTTAGCACTACTAAATAGCCATAGTGCACTTGTATATAAGCATTAAATAATCACCAGTTAGCCTTTAAAACTCTGCCATGGTCCTGTGATCGCTAATGTTTTTGTTGGTGAATACACATTAACAAATAAGGTGTTGCCATCAGCAGAAAAACAAGCTCCCGCCAACTCGGTTTGCGCTGTTAAGCGGGCAAAATTATATACATCACCACTAGGTGTTACGCCACGTAAATGGTTATCTACCACGTCGGTATACTGATCTTCACAAACGATCAAGTGCCCGTTAGGTGCAACAGTGAGATTATCACCAAAGTTAAATAACGACTTATCTGTGCTTTCTACAAATAGTTGAACGTGTCCTGGAGCTAGATGCTCTTTATCTGTTCCTTCAAATGCTGATGGTTGATACTTCATCACTTGACCAAGCTGCTTTTGACCACCATTAGTGCAACAAAAATAAAGTTCTTTTTCACCCCAATGTATCCCTTCACCACGAGCGAAAAGTGCAGCGCCTTGTTTGTGGCCGCGTATTCTTAAATCGTCTTTTGGACTTTCAGGTTGCGCCAAATCAACCCATTCAACGGCCATATTGTGTTGTAAAGGCATTACCCCTGTAACCCAATTACGAGTATCAAACTGTGGCTGTGCTTTAATCATCATAGCTTGAAGTTTACCTCCTTTACTCAACTTACCGTATTCATTAGGAATAAAACGATAAAATAAACTATCGCCTTTGTCTTCTGTCAGATAAACAATACCGGTTGTTGGATCAACAGCAGCTGCTTCGTGGTTAAACCGCCCCATTGCCTTGAGAGGCTCAGGGTTTACTAGTCCTTTAGCGTTGGCTGGTATCTCAAAAATATAACCGTGATCTTGATTAAAGCCATCCGCTTTAGTCAGAACAGTCTCTTCGCAAGTAAGCCAACTACCCCATGGGGTAATACCACCTGCACAATTGCGGATCGTGCCAGTGAGTGACAAATATTCTTGCTCTTTTTTACCGGTTTTTAAATTATAAATAATATGACTTGTGCCTCCTGGCAAAGCAACACCTTGCGCAGTAGTGTCATAAGCAAATGACGTTTTATGCGTTTGTAAGCTAACATCTGCTTTTGCTAAATCAGTTGGTTTTAATTCATGGTTTCTGACTAATGCAACCCGCTCATCATCAAGGGCAATACAGCCCATACCATCGGCTTTATCTGGCACTGTAAAGCCATCATCCATTTTATCACCCAGTTTTGATATAACTTGATAGCTAAACCCTGCTGGTAAATCGAGTAACTTGTTAGGATCAGTCACTAACGGACCATAGGCACTTAAATGCTCACTCACGTCAAGAAATGGTACTTTGCCAAAAGTACTACGAGAAAGCCCCATAAAAGCGAGTGTACCGGCACTAATAATAAATTGTCTTCTTGAGATCATCGTAAAACTCATAGTGTGATAAAATAACAGGCATATGATAAATGAAATTATCCTATAAAAACGGCCTCCATAAAAAGTTCATACAATTGTCATATCTCAAAGCAAACCTCATTGACAGTTGCTCTATTAAATTTCAGGCATAAAAAAACCGACTCTCGTCGGTTATCTTCTATTAACTTTAATAGTAATAGAAAGTGGTGGGCGCAGGACGTATCTTCAAAGAGTGAACCTTCGACCACTCGGTTGGTGGTTTCAACTTTAAAAAGCGCGGGATAAACCCGAGCCTACAGCAAATTTCAGGCATAAAAAAACCGACTCTCGTCGGTTATCTTCTATTAACTTTAATAGTAATAGAAAGTGGTGAGCGCAGGACGTATCTTCAAAGAGTGAACCTTCGACCGATCGGTTGGTGGTTTCAACTTTAAAAAGCGCGGGATAAACCCGAGCCTACAGCAAATTTCAGGCATAAAAAACCGACTCTCGTCGGTTACCTTCTATTAACTTTAATAGTAATAGAAAGTGGTGAGCGCAGGACGTATCTTCAAAGAGTGAACCTCTGACCGCTCGGTTGGTGGTTTCAACTTTAAAAAGTGCGGGATAAACCCTAGCCTACAGCAAATTTCAGGCATAAAAAAACCGACTCTCGTCGGTTACCTTTAAATAGAAAGTGGTGGGCGCAGGAGGATTCGAACCTCCGACCGCTCGGTTCGTAGCCGAGTACTCTATCCAGCTGAGCTATGCGCCCACATTCTATTTTGATTTTAAAGTCTTACTTTGACTGACGCATTAAGCTAATTAATAACAAAGCTTATTACGGATTTTAAAAATAAAAAAACCGACCATGTGTCGGGCTCTTTATAAATTAACACTAATAGAAAGTGGTGGGCGCAGGAGGATTCGAACCTCCGACCGCTCGGTTCGTAGCCGAGTACTCTATCCAGCTGAGCTATGCGCCCACATTCTATTTCGATTTTAATGTCTTCTCTGACATATTAGTATGCAATAACTAATATAACTCTCAGTAGTAAATAAAAAGTGGTGGGCGCAGGAGGATTCGAACCTCCGACCGCTCGGTTCGTAGCCGAGTACTCTATCCAGCTGAGCTATGCGCCCACTTTTGATTTACTTATTTATTCTCTAAGCAGAGTGTGTAAAGAATGGTGGGCGCAGGAGGATTCGAACCTCCGACCGCTCGGTTCGTAGCCGAGTACTCTATCCAGCTGAGCTATGCGCCCATTCTTTACTTTACAAGATAACCATTTATAAAATAAATGGCGGAGAAGGAGGGATTCGAACCCTCGATAGAGCTACAAACCCTATACTCCCTTAGCAGGGGAGCGCCTTCGGCCACTCGGCCACCTCTCCGTCTTGTGGGGCGTATAATAAAGATTTCAGAAAATATGTCAAACACTTTTCTTGTTTAAAGTAACTGTATGGTTAGAGAACGCCCATAACAGCCAAAAAAGAGTCAACTTTGTTTAATCGTTAATCAAATTAAGAAGTTTTAATATCAGCAGATACACCGAGAACAGGCACTAATTCGTCAGTTAATTGTTCGAGATATTGATCTTGGTAGCCTAATTGCTGAAATTCAGCAATACATGCTCGATAATAGGTTTCTCTTTGTAATTCAATACTGAGTACTTCAGAGGGTGAATCAGGTTTATTATCTTTCATATAAAATCCGTTTATATAAGCCCTTTAGATTGACGTGAGTTTAAAAAACCATGCTTTATGCTGTTTTTTCAGTCAATAGTTTAGCTAAACTTAGAAATAATGCTCGTTCATTTTGATGATTTTATATAATTAATTTTTATTTTTAAATAATTCAATACGTTAAAATTAAAATTTTATTATTACTAGGCTAGTATAATTTCCATTGATGGGACCCGCTACAGACACAAAAACGCCGCTATTAAAGCGGCGTTTATAATATCAACTTAATCTAACATAGCATTAGTCAGCTTGTGGGCGCATATGCGGGAACAAGATAACATCTTTAATTGTTGATGAGTCAGTAAATAGCATCACTAAACGGTCGATACCAATCCCCTCACCTGCCGTAGGCGGAAGGCCATACTCAAGTGCGCGAATGTAATCTTCGTCGTAGTGCATTGCTTCATCATCGCCGGCGTCTTTTTCTTCCACTTGGCGAGTAAAGCGCTCAGCTTGATCTTGTGCATCATTAAGCTCAGAGAAACCATTTGCAAGCTCACGGCCACCAACAAAGAATTCAAAACGGTCAGTAACAAATGGGTTTTCATCGTTACGACGAGCAAGTGGTGATACTTCCCACGGGTAACCGGTGATGAAAGTCGGTTGAATAAGCATGTGCTCTGCTGTTTCTTCAAAGATTTCACATAAGAACTTACCTGGGCCCCACACACAATTTTCAGGAATTTTAACGTGCACTTGCTTTGCGTACGCTTTTAATTCGTCAAAGTGATTTTCTGGATCATTGAATACTGCAGCATTAAACTCAGGATTATATTTTAAAATCGCATCCGCCATACTTAAACGGGTAAACGGTTGGCCAAAGTCATACTCTACTGAGTCAACCACTTCGCCGTTCTCGTTTTTAGTCGTATTAACAACGATTGGGCTACCCAATACGTTAGTCGCAACAGTACGCAACATGTCTTCGGTGATGTTCATCAGGTCAATGTAATCAGCGTAGGCTTGGTAGAATTCGATCATAGTGAATTCTGGGTTGTGACGCGTTGATAACCCTTCGTTACGGAAGTTACGGTTAATTTCAAATACACGGTCAAAACCACCTACTACTAAACGTTTTAAGTAAAGCTCTGGTGCAATACGTAAGTACATATCGATATCAAGTGCATTGTGATGAGTCACGAATGGACGCGCAGATGCACCACCAGGGATAACCTGTAGCATTGGCGTTTCAACTTCCATAAAGTCACGATCTGCTAAGAAGCGACGAATACCTTCAACTACTTGTGAACGAATACGGAACGTTTCACGGGTTGCTTCATTAGTGATCAAATCAACATAACGTTGGCGGTATTTAGTTTCTTGATCAGATAAGCCATGGAATTTTTCAGGAAGTGGACGTAGTGACTTAGTCAGTAATTGATACTCTGTCATTTCTACGTATAAATCGCCTTTACCTGATTTATTAAGCGCACCTTTAACACCAATGATATCGCCGGTGTCTAATTGACCGTACTTTTCTTTCAGATCTTTTTGAACATCTTTTGATGCATACGCTTGCACACGACCTTTCATGTCTTGAATTACAAAGAATGGTCCGCGTTTAGCTAGGATACGACCCGCGATAGACACAACGTGGTTAAGCTCTACTAATTCTTCTTTACTCTTATCACCAAACTCGGCCTGTAAGTCTGCCGTGTAATGCTCACGACGGAATTGATTTGGATGACCGTTAGCAGGGCAATTGGCGCGAATAGCGTCTAATTTGCCACGACGCTCAGCGATTAACTTATTTTCGTCTTGGATTTGATCAGTCATTTTTTAGCTCTTTTTTAGCTTGGTGGTTATAGGCCAGATTTTAAGCTGGCTTCAATAAATTTATCTAAATTGCCGTCAAGTACCGATTGGGTATTACGGTTTTCAACGCCGGTACGTAAATCTTTAATGCGCGCATCATCAAGTACGTATGAACGTATTTGACTGCCCCAGCCGATGTCAGATTTGGCATCTTCTTGGGTTTGCTTTTCAGCATTTTGCTGCTGTAGCTCAAGCTCAAATAACTTCGCTTTTAACTGCTTCATCGCTTGTGCTTTATTTTTATGTTGAGAGCGTTCGTTCTGACACTGCACTACCGTATTTGTCGGTACGTGGGTAATACGTACCGCAGATTCTGTGGTATTTACGTGCTGACCACCCGCGCCTGATGCACGGTATACGTCGATACGTAAATCAGCCGGATTAATATCAATCTCAATATTATCGTCAACTTCTGGATAAACAAATGCAGAAGCAAACGAGGTATGACGACGGCCACTTGAATCAAATGGGCTTTTACGTACTAAACGATGAACCCCAGTTTCTGTACGTAACCAGCCATACGCGTATTCACCAACAAAGCGCACGGTTGCGCCTTTAATACCGGCAACATCACCGTCAGTGGCCTCTACCAGTTCAACTTTAAAGCCTTTGGCTTCACCCCAGCGTAAATACATGCGTAATAACATGTTACACCAGTCTTGAGCTTCTGTACCGCCTGAGCCTGATTGTAAATCAAGGTAAGCATCATTTGCGTCATGTGCGCCAGAGAACATGCGACGAAATTCTAAACCTTCAAGCTGTTCGTTTAAGTCTGTCAGTTCGCTTTGTGCTTCATTGAAGGTCTCTTCATCTTCTGCTTCAACTGCAAGTTCAAGCAACCCTTCAACATCGTCAGTACCAGTTACTAGATTATCGATAGTTTCAACAACCGCTTCTAATGCTGACTTTTCACGACCTAGTGCTTGTGCTCGCTCGGGCTCATTCCATACGGCTGAATCTTCAAGTTCGGCGTTAACTTCTTCTAAACGTTCTTGTTTAAGAGCGTAGTCAAAGGTACCCCCGAAGCAGTTCAGTACGTTCGCGAATTTCCTTGATTTGATTAATCACAGGATTCACTTCAAACATGTACATTACTCCAAAATGGCTGGTTTACGCGGCTAATCGCCAGGTAAAATTATGCTAATAATTATTTAAATTTTGCTTTAAATAATAAAACGCCCGATTTTAACAAAAAACCGTGCGTTTTATTAGTACTTTATGCATCGATAATAGATATTTTTTAAGCTACTTTTTGCAGCTCACGGACAATTAACTGTAATGAAAATTTACCTCTAAACTCATTGATATCGAGCTGATAGGCCAATTTCACCAAGCGCGCTTCAGTATCAGGCCACTCGCGCACATCAATACCGAAGGCAATAGCATCAACCAAACGCCCTGAACGGTGTTTTAATACCAGCTTTAAGTGCTTTTCACCAACAATGCGCTGCTGTACGAGTTCAAAAGTGTGTTCAAACACGGGTTCTGGAAATTGCTGCCCCCATGGCCCTGCTTGTTTGAGTACATTTGCAAACTCCATGCTAAAGCAGTCATCAGCAAGCTCGCCATCGGTTAAGATAATACAGCGTTTATGCTCTTCACTTAACTGCCCACTTACCGCCTGCTCAAACTCACGTTTAAACTCACTAAAGTGCTGCTCATTAATGCTCAGACCGGCCGCCATAGCATGACCACCAAATTTACTGATCAAATGTGGATGCAAGGTATTTAAGCGCTCAAGCAAGTCACGCATGTGCAAGCCTTCAATCGAGCGGCAAGAGCCCTTTATTTCACCGTTGTCGCCACCAGCAAAAATTACTGTTGGGCGGTGGTATTTCTCTTTTAAACGTCCCGCTAAAATACCGATCACACCTTGATGCCAGTCTTCTTGATATAAACAGATAGCATCCGGTGTTTGCTCATCGCTAAAAGCGAGCTTATCTAGCACGGCTTGTGCTTCAAGTTGCATGCCCTGCTCTATCTCTCGACGCTCATGGTTTAAACTATCCAGCTCAGCGGCTATGCGTCGCGCTTGATTGATATCAGTAGCTAGTAAGCAAGCTATGCCTAAACTCATATCATCTAAACGTCCTGCGGCATTTAAGCGTGGTGCAAGCGAAAAACCAAAATCACTGGCGCTTAAACGCGCTGCGTTACGATTAGCGACCTCAATCAGCGCTGTAATACCTGGGCGTGTTTTGCCGCTACGAATTCGCGCTAGACCTTGGTGAACTAAGGTGCGATTATTGGCATCCAGTGCCACCACATCAGCAACCGTACCTAGCGCTACAATATCAAGCAGATCGGCTAAGTTAGGCGGTGGTTGCTGCGCAAAATGACCAACATCACGCAATGCACTTCTAAGCGCAATCAATAAATAAAATGCAACCCCGACTCCTGCGATTGATTTTGATGGAAACTCACAATCATGGCGATTAGGGTTAACGATAGCGTCAGCATTGGGTAGTTGTTCGCCTTGCAAGTGGTGATCGGTAACCAGCACTTTAATGCCCGCGGCTTTTACAATTGCGATGCCAGCAATACAGGAAATACCATTATCAACAGTGATCACTAGATCTGGTGCCATAGTGACTATTTGCTCGGCCAACGCGGGACTTAAACCATAGCCTAAGCTGAATCTGTCTGGCACTAAATAGTCTAAATGAACAAAACCAAACATCGCTAAGCCTTGCATTAAGGTAGCGGTGCTGGTTGCGCCATCGGCATCAAAATCACCCACGATCAGCACTTTACTTTGCGCTCGCAGAGCATGTTGAAGTAAAGCGGTGGCTTTATCTATGTCTTTAAATAATTTGAAGTCATGCAAAGTGGCTGCGCTATTATTTAGCTCATCGGCATGATTAACTTGGCGGCTAGCATAAATTTGTTTAATAACAGGGTGCAAATGACTTGGCAGGTGTGAATCATCATGATGATCACGAGCAACAATTAATTTTTTCATGCAGGCGCGGTACTTTTAGATTAAGGAATAAAGACAAAAAAAGGCCTTAACGGCCTTTTTATAAAAAGCATAATACTATGACGATTTATTAGCGTCTAACGCAGCAGCTAATGCGGCCGCAGGCTGATAACCTGGGATCATCGTACCATCTTCTAAAATAATTGCTGGTGTACCGCTAATGCCAAAACTTTGGCCAAGCTGATAATGTTCTGCAACTGGGGCATGACAACCGGCCATTACTTTTGTATCAGCGCCCGATTTTGCTGCTGTCATTGCTTCTTGTTGATCTTTAGCACACCAAACATTCATTAGATCTGCATAGCCTGAGCCTTGTAAACCACCACGTGGAAACGCTAAATACTTAACGGTAATACCCGCTTCAAGTAAATCATCAAGCTCGCGGTGTAACTTACGGCAATAACCACAGCTAATATCAGTAAACACAGTTATGCTATGTTTCTCATTTTTAGCTTTGTAAACAATCATTGAGTCTTCGTATTGCGCTAGGCCTTCTTTACGAACGCCATTAAGCGCTTGCTCGGTTAGATTGTTACGGTTATTTAAATCAATCAAGGTGCCTTGCATTAAGTATTGACCATCTGCGCTTGCATACAGCACGCCTTTATCAGTGATCAACTCTTTTAAACCGGCCACTGGGCTTGGGCTAATTTGCTTAACAGTAACACCTAGCTCTGCAAACTTAGTCACGATTGGATCGTTGGCATCAGGAATGGCTGCAACGCCATTGGCAAACGCACTTATACTGGTGCCTAATATCGCACCGGCTAATACTAACTTTTTCATAATGTTCTCTTATATCCTGATAATTCTTAACTACTCAGACCGCCGAAGTACGAAAAAATTCTCACTAAGCGCGCGGATGATGTTGTTGATGTACCAATTTTAACCGTTCATTAGCTACATGGGTATAAATTTGTGTGGTTGATAAATCACTATGCCCTAACATCATCTGTACAACCCTTAGGTCAGCACCATGATTTAGTAAGTGTGTTGCGAACGCATGGCGCAACGTATGGGGCGATAAAGGCGATTCAACTGCTGCCAAAATAGCATAGTGTTTAATACGATGCCAAAAAGTTTGTCGAGTCATACCGACTCCACGCTTTGACGGAAACACAAAATCGGTGGCATGTTTGATCATTTGCGCGCGCCCCACTTTTAAAAATTGCTCGAGCCAATACATAGCCTCTTCGCCAAGCGGCACCAAACGCTCTTTATTACCTTTACCTTTAACAAACACCACCGCTTGGCGCAAATTAATTTGTTCAATACGCAACCCAACTAACTCGCTAACCCGTAAACCCGTTGCATATAATAGCTCTAACATAGCTTTGTCGCGCAAGCCCATCGGCTCTTCAACATTAGGCGCCGCCAAAAGTGCTTCTACTTCATTTTCTGACAACGTTTTCGGCAATGATAGGCCCGCTTTAGGCTGAGCAATATTTACCATTGGCGAATCAGTAATGTGTTTTTCACGCACAAAGTATTGGTAAAAGCGCTTTAACGCGCTAATACTGCGCGCCGTACTGCGAGGCTTTAAACCTAAATCAACACGATGCGCTAAATAGCTTTCAATATCTTGGCCACTCACGGTGAGCAAATCTTGACCTTTTAAAAAGTGGCAAAATTTATCCAAGTCGCTGCGATACGCAGATAAAGTGTTATCGCTTACGTGTTGTTCTAAATAGAGGTTATCTAAAAAAGATTCAAGATAATCGCTATTACCGAGTAGTTCGTCGTGATCTGTAATGGCTGAGTCTAATGACTCATGATCAGGTAACGTGGTCACAGTTATTCTCATAGTTATCAAGGTATCAATTAATAATACCTTACGGTAAACTTCAGCCTATCATATCAGGCAAATACACAGTGATAAATACGATGCAAATTGGTTTATTTTATGGTTCTACCACATGCTATACAGAAATAGCAGCAGAAAAAATTCGCGATATTATCGGTCAAGACATTGTCAGCCTGCATAACATCAAAGATGAACCATTAAAAAATGCAGAAAATTACGACTTTATCATCTTTGGTATCTCCACATGGGATTTTGGCGAGTTACAAGAAGATTGGGAGTCGATTTGGGACGACATTAAAGATGTTGATCTCAATGGCAAAACCATCGCTTTATTTGGCATGGGCGATCAACAAGGTTATGGTCAATGGTTTCAAGATGCACTTGGTATGTTACATGATGAAATAAGTAGCCAACAATATACTTTATTAGGATTGTGGCCGAACGACAGCACGTATGAGTTTGAAGCCTCTAAGGCACTCACCGAAGATGGCAAACACTTCGTTGGTTTAGCCCTTGATGAAGACAGCCAATACGAACACAGTGATGAGCGTATCGCTAACTGGGTTGAACAGATCATGACTGAGTACAGCGAGACATTATAAATCTCGCTGCGTAACACTGATAAGCGCAACAACGAATAGCTAAATTTACGGTTTAACAATGGCCTTATATGTTTCACCAATTAATCAATACATAGTTTATTTTCTATGTAACAAATGATAACGAATCATCTATGACTTATAGATATAATGCGCGGCTTTATGCCGCGCATGTAAAAAGTATTGCCTAGCACTGTAATTATAGTGAGAATGTACGGCCTATCGACAATACAATACGCTCATCTGCAGTATCAATATCTAGGCTGGTGTTCTCGCCCGCTACCTCAATGTCAAAACCCGCTAAACTTGTTTGATAAGCAAGACGATAGTGGTTATACGATTTACCATCGGTATCCCATGCAAACTTATCGCCATCGAGTGAATTTGAAATATCAAAGCTGGCACGCAGTGCGTGATTAGGTGCAAGTTCAATGGTGTGTGCAACCATAGAAATCACATGACCTGCGCCGGTACCAAAATAATCCCAGCTATACCAGAAGTTAAGCTCTGTTTGCCCTAACTCACTTGCGTAACCAAATTTAGTGTAAGCTTCAAAGTAGTTACCATCGCTTGAGTTGCTTTGCCCATGGTAACTGTAATACGCAAGGCCGTAATCAATACTGAGCGCTTCATTTAACTGCGCATAGCGACCGAAGTAAGCATCCCATTCAATATTTGTGTCGTCACCAAAGTCAACGTTTGACGCCCACGTGCCAGCATACATGCCTGACTCGCCAAATGAATAATCAAGGCTACCTTGTAGCGCTGGGTCGTTTTGCGTTTGGCTCACACCATTAAAGGTATAATCTGATGCGCCGGTTACGGTTGCTGACCAATCAGCCAATACTGAGGTTGAAAAAAGTGCAAACGGTAATGCGACTGCTAATAATGTTTTTTGTGTTGTCATGTTAATTCCTTCGCTACTGTATAAGCTAATATCTAGCTAGCTGATTCAATTTTTGTGTAGTCAATTTTGTTGTCTTTCGGCGAACTATCAATGTTACTCACAGTTTTAACTTTGCTATAGGCAATATAGGCTGCACACGCAAAGAACAAACCAATCACTAACACCCCGACCCACTGGATTTGTAGAAAGTTCTGCTTAAATAATAGGGTTAATAATGAAAGAGCGACAACATTTAGCGCAATATATTTAAATTTACCTAAACGTTTAACCGTCATACCCATATTGTCGGTGTATAAACGGATCAGTGAATCAAGCGAGTTGATCACAAACACTACGCCAACAAATACCATTGCAATATTTTTGATCCCTTGCGTAGCAATACCTGCTTCGTGATACTGATAAAGCACGCCAAACCAAATTGCGATTGGGATTGAAGGGAAAATTAACATTGCCCCCAATACTTGATAGGTTTTTAATCCACCGACAAAACGCGATGTGAATTGACCAATCATAATACTCCACGCAAACCACCAAAATAAATAAAACTCATGGTAATCATTGAGTGGCAGTACAAACTGATTAATATTGCCAAAGTAACTACCAATTAACGTTAAATTATTTGTAAAATCTGACACTTGGCCATTTTCGCCCATAAATGCGCCAAACCACATAAAACCAATTAGCGCTATAAATAACCAGGTAGTTGAAATACTTAGAAAACGTACATATTTAATATCGGTGCTTGAATACACCGCAAAGCAAATAGCTGCGAATACAATTAAATAAAATGACGGAATAATCGACTCACCATCACCTAGACTAGGTAAATACCAAGGTAGGTTAGAGAGCAATAAGAAAGCGGTGAAGGCACAAGTACCAATAATAACTACATTATTGATTAATTTAACCCAAGGAATTTCGAAAAATTTCACTTTAGGTTCTATTACACAGAAATAAAAGCACGTAAGGAAATAGAATCCCCAGATCAGAAAGCCCCAATAACCAAACTCGATAGCTAGTGGATTGGCAAACGCGTACTCTGGGCTTGCTTTTATGTCTGCATAACCTGCAAACTCAGTGAGTGGAAACATGATCAAGCCAACATCTAAGCCTGATGTGAATAAGATGGCGATAAAGGTAAATGTTCTTACCGGTGTGACGCCAACACACTTTACATTGCCCCATTTTACTAAAATTGCAACAATTGTTAGTAGGGTGAAAATAATGCCTGCGCTAAGCCATAAGGTCATAATTCCCTCCCCAAAATAAATGAAAATACATCATTATGTCTCCGTGTTTTTAGTCTCGCATTAACGCACCACAAACAACTTATGATGCGCGCCACTGCAAGCCCCACAGCACAAAGTATGCTGCAGGTGACTTTATTAGATCTCCGAACTACGCTGCACAGTTTGCCATTGAGATTCAACAGCAACCTTTGCTTGCGATTTACTAAGTGGTGGCCTACCTAAAATTAGATCAGCCGCTTTTTCTGCCACCATAATGGTTGGCGCATTTAAATTTCCGTTAGGAACCGTTGGGAAGATTGATGAATCCACCACATGCAGTCCCTCAATGCCATGTACTTGAGTGTTTGAGTTTACTACTGCCAGTTCATCTTCACCCATTTTGCATGAACATGAAGGATGGTAAGCACTCTCAACTGCCTGACGTACAAAAGCATCTATTTGTTCATCGGTTTGAATCTCTTTACCTGGTTGGATTTCGCCATCGCGGTAATCATCAAACGCACTTTGCTCAATGATTTCACGCGTTAAACGCACACAGGCTCTAAACCCTTCAATATCATCTTGATGCTGTAAATAGTTAAATTGGATCTTAGGTGCAACCGATGGATCAGCCGATTTAATTGTTACTGCACCGCGGCTTTTAGGTTTGTTATGCCCTACATGGACTTGAAAACCATGGCCATCAAAAGCACTTTTACCGTCATAACGAATTGCCGCAGGTAAAAAGTGATATTGAATATCAGGCCACTCAACCCCCGGTTTTGAGCGAATAAATGCACAAGATTCAAAATGATTAGTCGCCCCAAGACCGCTGCGGTTTAATAACCAACGCGCGCCAATAAGGCCCTTTGAAATAAGGCCAAGCTTGCCGTTTAAGGTAATTGGCTGCTTACACTTATACTGGAAATAAAACTCCAAGTGATCTTGCAGGTTTTGCCCAACTCCAGGTAAATGGTGCTTAACCTCGATACCTGCGGCTTTAAGTATTTCGCTGTCGCCAATACCCGAAAGTTGCAAGACATGCGGCGAACCAATCGGACCGGCACTTAAAATAACGTCTTTACTGGCCTTTGCCTTAACAATATCGCCATTAACTTTGTACTGCACGCCAACGGCTTTTTTGCCTTCAAGCAACACCTTTTCAGCCAACGCACCAGTAACAATAACTAAGTTTTTACGTGACTTCACTGGGTCTAAATATTCACGACTTGCAGAGCTGCGCACACCGTCTTTAACGGTCATGTGCATTGGACCAAAACCCTCTTGCTGCGCTGCGTTATAATCGTCAGTGGCTGCATATCCGGCTTGCTGGCCCGCTTTGATAAAGGCTTTATAAAGCGGGTTCGCCATTTCATTACCGTTGTTCACACCCAAAGGGCCACGATCACCACGATAGTCGTTTTTACCTAAATAGAATGATTCTGCTTTTTGAAAATACGGTAAACAGGATTGATAATCCCACCCTTGTGCACCATGTTGTTGCCATTCATCAAAGTCTTTAGCATGGCCACGTACATACACCATGCCATTAATAGATGATGAGCCACCTAACACTTTGCCACGCGGGCAGTGCATTTGACGATCATCTAGATACGGTTCAGCTTCACTATGAAACTGCCACGCGTATTTATCTGAATTCATCGGAATTGATAGCGCGGTAGGCATTTTAATAAAAATGCTTTTATCGCTGCCGCCAGTCTCTAATAATAAAACGCGGTTGCTGCTATCTTCGGATAAACGATTAGCCAGTACACAGCCTGCCGACCCTGCACCCACTATGATGTAATCATACGTTAGTGCAGTCATTAAAATGGGCTCTCTATATTAGTCATACCGACATAAATCGATTTAGTTTGGGTGTAATGATCAAGTGTTTCAATACCATTTTCACGACCGATACCTGACTGCTTATAACCGCCCACAGGCATTTCTGCTGGCGAATTGCCGTAGCTGTTGATCCAACAAATGCCTGCTTGCAGCTGATGAATAACACGGTGTGCGCGCTTAATATCTTTGGTAAACACGCCTGCAGCAAGGCCTAAGTGAGTATCGTTAGCACGGTGAATTACATCATCTTCGTCATCAAACGTTAATACGCTCATTACGGGACCAAAGATTTCTTCTTTGACGATCGTCATATCATCAGTGCAATCAATAAATACCGTTGGTGCAACAAAGTAACCGTTTGGTGCAGAGGCTGGGCTAAGCGTTTTACCACCCGTTAATAACGTTGCACCTTCGCTGATGCCTTTATCGATATAGCTCATCACTAATTGTTGATGCTTTTTGGAAATTAATGCGCCAAAGTTAACGTTAGGATCGAGTGGATCGCCCGCTATAATATTTTCTTCAGTGCGTGTTTTAAGCTCATCAATAAATTGCTGATAAACATTTTTGTGAACATAAATACGGGTGCAGTTAGTGCAAATTTCACCTTGCGTATAAAAATTACCTAACATTGCAGCACTTACTGCCTGTGAAATATCGGCATCATCAAATACTAGCAGTGGTGATTTACCACCAAGTTCCATGGTGACATCTTTTAATGAACCCGCAGCACTAGCAACTACTTTTTTACCTGTGCCTACTTCGCCGGTAAACGATACTTTCTCAATATCAGCTGATTGTGTTAACCACTGGCCAACTTCTGCTGCACCTTGCACCACGTTGAACACGCCTGCAGGTACACCCGCTTCGATGAATATTTCGGCAAGCTTAATTGCGCCAAGTGGCGTTTCTTCAGAAGGTTTAAAAATAAATGCATTTCCGGCAGCCAAAGCTGGGCCTGATTTCCAACAAGCGATTTGCAGCGGGTAGTTCCACGCACCGATTCCGGCACAAATCCCTAATGGCTCTTTACGGGTATAATAAAAATCTTCGCCAACCATTTGCTGCTGGCCAACTTGGGCAGGTGCTAGCCCTGCAAAATACTCGATTACATCAGCGCCAGTTTGCACATCAACACACTCGGCTTCTTGCCATGGTTTACCGGTATCTAGCACTTCTATTTTTGCAAGTAAATCATTACGCTCGCGCAATAATGCAACCGCTTTTAGTAAGATACGACTACGTTCAATCGGACTCATAGTTGACCATGCAGCAAATCCTTGTTTAGCACTTTGAATAGCCGCATTTTGAATAAACGCATCTGCCACTTCTACATAATAAATTACGTCATCTGTTGCTGGGTTTTTAACTGCAAATGTTTCGCCACTTTGATTTTTTAAAAAGTGACCATTGATAAAGTTTTGATAAACAGGTGTTGTCACATTAAGCTCCATACTGTTTGATAAGTGAACATACAAAGTTTTTTGCTAGCTGTTCACAATGTGCAAATTGATCTTGATCAGACTTACTTAGTACCGCTCTTAACCATAAGCCATCGATCATTGCCGCACATAATTGCGCTGCAAGTTTGGCTTCATCATCACCCATCAATTGTTTAAATGAGCTGACTAAATTACTAAGAAGTCGTCGGCTATTTACGTTCTGTAAGCGATGCAACTGAACATCGTGCATCGATTGCGCCCAAAAGCTTAACCAAGTTTTAGTGGTATCGCTGCGCTGTTGTAATCTGGCAAAGTTAGCTTCTATTATCAGCATTAACCTTTGCTCAGGGGTCGTTGTTGGCGTTACTTGTTTGATCAGCTCGTGTTTTAGATTGGTTAATAAATAACGCACAGTGGCTTCTATCAAGCCCTGCTTACCACCAAAATAATGACTAATAATGCCCGACGATAATCCTGCTTTTTTACTGATACTATTAATGGTTGTTGCTTGTAAGCCAAATTCAGCAACCGAACTAATAGTAGCGTCAATTAGCTGCTGACGACGGACAGGTTCCATTCCAACTTTAGGCATATTTTTATTAATTGAACGTTCAATAAAAATAAAGGTTAAAGTAATGGAACTGATAATTCAAGGTTGACAAACTGTGAATAGGCTAAAATGAAGAGAGCTAAGTGACCCTAAGTAACTGTACTAGCGTTGATAAATCGGCTTAGAAAAAAGTTGCGAAAAAAATTGAAAAACAGCTGTTTTTTAAGTAAATGATACAAAAATCAGCTATATTAGGTTGAAAATCATATCTGGTTAGTCTCAGGTGTCACTTTTAAAATCACAGAATTATCTATCAAAAAAAACAAACTATAGGAAACTCGATGTCTAATTTTAATGAATATAAAGTATTGCATGTTGTTGAAGGTGGCTGTGGCACATTGCTGCTAGGTTCGAGCGGGTTACCACTTAAAAGGCTAGAAGCAACACTTAATGATGAAGCACAAAATGGCTGGCAACTGGTATTTCAGGTTATCGAAAGCAAACGTTTTTTGCTATTTTGGTCACGCGAAGCTGTGATCTTAACGTTAGGCAGAAACCGTGCTTAAAGCAATGACGCTTAGTGCAATTCGCCGCTATCAAAAAAATGGCGGCGCTAAGGCACATTTTAATATTAGTTGTAATTTCAGTCCTTCCTGCTCAGAGTTTACTCATCAAGCAATTACTAAATATGGGCTAGTGAAAGGTCTGTTTATTGGCGTAAAAAGAATACGGCGTTGCAATAACCCCGACTGTGTAACCGTAAAATCCGATCCACTTCCTTAAGGCTTCTTATTAATGCCATGACATCAGAACAACTAAATGCTCAAGAAGAGCAGCTTCGTTCAGAAGTAAATGCATTGTCCCCTGAACAGCGTAAACTATTTTACCAGCAAGAAAAGCGTCTCGTTAAAGACCCTGATACTTATGCGGTACTGAATTGGTTTTTTGCCGCAGGTTTACACCACTTTTACTTAGGTAGATTTCAACGTGGTGCGGTGAATTTAACGCTGATGCTAATTGGCATACTCACTATTTATAGCTTTGGCGTATTTTTAATCATCGTCGTTTTGTTAATTGAATTACCACAGCTTTTTAAGAGTCAACGCATCGTCCATCAATATAACAATCAAGTTATGGCTGATATTCTAAAACAACTAACCGACTCTTGATTACTTAAAGCAAATGCTAGATACTGTTTTTTTATGGCTATGTTGTCTTTCGGTGTTGGTGAACTATAGTTAATGTACTGAAACCCAACAACGGCAGGTGCAATATGGCTTCCAAGCAGTTTCAAAATATACTACATCACATTACCAACTTAAATTA
>NZ_JACJFK010000020.1:0-86197 GCF_014164535.1 Pseudoalteromonas sp. SG41-2 | reverse complement strand
TTAGCTCTGTTGTTTTTAAGCGATTCATAAGATCACAAAACACCATGAATGTTCCCTCGCTTCCCACATTTTTTAATACTATTAGTTCATTGATATATAAAGGCTAATTCTGGGGATACTTTAGGAATTAAACCCAAAAATTTGATAATTTAAAGAATAAGATAAGTCGATCATGGCAGTTAAGGTAAATAAATAAATGAATCAACAATTAGTTTTTAAAAATGGTCAAGTTAGTGATAATTACGCCAGTATTTTATTAGGCCATCAAGATGAGTCATACGTTACGCCAATAATGGAATATAAGGAGTATGAACTGATTGTAGAATCGGTTGTTATCATTTTACTCGATGACGACACAGAGCTAATGGGAACAGAGGTGTTAACGTTGGTTGATAGTGGGCACTGTACGTTAGCGCAGTTAATTAACTTTTTAGCCGGTGAAGAGGTGGAGGAAATGCAAGAGTTTGAGTTTATTTCATCTGCTTGGTTTGCATGGCAAAGTAAACACGGCGATTGGTCAAGTGAGCCATTTGATACTGTTTATGAATCGCAAGATAAAAACATAACAACGCTTAATGAGTTATTAAACGAGTAAGTTTGCGTTTTTAACAAGCGCTTTGGCATTTTAGGTGTGCCAACCGAGGCAGTTGGTTTACCTTGCCTTTGATTGATAATACTGTAAAAATCAGCGCGTTTTAAATTAAACAGTTGTATGGAATTTGGCGTTGAGTAAAGAACAGCAAAAAGGCTATTGGCGCAATGAAACTGTGGCTTTTCTCGCGTTGACTTCATTAAGCGGCGTTGGGTATTGGGTATTACACAAAATAGCAGAGTCAGGCTTAGGCTTTAAAAATTTACTTAAAGCGAGTAATGCTGATGAAATTTCTAAACACCTGAATGTGTCATTACCTGATGATATTGAATGGCAAGCATATCAACAACAACTTTGGTCAATTGGCTTAGCGCGCGCACGTTCTCTTCATGCTGATAATGTAAGACTTTTGTTCCGAGAGCAGGAGCTTTTTCCTCAAGAGTTGAAGAAAATTGATGATGCACCTCATTGGATTTTTGTTCAGGGTCCAATTGAAAACTTACATAAAAAATCCGTATCAGTGATAGGTACTCGTAAGCCATCAACAGATGGTGTAATTTTAGCGAAAATAGTCATCGCAGCATTGGCAAATAAAGGGCTTGTTACAGTCAGTGGCTTAGCTTTGGGTATCGATCAAATAGCACATACAGAATCGATAAAATATAACATTCCCACCGTTGCGGTTCTTGGTAATGGTATATACGTTGAGTTTCCTAAAGGCTCTAACACACTTAAAGCGCAAATATTAAATCGTGGTGGCACAGTAGTAACAGAATACCTGCCTGAACAATTATACAGTGCCGAAAACTTTGTTAGACGAAATCGAATACAGGCTGCGCTTTGTAATACGCTGCTACCTATCGAGTGGGAAATTAAAAGTGGCAGTGCTCACACTGTCGCATTTGCACATAAGTACAATAAAAAAATTGCTAATGTGTTCTTACCTGGAACAGCCAATTTAAGGCCTGAATTAAAGTTCTCTGAAATGGAGAGCGGAGCCAGCGCGTGGGAAATGCCAATCTGCGTGAATGGACTGTTAAAGTATATTCAAGACGACATGCAAGCAAACGGTAAAGTCGTTCAACAAAGCTTAAGCTTTCAAGACGATTTTATTTCAACGTAAAAGGTTTTAGTTTATAAAAAAGCCCATCATTACAACTAAACGATGGGCCAAGATACGTCGTTAAAAGTTGGTGTTAATCTTCGTTATGGATAAAACCAGCAATGAGTTCTGCTAAGCTATGCGCTTGTAGATAGCCGCTTTCTTGGTCTGCGCCAAAACTAATTACCTGCCCAGGTTTTCCTTTACTGTTTGGTGCAAGATCTATGGCATAAAAATTACCACAACCTTGGTCGAAAAAGGGGATCCAATAGGGGGTGCAATATAAAGGCAGTACTGTGCCATCGTTACTGCTGTAAGTATCGAGCAAGTCCTCTTGCGTCCATTTTTGATATGGTGTTTGCCAGTCACTCCATTCTTTTAGTATGGTCTGTGCATTCATAAAACCTGTTTTTTCAATGCCATTATGCAGTGTTAAAAAGTCTTTTAAAATAGTGGGAAACTCAAAACCAGCTTGCGTTTTAAATTGTTGATAAATCGCTTTATTATCAATGGGCTCTATTATTTTTAATCCCTCAGACTCAACTAATTGAGTTAAATTTTGTTTTACTAAAGAAAAGTCTTCATGGGAATCAAAGTTAATAAATGGGGTGATGTAATCTATTTTTTGTTGCGCTAATTCTTCTGCTTTAAATGCATTAGGAATATTTTCATCAATAAACTCACCAGTATGGGTGAATATTTGCTCAGCAAATGCTCTTGATATTGGGCGACTAGATAGACTATTACTGGCAAGATCATACAGCTTAGATTTAGGTTCTACGCCTTTTCTTCTTTCTCTATCAATTGTTGTTAACCATTGTGAAAATAGCGGGGTGTTGATCACTTCGGCGGTAAAAATAGTCTTATCTTGTAAGTAGGCAACCATATAAAAATGATTACTCAATTGAGTATCAGGTGTTATTAAGAAAAGCTTGAGAACATCTTGGTCTGTTCGATCTTTTACTGCTTGATGAAGTAAGTCACTAAAGATGTAGCTTTCATCTTGTGAAAAAGACGGCAAATTGGTGATTTCTATTGCTGGAAAATGAAGGTCATGCCATTTTTTGGTTTTTAAAGTATCGTTATACGCACAGATATTTTGCATGAGAATCTTATTAATAAAGTAAAAAATAAACTTAGTATATCACGGTAAGATTAACTCAGTATTAATTTAAAATAGCTTAAAACTTACAATTGATTAATGTTAATATTTGAATATGTTTAAGCTCGTTTTAATTAGTTAATGGAGCTCTTGTTATCTTTAATTTCTTAGATTAATCATTTTATCTTTTATATTTTTGTTCTTATCTCCTTGATTAATAGTGGGTTAATTTGTCATGGCGAACATCTTTTTGGCCTGAATTACACGCAGTGAAAAAATAGGCTTTTTTATTGCACTTTCTTATTTTGATGGGTTTTACATATAACAATCAATGTTAGTATAATAAGTGATTTTTAAATAGTGGTTTTAATATATATAAAACGATTTAAGAATGTTCCGATGAACGGGGGAGTAATATGAAGATAGGGATTGATCTGGGAACGACACACTGTGTTGTTGCTGTATGGCAAGATAGTGGTGTTAAACTTATCGCTGACTCTGAGGGCAATGTTCTAGTGCCTTCTATTGTGAGTTTTTCAGATGACTATGTATTGGTAGGTCAAGCTGCGCGGGATCGTTTAGCGACTCATCCTGAGTTGACGGTGTCTGAATTTAAACGTTTTATGGGCACAGATAAAGTTTATCAATTAGAAGAACAATCTTATACCCCAATAGAGCTGTCGGCTATTTTACTTAAGCACCTTAAAGAGCAAGCTGAAGTATATTTACAACAACCCATTACTGAAGCTGTTATTTCAGTACCAGCCTACTTTAATAATAAACAACGGCAAGCTACACAGCAGGCGGCTTCACTTGCTGGTTTAACGGTTGAGCGCTTAATTAACGAGCCAACCGCCGCAGCCCTTGCATATGGATTAGATAATAAAGATTCAGATAACACTTATTTAGTGCTTGATCTCGGTGGTGGAACATTTGATGTATCAGTTATTGAAGTGTTTAATGACATTTTTGAGATTCACGCCTCTGGAGGCGATAATTACCTCGGTGGTAATGACTTTACCCAAGCTATTGTCGACGATGTATTTGGCAAAAATGATATCCAACCGTACCGTCTAGCCAAAAGTGAGCGAAGAAATATATGGTCTTTATGTGATCAATTAAAATGTCAGCTAACCATAGATGACTCTGCCAGTTTTGATTTTGAATACAAAGGCGATGTTTTAACTTATACCCTAAGTGAAGACGATTTCGGCCATATTTGTCATGATTTAATTGAGCGTATTAAGTTTCCTATTCATAGAGCGATGTCTGATGCAAAATTATCGATGGATGATATTGCAGGTCTTATCTTTGTCGGCGGTGCGACCCGCATGCCTATTTTTCGTCAACAAATTAATCATGTATTTTCGCGTATTACACAAATCCAATACAACCCAGATCATGCTATTGCTATTGGGGCTGCCATTCAAGCAAGTATGAACGAGCGTAATATTCAGCTCAAAGATGTAATCATGACTGATGTTTGCCCATTTACACTGGGCGTTGAGATATCTAACGAGCATAACCAACCTGAGTTTTTACCCATTATTGAGCGTAACTCTACGATCCCGGTCAGTGAAACGCGCTCTTTATTTTCTAGACATCCAAGTCAAGAAAGTGTTTTGATTAAGATTTATCAAGGTGAAAATTACCTACCTAAAGATAATGTATTAATGGGTACATTAGACATTACACTTGAACCTTTGAACAAAATTCAGTCTTTTTATATAACTTACACTTATGATCTCAATGGTGTGATTGAAGTGGAAGTTAAAAACAAGGATTCTGAAAAAACCTATCGTACTTATGTTGGTGAGAACGTGAAAGAGCTTGACCAAAATCAATTGCAAGAGCAATTTTCAAGACTGCAAGCTTTAAAAATACTCCCAAAAAATAAACTTGCCAATACCGCTTTTAAAGCAAAGCTCGATCGCATGTTTCAAGAGAGCTTAGGTGATAAACGTAGAAAGGTTGGTGAAAGCATTGGGCTTTTTGATCGCGCGTTAGAAACCCATGATAATCATAAAATTGACGCTGCCAAAGAGCGTATAAAAATGTTTTTGAATATTTCTTATTAACATGCATTCTATTATTTGTGCCCACAACATAAGAGTAAACTAAATGTACCATTGGATACTATTAGGTATTGAACCAACTAAAGATAAGCGGGCTATAAAATTAGCTTATACGCAGTTACTAAAACAAACTCCGCCAACAGAATTCCCTGAAGAGTTTAAAGCGTTACGTAAAGCGTATGATCAAGCACTAGAAGAAATCTCAAAAAGTGATGATGATGCAAATGATAATTCAGCTAGTTGGCACGATGCATCACTTAAAGCATTTCAGCCGCAACTAGATACTGATATTGAAGACACACAGGATGAAGTTTTTTCGGAGCCACCACCTAGCTCCAATCACGATATTGATGATGACAAACCCGTTGAATTTTCAACTATTAAAACAATATCCCAACTCAACCTTGCCTTAACACAGCTTTATAGTGATATTTCAGTTAGGCACAGTTTAGAACAATGGAAAATGTTGTTCGCGGCGCCGATATTTTGGGATGTTAATCAAAGTAATGCATTGACTGTCAACTTACTCGACTTTTTTTCTAAACACTATTTTTTACCTGAAAATATCTGGACATTTTTAGATACCAGTTTAAGTATTTCTGGCAGCTTATCTATCAGTGGCGATGATACTACGCGTCAAATTGCGGTTGCATTGTCGGGTTATATAAAAACGTTACCAAAGAGAATACATGACGGTTTAGTGGTCGGTATTTCAGAACATGTTGATTTTAAAAATCTTCAACGCCATCTTGAAATACGTAACTATATTGAAGATAAATGTTTATACGACACATTGACTACAGAAGATTTAGAAAATGTTGCTGAACAAATTGGACCTGAGTTTAAAAATGACTTTCCCCTTTATAATTATATAGTTAAGTATTTATGGACGCTTAATAGCTATAGCGCCATTAAACGTATACTTGAACCTCTGACAATTCCACAAACAGAGGAAGATCTGTTAAATTACCAAGCACATGCTGAGTATAAATTAAAAAATTATGAGGCTGCACTCGCACTTTATTTAAAGCAAGAACATAATTACCGCGTACTATGTACTAAGGTAATGTTCAAATATATTGGTTTATGTTATTTAAAGCTTAATAATTATGAAAAGGCATATCTTTATTTAGATGCAAAACTAGCTGCTATTGGTGATATGGAGCTTGAAGTTGCATTAATTACAGCAAGACGCGGATATATTCGAGAGTTGAGAGCTGATGAAGCTAAAAACGCGATAAAAATTGCGACCTTACTGTATGAAAATGGACGATATCAGGATGCGTTGTCAATCACCGAGCAATACAAACCGATATTTGTAGAACAAGCGAATTATTTACAAGCGCTTTGCTTATGTAAATTACACCGTTTTGAAGAAGCCTACTCTGAGTTTTTAGTGTTTATTGATTTATACAATCAACGCCAGCTGTGGGGATGGCCATTAGTTGTTGATTTATTAAGATATTGCTACGATTTAATCACATATGAAGTTTTAGTTGATACATTACAAGAGCATATTGCTAGTTTTCAGGATTTCTATAAAACGGATTTTTTCCCTGGTTCAACAAAACCACGTTGTTACTCAGAGCAAGAAATGGACATACTTGAGCTAACCCGAGAAGACGATTCAGTGAGGCGCCCAGTAGAATCTCTTGGGCATACTGAATCACTGCAAATTTTTGCACTGGCTATATTATATATTCGTGACACCGAATTAGTTGCTTATGCGGATACAAGTGTTGTTGATGATTTTCAACGTAACGTACTTAATTATATAAAAGAAATTAAACAACTTATGCTTTACAACCCGCGTGATTGTTTAAAGTTTTTGGAGGCCGCGTTTGACCAGCAAGACTTTGACACCTGCATCATGTTAGCTGATATAGCGATTAAAGGTTTACGTGCAGCACCACAAGCATATTATTTTAAAGGGTGCGCACTTTTAGAGTTAAACCAATATGACACGGCTTTAGCTGCATTTCAACAAGCTGCCCACGAATATAATACTCATCCATATGCCGTTCATTCTTTAAATTCAGCTATTAAATGCTGTGAAGCGCTTATCGAACAAGGGTTACCTTATGCACAGCAGTGCAAAGCTTTATGCCAGCAATTGCAAGATACAAAGGAGAGAGTTGATGGACAATAATCAAGAAGACTTAATGTTGCAAAGTCAATCGTTAACCGATGAACAAAAGCAATGGTTAATCAGCTTATCAGGCTACTTATCGATGCAAAATGGCTACTCACTGGATTGCTTATTACATAAGAGTGAAACGTACCCACTACAAGCGATTATTAATGGCAATGTAAAAGTATTAAAAAATAGTTATGGTATACATACTAAAGCTGATTTAGTTGAAACATTAAATATTTTTTTAGATACAGCTCGTAGCAGCGAGTTTATGAGCCGTTTGATTGAAAGTGTGCGTTATGATTTATTTATTGAACACTTTTACTTGAATCGAAACAACGATAAAAACAGTAATGAATATATGGTTAGTGGATGGGCTCAAAAGCATAATGTTTCATTATCTGACTGTGGGATTAAAGGTTTTGATGTGGGTCGTTCTGCATTTCTATGCCGGTGTGCGTATACTACTGGTTTAATTACAGAACAAGAAACTTGGTATTATTTGCTAGTGCTAGGTAAAATTGCGCAACAATTATTTACTGATTGGCAAGAGTTAGCCATGAGTCACATAGTAGGGCGCTTAACTTGGGTGGGTGTAAAACTCGATAAACCTATGGATGGTCCACCAGAACGCTACCCTGATGCTTTCGAAGTAAAACAAGAGATTAAGCTAGATATCGAAGAATTGACATCAATTTTAGCTGACGATAACCACCCTTGGTGTCAACTCAACTGGCAAATAGACCTGTAGCGCTAACATTGTAATAAAAGCCACTTAACGTGGCTTTTATTACAACATGTAAACCCGTACTAGTAACAAAACCAAAGAGATAAAATCTTGACTTTATACGTTAAAGCTCTAGCTTTTATAGTCAATTACTTATTGAGTTAATTAATGCTGAAAAAATATAGAGGGCGCTAAAGTAGCGCGCACTGCATTAAATTTGCTTGTTCTAGATTAACTCAAAAGGTAAATCCAATAACATAAACCACACTCAGCGAGCTGATAGTGTCTCAATCTAAAAAGCTAGTTATATAAAAAGTGTTACAGAGTATTCTAAAGCAATGACACATTTCATGAGGTTAATCTTCATCATATTGTAGTTTACTAATAAACAGCTCAAAAGTTGTAGCAAGAATGGTTTTTTTAAAGTCATTTTCTTGATCGACATGTACCACTGTAGGCTCACCTGTAGGCCCGCACTCAGTGTAATCTAAAGCAACCAAGTGGTGCCCTGCCGAAGGGCAATTACAAATATATAGCCCGATATCAGGATAACCCCATTCGTTTCTCATATATTCACTTTCTGCAGCGATAGAATCTAGCCTAATAAACTCGCTGATACTATAGTTAGATGGTTTTTCTTCATTGAGTTGAATGAGCGTGTTTTGTGGATAGCCACCATTTTGTATTTTCATTAACTGTATATAGAGTATGGGTAGCGTATATCCCAAATTATTCACAGTATTTTGAATTTCCTCATCGGTTAATGGCTTATCTATATCCGCGTGGTTTTCTTCGCTTTGTTTTTGCCAAAAGTTAGAGTATTTATTAGCATTAGGGGCCTTAACTTCAACGGTGGATTCTTCAGCTGAAGGACGCGGGGTAAGTTTATCTTGGGTTTGTCGTGCTTTTCGACGCTGTTTATACATCGTTTGCAGTTCACTTTTCTCAATGCCTTTGACATTTGGATCTGCAAGAGAATTATTGTCTGGTAACGGCTCTTTAGGATGAGACAGTAAAGACAGCTCCTCCAGCTTTAGCGTTAGTAATTGTTCTTCATTACAGGTAGAGCGAGCAGTGTCTAACATATCAAAGTTAAGTAGGTCACGCGCGGAAATACTTGGATCAGCTCTTTGCATTAGTTCAATAAATGTTGATAGGGTTGTTTCCTCATTAAGTTCATCGTCGCTAACCAAATCATAGTCAATATCGAACTGCAGCATAACTTCAAATATAAGAGCTGTAGGCCAAATTTCAATTCCATGTTTACGGCTGGATCTACGAAGATCACGAGGTGTCTGCCGTAAAACTTTTTTGCAAGCTGTACAGGCTGCTTTTTCAGCCTTAAGCGGGGTTAACGGATAATAAGCTAAGTGTTGACAAAACTCGCATTTGACTGGAAAAGGGTCTATAAATTGCATCTATATTTTCCTCCTTGTAAAGATGCTTGATAGTCTATCTAAAAAAATGATTCGTATATAGCTTTGTATCAAGTCTAAATATGCATCAAAGAAGTTAGGTCGCTTAGAATCAATTGTTGTGTGCAGTTTTTTTAAATCAAAACGTAAACAAAGAAAGAAGAATAACCTTCGAGGAAAAGCTATTCGCAGCAGCGTAAGCTTGAAATATACTAAAGGTGCTTCGCAGTCATGGCTATTATTTACCTCATTGTCGTTGCTATGAAAAAGGCCACTTGAATGTCACGTTATTGATCGCGTTAAAAAATAGAAAAGTGCTGTCTGGCTTTAGTTTTGGGGCGCAATACTTTGAAAAATTTGGCTATAATATAAAACTGAGAATCTTTTCAAAAGCACTTCAGCAATTAAATAAGGCTTGCCGTGAGTGCTTGTCGCTTAGATAAAAACTGTATGGCTCTCTCGGGATCTGAGTCTTACTATAATAGAATTTAAGGAGCAATTAGTTCCCTATATCTAACGGGTATTTACACAGTTTTTACATCCATACCTTTGCTATTCGTTTTAGGTAACAATGCCTCTAGCTAGCTGGTCAACGTATTTTAATAAGGTTGGGTGGCGATTTTTACCATGCATGTGCAGTATGTGTTCTTTTGCTTGTTCAAGATCAATTCCCACACTGCTTATATAAAGAGGATTTTCACTTTTTCCTCGCAAAATTCCAGCTTCTTTTGGTGTATCGACAAATGATCTTTTGGCTACGCCAATAACGGGAATCTGTTGTTCAAGTGCTTCATAAAGGTGCATGCCCAGACCTGGCTTTTGTGCACTACTTAAAGTGACATAGCCATCAACAATGATGATATCTGGTTGAGTATCTAAAGATTTTAGTACGGACAAAATACACGGTAACTCGCGTTTATAAAACTGCCCCGGTTCATAGGGAGCAATATTTTCAATGGTGTTGACTTGCTTTGCTGTTATTTCTTCGTCGTGCCAGTTTTCAAATAAGATACCGGCAGCAATAGCTGTGTCGTCGTAATATTGGCAATCAATGGCAAAAATCAATGTGTACTCCTGTTAAATTATATGTGTCGTAGTGCTTTATTAATAATCACGGCTTTAATTTAAGGTGGCTTAACAGCCGCTTATATCAAGCTTAGATAATGCAGCGACTCGCTTATCTGTTATAGCTGCTATGGTGTTAATGGTTGCGGTGTAGGTGCGGCTGTCGCATTCTACCGATGCGCTAAAATCATTAAATGTGACTTCTACGGGTTGCTTTATAAGTCTTTCTGTACCATGACTTAAACGTTGCCAGTTTTCTTTACCTGCAAATAGTTCGTCTAATTGGGGAGCTGATAAACGTATAAAAATAGCCTCAATCGACGATGTATAACGTCCATGAATGATAGCGGGCAACTTACTGCGCGCTAATCGAGTTGGAATAATACGGATGTTGATAATATCGCCGCTTGCTTGAGTTGGGCTTGCCATATCAAGCTGAATTACGAGTAGTCCACGTATTGTAATTGGCCCGTTGAAACGATAGCGATATAGCTCAGGATTTTGCTCAACTAAAGTTAACGCTTTGCTGTATTTTGAAAAAATAGCAGGCTCAGAGGCGTAGCTTTGAAAAGCAAATATATTAAATAGCAAAATTAAGTATAGACTCAGGTGTTTTAAATTAGTCAATCTCATTCGTTATCTCTAAATTAGTGTCTAGGGTTAATTTACTTGGCTGTTTTTTGTTGTGCACTTAAGCGTTGATAGTGCTGTTTAGTTTGACCATCACTAAACACTGCTTTATTGACTGTTAATGCAATTAAGGTGAGCTTGATTGGGTGTGTTAAGTGTTCACTGCGTATTACCAATATACAATTTTTATCAAGCTGCCACTTTGCCGTCATTTCAGGCCTTTGGTGTAACCATGAATGAAATATATCTTCTCTCTCTAGTGCAAAGGTATCAAAATAGGAGTGCCCCAAACTTCGGTAGCTTCCGATTAAGTCATCAGGTTGCCATTGACAAGCAATTAAAGGTAAGGGGCATAAAACAAGTAAGCTTAGAAAACGCTTTATCATCTTTTTATCCTTAATGATCAGCTTCGGATACGAATATTACTATTATTTAGTTATAGATCTCGTATTTCACTTTGCTTGGTGTTCTTTTGCTAATAAAAATGCCAGTATATCGGCCTTTTTATCATCATCACTGGCACAAGCTGCAGGTGTTTGTTCCTTGTTGTTTAGTGTGTTGACATCAGCCCCATACGCTATAAGTATTTTTATTCGTTCTAAATTAACAACCGCTCGGGCTGCTTCATGTACATAATTAGATGCAGCAAGGTGTAAAGGTGTGTTACCTTCCTCATCGGTTTGGTTGATGTCTGGTCGAAGCATAGCTAACGCCAGTTTTAATGCGTCTGGGTGTGCTTCTGTTACTAAATTTTCCATTGGGGTAGAGTAATGCTTTTCACATCTACTGTCGTGATTAATCTGATAAAGATCAGGCTGTCCCTGTAGTAATAAAGAAAATAGCGTTAATTGATCTTTTCTAACCCCATGGTCTGTAAAGCGAAATAATACACTATGGCCTTCTCTATCTTGTTTTTCATAATCAAAAGCGAGTCCATGCTTAAGTAAAGCACTCACAAAATCGGGATTGTAACTTGTAACTGCTATTTCTAATAAATCAAAGCCATCAATATCCGTTTTTTGAATATGTATATCAGCGCCTAACTCGATCATAACGTCTATACGCTGTGTTGCTTCACCTGATTTAATTAAAGCAATGATAGGGGTTTCGTCTATTACATCACGGTGATTAATATCTAATCCTTGGTCTATAAAATAGGTTAGATATTTTTTAAACGTATCTATGTCTACTTGTTTACGCCATTTCACTATATTAAAAAGAAAGTTTTGTTGAGCGTTATTCTCGTATATAGGGTCACACCCCTTTTCAATTAAGGCATCGAGAATCGACAGTGGTGTGTTAGGTGAAAGCGCTTGTGTTAATAATTTTCCCCCTTTGGCATTTAAATTTCTACAAGCGTTTATAAATTTAACTAATATGGCACATTCTTCTTCGCTTTTATGTTCAAAGTACCTTAATTCATTTTCTAATATTAGCAGTGGAAATGATTTTTTTTGATCGACTTTCAGTTTTGGTTTTTCGGTTGTTGAATTGATGAGACTTTCAATATCAATGTTATTAAAATCGACTTCCTCCTCGTCCCCCATATTTTTTAGCAAATCGAGCGACACGATATTTTTTTCATCTAATAGCAGCCAAAAATCCAAGGCAAGCCAATAGGCATGTAGATTTTGTAAAACAAACGTCTCATTCAATACTTGTATAATTTCGCTATCGCTGAGGATTTTTGCTATTTGTGTCGCGAGATTAAAATCCTTCGACTCGAGTGCTTGCTGCAATGTCATTAATCATCCTTGCTTTAAATTATATCAGGCGCGAGTTTTAATAGGGCACCCATTATATATTCAGTCACTACGGCTTCAGCACTGGAATCGGTGCTAAATTCATCGGTTTGTTGAGGATAAATACGTTGATACAAATCACTTAAATCAGCAGTGATAGTGACGCTGCTTTTTTGTGATGCAAAGTTTGTCGCTAGTAGCATCATAATAATATCGCGAAAGTGGCTACTGTCTTTGTCTTGGTCGGTTGCAGGCATTAGCCGATCACGTTTGTTATTAAGCAGTGTTTCAAACTCTTTAAGGAAATCTTTACTGCTACGCTCTTTTATCACGAGTGCTTGAAGGGCTTTAAGTTGCTCTGCGCGAGATTGTTGCAGAGCAATCGCAGCAACCGCTTTACGAACATGGTCACTGGGTTCTACTTGAGGAAATAGCATGGGTGCGTAGCGTGCAGCATCGGCGGCTTTCCAATAACCTTTTTTCATATCGCGTGCGATTATTTCAAGTAATGGGCGTTCTTTTCTATCCATTTTGTTGCGCCTGTTTTGCTATTAATAACATTTCGGTGATTTCGTTAAACCCTTTTTGATTACTATAATCAATAGCTTGTTGTTCAGCTTTGTTATAAATCAATGTATCGCAACCGTGTTTTATTAATTCTTTCACTATATCTTTTTTACCGCCTACCGCAGCATAATGTAATGCGCTACTACCTGCGGCATCAAGTGCATCAATATCAGCCTCTTTCTCAAGTAATAGCTTAATCATACTTAAGTGACCTTGTTTAGCTGCAACATGTATTAGGCTTTCGCCTTCACAGCTAATTGCATGATAGTTATCATTACTATAATTTAGTTGTTCGATAACTAAGTCTAAATATGAATTGAGTACAAACTCTTTATTGGTATTTTTACTGTAATTTACATCGACGCCTGCATTTAAAAATGCTGAGACGATATCTTTTTGGTTATTAGCACACGCAAGCCAAATAGACGATACGCCTTCATTAGATTCGATAAGCGGATCAGCACCTTGCTCTAGCAGGTATTTAACAAGCATATTGTTGTGTTTAGTGCAGGCAATGAATAACGGTGTATAGCCATCGTCATTAGCGATATTTATATCGCTACCATGTTCTAGTAGCAAAGTGACTAAGTGTTTATTGATTAATGCTGTTGCTATCAATAACGCGTTATTACCATTTTTGTCACTGTGGTCAATATCGGCGCCTTGATCTAATAAATTGCTTACAACATCACGTTTTCGATTACTAACCGCCAGTAATAATGGACTGTCTGAATTTGTATTGGTTAAATTGATATCTAATCCGGCATCAATTAAAGGGCTTAATAACGCATTTTGGCCTGTTATGGCGATTAGGTGAAGTAGACTATTACCTTGGTAATCACTAATATCAGGACGGGCTCCGAGTTCAAGTAGCAACTCTGCTGCCGGCTTTTGTCGAGCCTTTATAGCCATAAATAAAGCCGTCCTACCTTGATGATCTTCATAGTCAATTTTTGCTCCACTTTCCAATAGCTCGGACATTATATCAACGTATCCGTTAGCCGATGCATAGTGCAATGCTGTACAGCCGTGCGAATTAGTATAATTAGGATCAAGGTCTTTTTCTTGTGATAAGAGCAACTGAGCAATACGGCGATTACCGTCAGCGCATGCTTTAATAAATGATTCTGACATATCTTTCCTTGTCGATTATGAGTGTAGCGTATAACGTGTTATTAATATTTTTATACTAGCAAGAAATAGCATGATGAGAAAGCGAGTAAGCCGCGCAGGAGCTGAAGTTGCCATCTCCATGAATTTATATATTACAAATATTTTCAATTGGTTACACTACATTTTTGTGTGCAATTCAATACTACACAAGCAGTTTATGAACTTAATCTTATTATGAGTTAAGAATGAACGGTTCGTGGTGTTGTCAATTATTTTGGTGTGCTGTTCAGCCTGCTTTGGTATTTTATTTCGCGGTTTATTTTTATTGGGATTATAAAAACGTCTTGGTTTAAGATGTTGTGGGGAAGTGAAAATTAAGTAAAACTACTGCGTTTTTTACAACCCCTTACCTATACTCATTTAAGTAACAAAGAGTTAGTCGCCCAAGGCATTTTGATAGCGCGTGTCTGAAATTTATTCGAAAAACTCGATCCTCATTCTTTCAGAACAAAGTAACTTATATATTTTATCGTTTCCATTTACTTGAGCAAACTCCTCTGGGGTCAATCCTTGGTTATCTTTTGATTCTAATAGTTGCCCACGTTTACAAAAAATACCGGTTCCGGGTAGAAGTGATAATAAAAACCAAATGATATCTTCATCTCCTCGCAGAGCAGCATAATATATAGCGGAGCGCCCGGTACTGTCTTTTTTAAACATTTCATCATCTATAGCAAGACTTTTATATTCGGAGTATATGAACTGCTTAATTTTGTCTAGGTTTAAATTCTCAATACTTAACATTAATTCTGTTTTGCCTGAAATATTCATATAATTTATTTTATTCCATAATTTGGCTGAAGTTAGTATTTTCGTTTTTCTTTAAATTGTATTTTAATAACTTTGTAATATTTATTGCAAGTAGGGTAGCGTTTTTTGCCTTGTTTGTATAGAATTCTAAATGATAACTATTATTGCCTACATCTTCAGCTAATTGCCTAGTAGGTTACATTTAAAATTTTTTTGAGTGCAAACTTAATTGATTAAGCTGTGTTATATCTAAGAGATAGAATGAATACAATTAAACGAATCCAAATATCAGCGCTTTCAATTGCGATAAGTGCAATTTTATCACCTTCAGTATACGCAACTACGGCGTCATCAAGCATTGAGAAAATAGCTGTTTCGGGTGTTAGGCAAGCTTTTCGCGGCGATGTGCCTTTAAGTGAACAACCACAAAGTATTGAATTTATATCTGCAGAAAACCTTGATGATGCAGGGGTGACCACACTCACAGATATATTTGATTTAACGCCGAGTATTTCTGAACAAAATGATTTTGGTGGATTGTGGGAAAGCTTTGCAATACGTGGTTTAGTAGGTGATGAGAATATTCCTTCAGGCTTTTTAATTAATGGCTTTTCATCTGGTCGAAGTTTTAGCGGCACCCGTGATACCAGTAATATTGATTATGTAGAAGTGATGAAAGGCCCAGGCTCTGCACTTTATGGCCGCTCTGAGCCTGGTGGTACTATTAACATTATTACTAAAAAGCCACAATTTGAAGAACAAGGCTCTGTAAAAATAAGCGCAGGTAGTTGGCAAAGTTATCGCGGTGAAGGCGACTACACTAATGCAATTACCGAACAACTCGCCTTTAGAGTAAACGGCGCGATTGAAGAAAGTGAAAGCTTTAGAGACTACCACGAAAATAAAAAAACGGTGATAACGCCTTCAATATTATGGTTAATTTCCGACACAACAAAGTTAAATTATGAACTAGAATATGTCGACCAAAGTGTGACGTTTGACCGTGGTATTGTTGCCGTAGACGGAAAGGTAGATGCATTACCCATTGATACTTTTTTAGGTGAACCAAGTGATAAACCAACAGAGGTTGATGCGATTTCTCATCAACTTACCTTTGAGCACCAAATAGGGCAATGGTCGCTTTTAAATGGGTTTAGCTATAGCGACTCTAAATTTATAAGCGAATCGAGCGATGCAGAACTGGCACCAGGGCGGCAGGTTTACTTTACTGATGGCGAAACTTTAAGTAGACAACATAACGAGCGCGATTTTCAAACTAAAAATATTTCTGCGCGTACCGAGCTTAGTGGCAGCGTAACAGCAGCTGGGTTTACCCACCATTTATTAATAGGTGCCGACGCCAGCAAGTTTGATTTTGACAAACTCTGGTACAGATATCGCCCTACGCTTGAAGATACGCGCTATGCAATCAATATGTATAACCCTGTGTATGGGCAAACAGCACCCGAAGGTTCACTTTTCTACAACAGCACTGAAGTACAGCACAGTTACGGGGTTTATATTCAAGATCAAATCGACATCACTGAGCAATGGAAAATGCAAGTGGGCGGCCGTTATGATTGGTTTGATCAGCAAATAGATAATCACATCAATCAAAGTCAGTCTAAGAGTGACCAAAGTACATTTAGTCCACGGGTTGGTTTAGTGTACTCCTACTCAGACGATATACAATATTACACCAGCTACTCTGAAGGTTTTAGGCCAAACAGCGGTTACGACATAAATGGTGATGCATTTAAGCCGGAATCAACAACCTCTATTGAGGCGGGTATTAAATTTAGCACCGATACCCTAAATGGTAGCTTTACCGTATTTAGCGCCGAAAAAAGCAATATGCTAACTACAGATCTGCAAGCGGGTGTGTCGACAGCATTAGGAGAGGTAACTAGCGAAGGGGTTGAGTTTGATTTGCACGGTTATATTACAGAGCGCACCTCATTTGATTTTGCCTATACTTACACCGATGCAAAAACAGCAAACGATACGGTTAATACAGATTGGTGGGTAAAACTGCCAAAAGGTAGCCCATTACTAAATATCCCTAAACATAGTGCAAATGTGCGCCTTAAAAGAGATTTAAATGACTTAATCGATTTAAATGCGACTATTGGTATAGCTTTACAGTATGAAGGTGAACGTTTAGGTGAAACAATTGATCCTACGTATTACTTACCTTCGTATACGCTGGTGAATCTGTTTGCAACTTACAACGTTAATGATGATGTGAGTGTACAGTTAAATGTAAATAACGTTCTGGATAAAGAATATTACTCAAACTCTTACTCTGCAATTTGGACTCAACCCGGTGAGCCGGTAAATTATAAGCTGAGCTTAAAATATAGCTTTTAATTTATAGTAAAAAACCATTTAGCCGCAGTACTACTGCGGCTAAATGGTCTCGTGTGTATTGTCAGTTGGGCTTTACTAACTTGTAGCTAACTGCGTGACTTATATTACAAAACCGCATAAAACAATACTTTGTGTAACACGGCAGCAATAAATTCATTGAATAAGGGTTCTAAACATCAAGTTGACTGGGAAAAGCCAATTTTATCATCACTTTAAGCTTAATTTAGACAATACAGGTTACTACAGGTTTCCAAGTGACAGAGTTATTTTTAATTTAAAACTATTTAAAAATAAATAGTCCAACAGATTAAAGGCAGGTTTTGTTTATGTGTAACAATTAAATTATTACACATAAACACCGTATCGGAAGCAGACCATTACATCAGATTAGTTATTTTGTAAAACACTGGCTCTATCTAAACAAGAAAGTGTTGCTTGGCCTTGCTGCTTATAAAGTTCTGCTATTTCCTCTCTGCCTTGTGCTGCTTTATCTAAACAATACAATAACTCGTCTGGGCGCATTAATTTTATATTTATAGGTAAAAAGTTAAGATGATCATGATTTATATGCGCATTATCTAAACCAATAAACATACCTATATTACCGTCAGGGTGATCTACTGACCATTCTTCAGGTGCGCCATCCATGTCTAATTGTAATGTAAGAAAACGGTGTTTTTTGAGGCGCTCTTTAAAGTTATCGATATTGGGTATTATACCGCCAATGGTTTGAATTAGGTTCATCTGCCAAGAGCTGTTGAATCTTTGAATGGGTTCATTGGTCTCTAGATATACCTCAAATGGTGCTTCAGGACTTGATAAGCCACTTGTAGCAACGATTTGATTTTCCCATTCTGGTGGTGTAACCAAAACAATATCTCGCGTGCTGCCATGCCAGTGAGGGTAACCTGCTAAATAAGGATTCAAAAAGCTCAGCTCTAATGTTTCGTTTATTTCACCGGCTTGTTGCCAATAAGATGATAATATTGCTTGCTCTGATTCAGTTTGTTGCTGATCATCTGAATTGCCTTGCAAAAATATGATCTTATCATAACTGCCCCTTTTCCATGGGCATGACATATCATCTGGCAAGCCTTCCCAAGATTCTATGGCTAAATGAAAGTCGCGACTCAATGAGTCAAACTCAGCAGCATCAGCATCTAGTCCAGTGTAGATTATATAATCTTCATCAAACTTAGTTTTAACGTCGTAACTACCATCACTTTCTAATTCAAAACGAGCTTTGTTCCAAGGTATATCCGATTCGTCTTTCTTCATCATTTTATAAAGTGCATAAAATGCTTCATCACACTGAGAATATTTCAACACTCCATCGATTATATCTACACTATAAAATTTTTCTTCACCGCCTGTATAGTAAGTCCCTGCCATAAAACCACAGGTATTTTCTCGACTCAGGCCGATATCACAATAAGCTTTATGCCACTGTTCGGGTAATGCGTCGAACATTGATTGGCCAATATGCTGGTGAATTTCTTCTGCTGAATTAAACATTATTACTCCTAGAGATTAAAATTAAACATCCTGGTCAGTTAATTGGATCTGGCGTTCTTTAAAGCTGCTAATTAATTTTTTTGATGGATTACTGTGCTCTAAACCGATGACTTGTTGTAAGTTAGGCAGCAGTGGCAAGTCTTTTGATGCTTTATTGCTTACCTTTAACACCTCATCTCCACAGCCTGGATCCCAAAAAGGCCATATCTGAGCATAAACATCTGCGCCGCCATCGACACCGCAATCTTGTGTCAACGAAGTGACTTTCGCTAACAATTCCTCAGAGATATCAAGCCCTTTAAAATAAGCCAGTGCCTCAGGTATAACTTCATACCCTTCTTGCTCTTTATCAATTTCTCGCAGGTGGTATTGGGCTATAAACTGGGTAAGGTCAAACTTAGGGGTTAATAAATTTTTTTTATACATCAGCTCTTCGATAACAAGTAACTTAAAATGCAGGTCGCTAAATTTGATCTTAGGCGTTTTATTAATAGGAAATACTTTGGGGGTGTTTTTAAGGGCTAAAGTCTGTGCGATAAGTTGATCAAGATGTACTTTTGTTTTACTGTCTGGAGTAAGTTTTGAAAGATTCTCTAAAAATGTAATGGTATTATTTTTCACCATTAAAATTTTAGCAGCCTTGTTATAGCCCGCATTTATAAAGGCAATAGGGTCATTTTCAATATTTGCTATTTCTTGGTTATATTCTTTAACTCGTTTTTTGATAACCTGAGCATTGTAGTTACCTTCATTTAATTTTTTTATATAACCCTTTATTTCGGCAATCTTAGTTTTTGGAGTTGGATATATGCTATAGCCATTCAAGACGCCTTGAGTTATAAAGTAATCAATTTGGTCATCACTCCAATGTGAAATATGAGTTGAAAGTAACTTTAAGACCTCTTTTGATTTTTTATAGAAAAAGTCGCTTTTTTCGGTATAAAAACCAATCATTTCGCTAACTAAAATATAGAGTAGTAAATCACGATTTTCATCGTTTTGTTCGCTACATACAATGTCATTAATTAATTGTGTATATTGCTCTAATGGGTCTGAAGCTGATGGTAATAAACTGATTAGAAGGTTACTGGTATCTTGGTAAGGATAAGTGCGTAAAAACTTAAATGCTAAGTTGCCACCAATACGCTTTAAGTCGTCATATCCTTCACTGTGATAAGAAGGATGACAAAAATATAAAGAAATTAAATCACTCACCATCTCCCTTAAATCACCGTCCTCTGCAGGTGTTGGGTTTTGGATCAGTTGAGTGTTGGTCTCAAGTAACAGCTGCTCTATTTCACTCTCTAATAACTCTGTGTGCGTAAGTAAAGCATGATGAGATTTTTTGTCAAAAATAACTTTATAATCTGATGAACTAAATAGCTGTAAAAAATAATATAATTTCGCAGGTTGGCTTTGACCTTCACGAAATAATCTTAATTCTTTAATTAGTGATGAATAAAGTTGTAAAAGCGTTGTTTGATCAAAGACGTCTTTCCATTGACGGTTTATCTTATCTTTTAATGACTTGTTTAATTTTTGTGTATTTAAATCCAGTTCATCCAAGTCAGGAATAAACGTTTTAAAAAATGGCATATAGATACTCATTAATAAAAATAAAAAGGCTGTTTTTAATTTCACAGAAAAATAGTTTAGATATTAAATAATCATAACTTATCTCGGGAGTAAAAGTAATTGTTAGTTATTTTGGTAATAGGTGGCAATATAGAAATTAAAATATGTATTTTTCTGTATTGATATAGAAACTTTATTCAGCCTGCACCTCCGTACCTATTAAGTCGTCAATATAAGCGAGTTCTTCGCTAAAAATACCATTAATAAATGCACTTTGTTCACTCATTACAGCGTCATTAGGTTGGGCTTGGAAGTCTTGTTGGCATCTGACAAGTTCGTTGACTAACCATGGGCATTTGTCGGTTGCCGTGGTTATTGCTGTTTTTAAAAAAGAGGGCCATTTTATTTTTTGTAAATTAAAGCGGTAAAGCGTGACGGCGATATGACTATACGCTTGTTGCTCAAGAGATGGTGGGTTATCACTATTTGCAGTATCACTATTTGCAGTATCACTATTTAGCAGCTTACTACTGATAAGTGCTTGTTGCAGAGCGACTTGTTGTGATTTACTTAAAAAAATCGTTGTCATAATGCGTCGGAGGCCTTGGTTGCAATTAAAGATGGCATTTAATAGGAAGGTTAAGCAAGGCGTTTCATGACTCATGCAGCACCTAAAATGCAGCAACAGTGATAGCAAAATTGGGCTGACTCTTTACTGAATTAAGCAAATACAATTGTAATCGGGTGGATGATTTTAAACCGTAATGCCATAAATAGACACCATACATACAGGCCGTGTTATGTTTTTGATTAACTTTATAAAAGCAATAACTTACTAAACCCATATACAACTATATGGATGCATAAATTAGAACTGTGCATGGGGGAGCTAGCAAGCACACTTGCAGATTATAATAAGCTATTGTTTAACTAATATCAGCTCAGCAATAGCTTATTAATTTAATGTAATGGGTGTTATTTTTGCTGTTGCGTTATCCAGTCATTTATTACTTCTTCAAGTACTGCAATTGGCAGCGAGCCTTGGCCTATAACTGTGTCGTGAAAGCTGCGAATGTCAAAATCAGCGCCAAGTTCTTTTTCAGCTTTTGCACGTAGTTCACGTATTTTTAGCTCGCCCATTTTGTAAGAAAGCGCTTGTGCAGGCCAAGAGATATAACGATCTATTTGATCTTCTACGGCACTTTGTGGCAATGCAGTATGTTCGCTCAGGTAGTTAATTGCGCGCTCTCGACTCCAGCCGAATGCATGAATGCCGGTATCAACAACCAACCTAACTGCACGCCACATTTCATATCCTAATCTGCCAAAATCACTGTATGGATCTTGATAAAAGCCGGCTTCTTTACCTAAACGCTCTGCGTAAAGACCCCAACCTTCACCAAATGCTGAATGGCTTAAGGTACGCCGAAATGGTGGCACATCCAGTTCCATTGCAATTGCATTTTGTAAGTGATGCCCTGGTATGGCTTCATGTAAGCTCAAGGCTTCTAAATTATATAAAGGTTGCAACGAAGGGGTTGAAGCTAAAAAGTAAGTGCCAGCAGAGCGGTTATCTGCTGGTGGCATATAAAAAGCGCCTCGACTGGCAGAGTCTTTAATAGCAAACGTATTACGTGGTAAATGACCAAAATAGGTCGGCAACTTGCCATACATTTTTTGTGTAATGAAAGCGGCTTTTTCTAATAAATCTTGTTTGTCTTTTGCATAAAACTGTGGAGCAGTTGCTAGAAACTGCAGAAAATCAGCATACGAACCCTTAAAGTTTAGTGAATCAATAATAGCCTGCATTTCAGCTTTAATACGCGCCACTTCTTGTAGACCAAGCTCATGAATTTCTTCTGGCGTAGCTTGTGTGGTGGTGTAATAACTTACTGCATACTTATAATATTCAAGCCCGCCTTTAACGCTTGAAATACCGGGATCTGTTCTGCAATTTGGCATGTAATCATCAACAAAAAAATCATAAAAATGCTGATAAGCAGGAACCACCTTATTGCTAATTAGGGCTTTCGCTTTTTCTTGATAGGCTGCTTTTTGTTGTTGGCTAAAGGTGTTGGGCATACGTGTAAACGGTTCATACAAGGCAATGTTTTGTGGCTCTTTTTCGATATGTTTACTGATGCTTTTATGATAATTTTTAAAGCTCTCGCAATAGTGTGTGTAGCCTTGTTGTATGCCTTCTTTCATGAGGTTGATGTTTTCTTGGTTAAAGCGTGGGTAGTCGCTCAAACTAACCAAAAAATTGTCGTAATCGGTGGTAGTTAAAAACGCCATATTAGCAGGGGCCTCGGCAAAATATGTATGCCAGCCGCTTAAAAAGTTAATAGGAAAGTACTTATCAAGTGACTGGTAACTTTGTTGCTCTGTTTCGCGCTCGTATTTAAAAAGCCGATAATTCATCAGTTGTTCTTTACTGAGTGATTTTGGGTTAATGGCAGCTAATTTGTGCAGCACTTGGTCGTTATAAGTTTGGCGCTTACTTATGGCTTGCTCACTCCAGCGAGCCAGCTTTCCATTGGGTTTCCATCCATCGGGGTCGGTGCGAAAAAATACTTTTTCGCTTTTTGCATGTTGCCAGTGTTGGTCAATAATATTTTTTAAATCGGTATTGTCATCAGCCAGACTTGGCAATGACACCATAGTTAAAGAAAGAGCCAAGAGATTTGTTTTATACATGTTGTTTCTCATAATTAGCGAGTTAGTTTTTTATAAAGGGTAGGCAGTGATTTTTTGAGTGCGTACCAAGCTATATAAAATTTATTGTTTTATAGGTTAAGCGTATCAAATTAACGATATGAATGCGCTGACCTTGAACAGCAATACAGAGAAAATTGGCAAGTATGTTGCAAACAGAGCAACTCATTGATATTTAAAACATTAATGGAGCGCTTTCGGTTAAGGTATTTAGCGAAAACTAAAGTGTATATCGTTCACGCTTTTTATTGAATGTATCCCCCCTGCAGATGACAGCCTATGAGTGGTCATTTTTAGTTACTTTTACGCTAGTATTATTTTATAAAGTAAATCATTCTTTATTATTGTATTATAATTTCAGTGTACTACCTTTGTATTGTTAGTTTTTTGCTAATGACATTATTGATATATCAGTTTACATCTGATGGGTAACCTAATTTAAGGACGATTTTATGACGATTGGAAGTACACCTAAAAAAACACTATATAAAGCCAAGCGCCTTTCACTGGCATTATTGCTCGCTTGTTCCACTACAAGTTATGCAGCGGTTGAAAAGTTAACCGTCAGTGGTAATCAAATATTAGCTGGTGATGAGGCAAAGAGCTTTGCTGGTTCAAGCTTATTTTGGAGCAATACAGGTTGGGGCGGCGAAAAGTTTTATACCGCGCAAACGGTTGCCAATGCGAAACAGGAATTTGGCGCTAATATCATTCGTGCTGCGATCGGTCACGGACAAAATACCTCAGGCAGTTTGAATGACGATTGGGACGGTAATATTACTCGTCTTGATACAGTTGTTGATGCAGCAATCGCAGAAGATATGTATGTCATTATTGATTTTCATAGTCACGAAGCGCATACCGACACTGATATGGCGATCCGGTTTTTTGAACGAGCAGCCACTAAATATGGCGACTACGACAACGTTATTTATGAAATTTATAACGAGCCACTACAGATATCGTGGGCTAACGATATAAAACCTTACGCCAACACCGTTATTGATAAGATCAGAGCTATAGATCCTGATAATTTAATTATTGTTGGTACGCCTACTTGGTCACAAGATGTTGATATTGCCTCAAAAGATCCGATAGATCGCTACAATATTGCTTATACCTTACATTTTTATGCAGGTACGCATGGTGAGTCACTTAGAAATAAGGCGCAGACGGCTTTAAATAATGGGATTGCTTTATTTGCAACTGAATGGGGCGCAGTCAATGCTGATGGTAATGGTGGTGTAAATAGCAACGAAACTGACGCGTGGATGGCTTTTCTTAAATCAAATACTATTAGCCACGCTAATTGGGCCTTAAATGACAAAGATGAAGGTGCATCAACCTTTCTTCCTGGTGGTAGCTGGGATTCACTAAGTGCATCGGGGCAGAAGATAAAAGATATTCTACTAAATTGGGATATGAATAATGCACCGCTTGACTCAGATGAAGATGGTGTAATTGATTCACAAGATCAATGCCCTAACACACTGCCGAATACACCCGTAGATTCTATTGGGTGTGCGGCTACAGACTCAGATGGCGATGGCGTAATTGACGTACAAGATCAATGCCCCAATACACCAGAAGGTACTGATGTCGATTCCTCGGGTTGTGCTGTTACAACAGGAACAAGTTGTACTGAGGTAAAAACGTATCCAAATTGGGTTAGAAAGCATTATCCTGCAGGCCCTTACACACATAACGAAGCTGGCGACCAAATTCAGTATCAGGGCAATGTTTATAAGGCGAACTGGTATACAAATAGCCTGCCTGGTAGTGATAGTTCATGGACATTTGTTAAAAGTTGCAGCTAAGTCATACTTGTTTTTAAATAAATAGGTAGAGCGCAGTCGCTTTACCTATTTTATTGATTTTTATAGAAATAGGATTATAGACAATCTTCGAATTCATGATGTCAGGGTTGACTCTTTACTAAAATACAATCGTAATTGGATTGGCGGTTTTAAAAATTTAGCTGATAAGCTGGGGTGGATTTTTCTTTTGCGGATCCACATAACTTATAGCTTCTCCAGAAAACTAATCACTCATTGAGATCGACACAAGACCTACAACAGTACAATATAAGTCTATGCTTTAATTGATTTTGAAAAGAGGCTTTCATTGGATTCACTCACACAGGTTGTGCTTGGTAGTGCAGTTGCTTATACAGTATTAGGTAATAAGCTGGGCCGTAAGTCGTTATTAGTTGGGGCGGCGTTTGGCACGTTACCTGATTTAGATGTGCTCATTAATTTTGGTGGTAATGTCGAAAACTTTGTCTATCACCGCAGTTTTAGTCATTCTTTGCTTATACAGCTGTTAGTAAGCCCCTTGTTTGCATGGCTTTTACTTAAAATGAACTGGGCCAAAGGTGTATCGCTGAGGCGCTGGTCTGTCGCTCTATTTTTAATTTTAAGTACTCACTCATTGCTTGATAGTTTTACCGTTTATGGAACACAATTGCTGTGGCCACTGACGACTTACCCCTTTGGTATATCGAGCATATTTATTATTGATCCTGCGTATACTTTGCCATTGTTACTCTCTTGTATAGCGCTTTGCTTGGCGCGGATGTGGCCTTACGCACAGCGTATAAATACTGCTGCGTTAATCGTCAGTTCGCTTTATTTAGCTTGGGGGTTGGCGGCTAAATGGCATATCGAAGATAAAATTCATCAGGCACTAAATACCCAAAATATCATATTTAAGCACTTTGAAAGTACACCAACGCCATTTAATACCTTGTTGTGGCGGGCTGTGGCCGTTACCGAGTTTGGGCATTATGAGATTTATGCCTCTGTGTTTGATGACGCAGACAACGTTGATATGCAATTTTACCCTAGCGAAAATACGCTACTAGCAAAGCTTGATGATGCAAGGCAGATCAAGCTACTGCAAGCATTTACTAAAGGCCTTTATGGGGTGTATCAACAAGATGAGCAAGTCATTATGAGTGATTTAAGAATGGGCCTTGAAGGTTATTATGTATTCTCATTTGTGGTTGCACAGCAAAAAGATCAGCAGTTGATCCCAGGTTCTTATCAACAACTCAGCAACCGATTTCCACTTGATAAGCTCGGGCTTATTTTTGCGCGTATTACTGACCCAAATATCGATTTAGCAACTACCGTAAAAGAGCCCACATCTCCCTGAAATAGATTGCTGGGTTAGGCCTTCTATTTTGTTAATAATTATGTGGCTATTAGCCAACTATCGCTGGGTACCAATTTGCTAACACTACACCAAATAAGCCCACTAAAAATACAATGGATATCAACATCATTAAAGCTGCGGTGGCGATTGTTATCATTTTATTAGATGTTTTCCCCGCATACCTAACCAGTTCAGCAATGAGCAATGGCATCACATAAGAACATACGCTAACAGCTAACACGGTTGGGCCTGTGAACGTTGTAGTATCAATCCCGAGTGAGCCAAACGTTAAAAACCAGGCAAAAATCATTAACCTAAAAAATAGCACGCCGTTTGCTGCAAGGTATAAACGAATTGCCCATATTTGATGTGAATTTATATTACGCCCTCTAGCAGCCAGCACTGCAAATATGCTCGATAAAATAACCATACCACCACTAAACATTGTCAGGCTATGCATTAGCAGGTTGCCTACTGTGCCTCTAACAATCATAAGGTACATTCCTGCGATTGAAATGGTACAAGCTAACAGTACGAATACGCGCCCGTTATAGCGATGAAACTTAGTATATTTTGCTCTTATTGCGGGGATTAATTGCAAACTCCCGCCGATTATCATTACTACGGCAAGTAGCACATGCGTGGCATAGATTAAATTACCGATGGGGTCGCTCGCAACATAGGCGGTATTGTTAAGGCGGACCCAGCCAGATAAACCTGTAGTAACGCTAGTCAGGGCATACCCCAAAATAAGGTAAATTACAAAGCAACCTTGTGCCATTAGTAAGCAAATAAACCATATTTTTTTACTGTTTTCGAGCAGCCTATTTGGGGTTGTTTTCATTTTTTGCATTAACATGTACTTTTCCATTAAATCGTTTCAATAGCCAAATATAAAGACTTTCAGGGCGAATACTTCTCAAATTCGAAACTTGAGCAACGATATATGGATAATTTTTACGGTTAGTTAATTAGTTACTGACACATTCACTAACAAAGTCTTTTTGCCATCGCTAGAGTTACTTTGTATTATCCAAGTTAAAGCAACGTTGTTTATACAACGTCATTTTAAGAGCGACCTGTTATGCAAAATAATTCTCCTTATTACCTTCTCGTCTTTGTGTGCATGGGGTTGATGTTATTTAATGCACTGAAAAAAGATAAGCAGCTAGTTCACTATTTGTTTGCACTATTTTGTGGCTCGCTCTGTATGGTTGGGGCGCAAAAACTCAGTGCGTCAAGTGTCGGAGGGTATCAATACCTAATAGGGCTATTTACTTGCGCTACATGTAATGTTTCATGGTTGATTGCTAGAGCGTTATTTCGTGAAAACAAGCCAATTTCTCGCAGGCATATCGTTTTTGCTGCAACTATTGCAGGCTTGATAATGTTTAACCAAACATGGCATTACTTAGTGAGTTTTGATCCTCAGCCATTACCTACCAGTGATATAATGTGGCGCTTAAAGCAAGGGGTGAATGAAGTAACCATATTGCTTTCATCAAGCATACTTGTGCTCTCTTTTTGGGAGGCAATAAGAGGCTACAGTGAAAAAACAGTGTCACAAAAAATGCAATCAGTGCTCTTTGCCAGCGCTTGGTTTTTAGCTGTGTTTAATGCAAGTGTATTACCTAAGCTAATGTTTAGTAAGACTGAAATTGAGCTATATAATCCCATTATTATTACCTCATCTGCACTACTAATTGTGCTTGCGATGCAAACATTAATGTTTCTTCAAGCGAGAGATAAAAATAGCCAAGGTATTAAAAATGAGGGCGATACAGTTAGTATTTTTAATGACATTGAGATAACTGAAAACACCAATAAACATGAACAAATCGATGTTGCCCCTGAATTAATCGATGGCATTGATCAACTTATCAATAAGCAACAGCTATTCTTGCAAACAAATCTTAAAATTTCAGATTTTGCTCAAGTATTACAAGTACCTGAATATAAAATCAGCCGAGCTATTCGCTATCACTACAAAGTAGCCAACTTTAATCTGTTTATTAATCAATATCGTGTTAAATATGCGCAAGTTTTATTGGCAAGTGAGGATGCTAAAGGTTGGAGCATTTTAAGCATCGCGCTTGAAAGCGGCTTTTCTTCTTTAGCGACTTTTAACCGGGTGTTTAAAAGTATTGTGGGTGAAATTCCTAATGAATACCGAAAACAAAGCAGCAATCATCCTAATATAAGGGGTAGGGAACTTGTTGATTAGTGAGTTGTAGGTTTGTTTTTATAGTTAATCAAGAATATTAGATGTGAATCAACCACACTAAATTGAAAGTATAAGGTGCTATAAACATAAAAGCCGCTCATAGAGCGGCTGAATACTGAGGAGCTACTTTGAAAATTCTGGACAAGTTTTATCTTGTATTTGCTTTAAATCGTACTGCATAAAGCCTGCCTCGCCAAATACATCGGTGCCGTTCAAGTAATACTTACCTTGCTCTTCATTCGGGTTTTTAATGTCATAACCCAATACTTTAGCCACTTGCAGACTAATTAAATAATGGTTAGGCATACAACCTAATTCTTTTTTAATTCGAGTTATTTCATTTTTTGGAATATCAACACCGTAAAACATAAATGGTACCCGGGCGATATCCATATCGACAGCGTTATGTCCAAAACGACCATCTTGCCCTGTCAGTTCACCATGATCTGGCGTGAAGAATATATATGTTGGTTTACCTGAATCTTTAAAGAATTCATAAATGTTAGCTATCACCTTTTGTGTGTAAAGTACTGAGTTATCGTAGCTATTCAGCATGTACTTTTCATAGGGTTGCTCATCAACAGGATACACTTCTTGAGTTTTAGGGTAATTAGCTACATAAGGTGCATGAGCGCTGCGCATATGTAACGTAATAAATTGGGGCTTATTGTAATCCAGATTCATGGAATTAAGTTCGAGCAATAAACGATCATCATAATCTCCATCGAACTGATCTAGATGCTTATCTTCTTTCCAGGTATCAATATCCCCAAGTGAAAATGCATAGGTTAAACCTCCTGCATTTTTTTGTGTAGTAATGTAATGGGTTTCAAACCCTTGACGCTTAGCTAACCGAAACAAAGCAGTGTCCATTTTACTTATATGGACTGCATTATTAGGCTCATATACGGTGTTAAAAAATAAGCTAAGAGATACTCGTGTTGAAACAGCGCTTGAGATCGCAGGCAAATAAAAGAAATTAGGGTCTTGTTTATACGGCATTAAATCTGGCGTTGTATCTCTTTGATAACCATATAAACCCATATTGTAATAACTCAGGCTTTCACCCATTAAAATTACAATATTTGCATCCGCAGGTTCGCCTTTGCTCAATTGATAAGGTTGATAGCTAGGCATTTCTTTACGTAATCCCAGAATCATTTTTAACTGGCGAGCGCTAAAGAATGACACACTGTATAAGCCATTTTTCATAGCTGAGTGCGCAATATTAGGCTGGTATTTTTGAGAGCTCTTAGAACCTAAAGACTGTAAAAAGGGTAACGTGAGCAATAATACAAACAACACCGAGATATAAGGTACGGTAAAACTGGTTTTATGGTATTTGTTATAGGTGAAATACGCTAAGCCATAAAATGCCATGGATAAAAAGAACGCTGGTAGCATAAATTTCAAACCATCAGCAAAGCCAATTAGTGCATCATGCATTTCACCCATCATTAGCACCATATCAAAAGCACTGTAAAAGCCGCCAAAGTATTGGAAGTACATCAGTTCAGAGGCCTGCATTAGAGCCATTATCAGTAAAACAATATTGTTAAGTTTAGGGGTGCGGCTTAACAGCATGAAGCCCATTAACAGTAAGGTAATGATAATGCTTTTGAAGTTATAACCGGCCAAGTAGTTATGATTAAACAAGCCATAAATGACATCCGGCATCAGTGCGAATGCCCATAGGGCCAAAAGCGTTAAGAGGGTATGTTTAAATTGTTGCACATGCAGTTCCACTATTCAGGTTTGCAGGCATTGTAATAAAAATCACATGCAAAGGCATGAGTATTTGAAATAATGTATGAATTTTAACTATTAGGTTTATACCTCTTTGGTCTGATGCCTTTTATTGCTTCTTTATGATGTGCTCACTCTCAGTAAATAAAGATATTTATGAAAAAGATCTTTATTTTTTTACACCTGCAAGATCAGTACACTAGCATTCGGCTGTCGTGCATTTGTGCGTTCAGTGTTGATTGTATTTTCCTTAAAAATGCTTGTTAATATGTGGTATATATTAGTTACCTGTAAGGTAATAGCAATTAGTATACTTTTAGTAACCTAGTTGCATTTTTAGGAGAGCTAATAGGCGGCAAGTGGAAAGGCTCGAGTATTTACCATCTAAAAGGTGGGCTTGTTCGCTTTAATGATTTAACTCGCCTGTTAGGAGAAGTGAGTGAAAAAGGTCTTAATATTATGAAATATAAAGAGATATTACTTTGAACTACTTAGCTCATCTATATTTAGCACAGCCTACAGCAGACTCGCACTTTGGCAACTTGCTTGGTGATTTTGGCGGCAATAGGCATGTAAAGCAATTGCCAATCACGGTAAAAAATGCACTAGATAACCACTATCTAGTCGACAAGTTTACAGATACTCACCCTTTAGTGAAAGAAGCTAAACAGTATTTTTCGCCTCAGCGTAAACGCTTTGCGGGTGTCGCTATTGATGTGGTGTTCGATCATTTTTTAATTCAGCATTGGCAACGGTTTAACGATCAACCGCTAAGTGACTTTAAGCAAATCAGTTATAGGCTTTTGGGTAAGCGTACACCCGTTATGCCGCCAAGAATGCAAAGTGTTGTAAAACATATGACGCAGAATGATTGGTTTAAAGAATACGAAACCGTCGAAGGGGTCGGGGTTGCACTTGATAATATTGCCAAGCGCATTCGCTTTACTAATACGTTTTCTGGCGCTGCTGCTGATATAGCCCGACACTACACTGAATTAGATGCTATGTTTTTAGCGTTTTTCCCTGAATTGATTAAACATGTTAAGCAACGAGGTCTTGAAGGAGCTCAAGATGCTAGTGTGTAAACTTTTTAAATGTAAGTCAGGTTCTAGCCTAAAATGATGCAATATTGATAATTAGCTTTTGATGGAATAAATTCTGACCAACAAAAAGCTCGCATCATACTAAAAACGGCTTGATTGATGGCTACTATCTGACTTAATCATCAGGCCCCTTTAGGGTGAAAACTAAATGCTTGCGCATGTCTTTTAAAATAACGCCTTTTTTAAGCATTGCACCACTTAAACGTTTTTGCCACTTTAATAAGTCAGGCTCTGCCGCTGTTAACGCCTGCTGATTCTCAAACTGAAAACACATTAGTAAAGAGCCTGGAAATAAGTGATATTCCACGTCAAACCAGCATTGCAGCATGCCAGTGAGTTCATTACGGCCTTGCTCTTCAATTGCATCAGCAACTTTAAGTACCAGTGCTTGTTGTTTTATTTGCACCGCAGAGAGTTTTTTCATCGTTTTAATCCAGTTAGAGGCCAAAGATATAGCCAGATGAGCGGATTATAACCGAGCTTGTCGACTGGCAACAACTTAGATAGTCGTTTTAGCCGAAACCACCTTATTATTTGATGTTAAAGCGGCTTATCGTAGGCATAAAGCGTGTTATTTTTTTACCAAGAGGGTGCTGAATAGTTTTTTGATCGCAACTTCCCTTGCTTTAGTGAGGGGGTGAATATAACTCAATCGTAAAAAGTTTTTATATTGCCCTGATGCTGAGAAAAGTGAGCCCGGGGTCATGACGATACCTTGTTGTAGTATTTCATTGTAACTTTTTTGGGTATCTATGGACTCATCTAACTCGACCCACATAGATATGCCGCCATTAGCTTGTGTAAAGCGTATATCCTCAGGCCAATGGGTTTGTAAAAAATTAATCAGCTCTGCTTGTTGTTGTTTAATTGCATATACGTGCTTATTTAGGTAGCGACGATAGTGACCATCTTCTATAAAAGTGGCTAATCCTTGTTGAATCGACCCACATGAAGAAAGTTGCGTAACGAGTTTAAGTTGAGTGATTTTATCATGCCACTTTCCTCCAAAAACCCATCCGATACGTAAATCTCTTGATAAGCTTTTTGAGAATGAACTACACAAAATTACTTGTCCTTGGGTGTCGAGACTTTTTAAAGACTCACTAACAAAAGGAGGAAAAGCCAGATCGCCGTAAATGTCGTCTTCGATAATACAAAAATCACTTTTCACTGCCAATTTAAGTAGCTCTTCTCTTGCTCTATGAGGCATACATGCACCTGTTGGCGTTGAGTAATTAGGTGAGACGACACATGCTTTTATGGGCCACTTGGCTATTTTTTTTGTCAGATCGTCAATGCTTATGCCGTGCTCGGGATCGCATGCTACTTCTATTATTTTTAGGTTAAGTTGTTCTAATATTTGCAATACCCCGTAAAAAGTTGGCGATTCAACAGCGACAGTGTCGCCTGGCGAACACGTGGCCATAAGAGAAATAAATAAACTGTGCTGACAGCCATTGGTAATGCAAAGCTCATCAGGTTTTTGGTTTAAACCACCATAGTGGTTAATTATTGCGTGCTTCAAACGCAAATCACCATCAGAACTATTATAGTAAAATGCTTTTTGACTTTGAGAAGAACGAAATGCTTTGTTTAAATGTCGATTAAGAACGGTTAAGTGAGTAGCATCTTCCTGCGCGCCAGCACTTGGTAAAATATCAAAGGCAGCACTGCGCGTCATAATGTCTTTTAAAATCGCAGGTACTGACACATTGCGTGGAGTAGATGATGTTTTGATTTGTTTTGGTAGCACTCGTTTAGGCGGCTTTATTTGCGTTACAAAGTAACCTGATTTAGGTTTTGCATAAATAAGTCCTTGTGATTCCAAGCGATGTAACGAATGTAATACGGTTGCTTTTGATAGGCCCTGTAGTTTGCAAAGCTCTCTCACTGAGGGCAACTTGCCTGTTGGAGTAAAGCTGTTAGCGTCAATTTTCTTTTTTAAGATAGCCTCAAGCTCTGTATATTTGAACTGTTTCATGCTCTCGCTCGTAGTGACAATCTGTACTCATTGTAAATTATTTTTCTGTGCCTGTACTGTAAAAAAAAGATATATACCATAGGTGATAAGTTTAATGTTTGCTCTGTAATTAACTAGGAGTAGGTTGGCGTTATGATAGATTTTACTGCTATTGATTTAGCTCGTATACAGTTTGCATTTACAGTCTCTTTTCATATTATTTTTCCAGCAATAACAATTGGCTTGGCAAGTTACCTTGCGGTACTTGAAGGGCTTTGGTTATACACGCGAAAGCCGATATACATGACGCTTTGTCGTTTTTGGATGAAAGTGTTTGCGGTAAATTTTGCTATGGGAGTGGTATCCGGCATCGTAATGGCTTATCAGTTTGGTACTAACTGGAGTCAGTTTTCTAATTTTGCTGGAGCTATTACGGGGCCATTACTCAGTTATGAGGTGATGGCTGCGTTTTTCTTAGAAGCTGGCTTTCTTGGCGTTATGCTTTTTGGTTGGAATAAAGTTGGCGAAAAGCTTCACTTTACATCCACCTGTTTAGTGGCAATCGGTACGTTGATTTCAATGACTTGGATTTTGGCTTCTAACAGCTGGATGCAAACACCTCAAGGCTATGAAATTATTGATGGCCGAGCGGTTCCGGTTGACTGGTTTGAGATAATATTTAATCCTTCATTTCCTTATCGTTTAGTCCATATGGGCTTAGCCGCTTTTTTAGCGACAGCCTTGTTGGTAGGCGGATCTGGTGCATGGCATTTATTAAAAGGCTCGCACACTCAAGCGGCAAAAAAAATGTTGTCGATGGCAATGTGGATGTTGTTAATTATCGCACCATTGCAAGCTTTTGTAGGAGACGAACATGGCCTAAATACACTTGAGCATCAACCAATGAAAGTGGCAGCAATGGAAGGGCATTGGCATGAATCAGAACCAGGCGAAGGTGTCCCCTTAGTTTTATTTGGTTGGCCAAATATGGAAGAAGAACGCAACGACTACGCAATAGAAATACCGCGCGTAGCTAGCTTAATTTTAACGCATAGTCTTGATGGCACCATTGCACCATTAACATCTGTACCTCCTGAAGATCGCCCTTATGTACCAATTGTATTTTTTAGTTTTAGAATTATGGTCGCCTTAGGGTTATTGATGATTTTATTAGGCATAACAGGGTTAGTGTTACGTAAAAAAGGCCGATTATACGAGAAAAAATGGTTCTTAAGGTTTTGTGTTGTAATGGGCCCTGCTGGGTTGATTGCGATGCTAACAGGCTGGTTTGTCACAGAGGCTGGACGACAACCTTGGGTTGTATATGGGTTACAAAGAACGGTTGATGCAAGCTCTGCTCATTCGATGACGGCAATGAGTTATTCATTACTTACTTTTGTTGTTTTATATGTGTGTGTGTTTGGGGTCGGTGTGCGTTATATGTTAGCACTTATCAAAAAGGGCCCTGAACAAGTGTATGACAACGATAATAAAGATGATTTAAATAAACGCCCGGCTCGTCCGTTATCAGCGGCCGATGGTGTTGAGCTTTAGGAGATTAAATGATGGATTTTGATTTACCGAGTATCTGGGCACTCATTATTGGCTTTGGGTTAATGATGTATGTGTTTTTAGATGGTTTTGACTTAGGGATTGGCCTACTTTTCCCGCTGGTTAAAAATAAGCACGAAAGAGATATCATGGTTAACTCTGTTGCCCCAGTTTGGGATGGTAATGAAACGTGGCTAGTGCTTGGCGGGGCAGGCTTGTTAGCTGCATTTCCTATGGCTTACTCAGTTATATTATCAGCCTTATATGGGCCTATTTTAGTGATGTTATTTGGCTTAATATTACGAGGCGTTGCGTTTGAATTTCGCTTCAAAGCAACTGAGTCTCACCGCCCATTATGGGATAAGTTATTTTTTGCAGGCTCGTTTATGGCAACCTTTGCTCAAGGTGTAGCAATGGGCGCTGTTATTATTGGTTTTCCTGTTGAAAATGGTGAGTTTGCTGGTGGAGCTTTAGACTGGTTAACACCATTTAGCTTATTTACAGGGTGTAGTTTACTGTTTGCTTATGGCTTATTAGGTGCCACTTGGTTAGTGGTTAAAACAGAGCATAATTTGTATAAACAAATGCGTAAACTTATTAAGCCATTAACTATTTTATTAGCCTTGTGCATGTTAGGTATCAGTATTTATACACCACTTATCAACGCTGATGTAAAAGCAATGTGGTTTAATTGGTCAAATATTGTATACCTTGCTCCTTTGCCAATTATTACCGGTATTTTTGTTTTATTATTACTGGGCTCAGTAAACTCAAGTAAACACTATCGACCATTTATTTATGCGCTGTGTATGTTATTTATGGGATATTTAGGCTTATGTATTAGCCTTTGGCCAAATATTATTCCACCAAGTGTATCTATTTATGAAGCCGCAGCGCCTGAATCAAGTTTAAAATTCACCCTGGTTGGCGTTGTTATCATCGTGCCATTCATATTGGCCTATACGTTTTGGTCTTATTATGTATTTCGTGGCAAAGTTATTGATACCGAGGGGTATCACTAGTTATTCAATGCTATTGCACTATTTAGTGAAGGCTTTGTGGAGGGTATATGAAAAAGCATCTTCATCAATTTAAATGGTTAATTATCATTTGGGTCTTGAGTGTTGCTTCACTATTTTTAGTGTCTCTAGTGATCCGCTTTTTGATGACTCTTGCAGGAATGAAGTAATACCGTTAGTTAAATTACGGGGGACTATTTTATCAAATAATAGTCCCCTTTTTTATATTCTCATTACTTTTATTAAGACTTGAGTTGCTTGGATAAAAAAAGAGTTGTTACATCCGCTATCTTTATCAGTGCTTCTTTGTCTGCATAGTCCCATGACACTTTTGAGTCAACACTTTCACAACAAATTACGCCTAACGGTTTGTCATCTATAAAATAGATATAATCAAGTAAGGAATACACATTGAATGGTTCAAAATAGGATTTATTTAAGTCCTTTGTTACTTCGTTGTTCCTTGCATCCGATGCATCAAGTACTTGGTTACCTAAAATATAATTAAAGTATGCAGGAAAATCCTGAGCTTTTAAAACCATGTCATTTGTTACTACCTCATTTTCATCAAGGCATATTAAACAATTTATCGCAGTATATTCGTGGTTTAGTAACCAAAGGCTAACTCTATTTGCATTTGGAATTAGCTTTTTTAACTCTTGGCATGTCTGATTTAGTTTATATTTGCTTGAAATATTAGGATCACTAATTTTAACCGCTAGCTTTTTTAGATTGAGGTTATTAGGGTTGTAAATATTAAGTAAGCTATTTAATTTATCTTTATCAAATGGTTTAGCTAAATAACCATCCATACCAATGTCTAAATAATGTTCAATGTTTTGTTTCAAGGTGTTAGCTGTCAAGGCTATAATTGGGGTTGTTTTATCTCCTTGTTGTGCCCGAATTGCTTTTGTGGCTTGTACTCCATCCATTACTGGCATTTGGATATCCATAAAAATCAAATCTACAGGGTTTGTATTAAAGTAATCAACACACTCTTTACCGTTTTCTGTGATTACTACATTGGCGTTATGCGCTTGTAGCATTTTACTTACGATGAGTTGATTTATTTTATTATCTTCGGCGATTAGAATGGTGCACCCTTGTAAATTAGTTATTTCTTTCTTTTGTTTTAATGAATCATACAATAGATGATGTGTTTCAAAGCTCTGTTGATACGTAAATATAGAGCCTTCGCCTTCTTTACTTGTAAAGCCGATTTTACCTTTCATTAGTTGACTTAACTTGGCACAGATTGATAAGCCAAGCCCTGTGCCCCCATAACATCTTGATATAGATGCATCTGCTTGATGAAAATCTTGAAATAAGTTTTGTTGTGCTGCTTCGCTGATACCAATACCTGTATCAATAATTTCAAATAAAATATCCTGTTCAATTAATGAACTACTTTGAACGCTGACTTTGAGATTTACTTGCCCTTGGTTTGTAAATTTAATCGCGTTTGAACACAAGTTATTTAGAATTTGTGAGATCCTTACAGGATCACCTTTTAAAGTTGCTGCCACCTTCTCATCAATATATAAAGTAAGTTTAATGCCTTTAGCTGATGCTTGTTTAATGAGAGGCTTGAAGAGATCGTTAACAACCTCTTTAAGATTAAAATTGATATTTTCGATATCTAGTTTGCCAGCTTCAATTTTTGAAAAATCTAGAATGTCATTCACAATACTTGAGAGTATATTGGCTGAGTTTAAAATACTTTTCAAAGCGTTATCTTTTTCTAAACTCGTTTCTTCAGCTAGGCCAAATTCAGCTAAATTTAAAATACCGTGTAGTGGTGTTCTAAGTTCATGGGTCATATTTGCTAGAAATTGGCCCTTTAAGGTGTTGGCACTATCAGCTTCTTTTTTTAGTACTTCAAGTTCTTCATTATGTATTTTTTGTTGTTCTAGAGCTGATGTTAATCTTCTGTTGTTTAATCTAAGTTCAAGTTGAGTGATAACTTCTCGACCTAGTATCGTCAGAGCGTTAATTTGGTTTTGATTTAGCTTTTTGGGCTTATCGCTAATAACACAGAGTGTGCCTATAGTATTTCCTTTTGGGGTTACTAACGGGGCGCCTGCATAAAATCGTATGTTTGGATTATTAACAACTAGCGGGTTATCATGAAAGCGCTCATCGAGTAATGCGTTCGGTATTTCAAAAATGTGGTCTTGCAGTATTGCATGGGAGCAAAATGCAATCTCTCTCTCAGTTTCATCAACATCAATACCGTACTTTGACTTAAACCACTGTCTTTGCGGATCTACTAAGCTAATGAGTGAAATAGGCGTTTCACAAATTTCAGAAGCAAGTTGAGTTAAATCATCAAATACTTGTTCGGCTTTGGTATCTAATATTTCATACTCATACAAGGCTTTTAGTCTAGACTCTTCGTCTGCTGGGATTTGCGCTGTTTTCATTGCATTGCTCAATATTTATGTCCACTAAATATAGGATTAATTTCAGGGTAATAGCAACTTTCAGATTAAAATCGCATGAAAAAGGTAATATCTATTAAATCTGAGGTGTAACTCTATAGAAGCTGTTTTATTTCTTTAAAAACACATAGCAGCTGTTGCCTACTACTTATTTTTTATTACAGAAATGCAGGTGGAGAGTGGCTAAATTTGTTGTGCTTTTGCCCGGTAGCTTAAGTAGTTATAAGTGAGTGAGGGGAAATGTATTTCGTTGTAGATAATTAATGTTATGGCGTGTTTTTTACTTTAGAACACTGATTTAATGACAAGTAGTTTATACTGAATAGCGATAGTTTTTTATGTAGCCTTTTAAAATATAGGGCTAAAAAGCATATTATTCTTTAAATGCCCCCCTGTGCTAGGGGGACATTGCTGTTAGTTTAAACTTAGCGGCTTAATTAAGCGGCAAACATAGTTTAAAAACGAGCTCTTACACCTAAGCTAAATGAGCGACCAGGAAGTGGTGCTTCGTCTTTTAAGTAAGATGAGTGCACGCGCGCTTCTTGATCGGTTAGATTGTCGGCTTTTAAATACAATGTCATGTCAACGTTACCTAAATCAAGGTAGTAGTTAGCAGCGGCTGATAGCATGGTATAGCCGTCGGTGGTGGTTTCGTTTGCAGCAATTTTATCTTGCTTACTGTTGCGAGTGACTTCTACTTCAGTGTGCCAATTACCGTATTCATAATGTATTGAAGAACCAACACGTAATGGTGGGATCCTTGGTACGTTACCGCCTTTATCTAGTTTAGCGCGGGTATAATCCGAAAACACATCCAGACGCCATTGTTCGTTTAAGTGCCAGTCAACTTGTGCTTCAAAACCATACAGCTGTGCATCTTGCTGGGCAAAGAGTACAACAGGTAAACCATCGGTTTCTTCCTCTGATCCTGCGCCGCTACTTTGTAGTTGTTGGTAATCTTGCGCCGTAATAAACTCACCATCACTGAGAACAAGGTTACTAACGTCTTCGTATATGTAGTCATTCACTTGGTTTTGGAACAGGCTTAAGCTTGCATTCCAGTTGTCAGCATTATAACGATAGGTTGCATCTATATTATTAGACACTTCTTTATTCATGCTTTGGCCGTTTTGCACCACCGAATAATTACCGTTATTGTTAGTAAGATTAAAACCACCACCTACTTCGTAAGTGCCAGAGCCAATGTGTGGGCCGTATGCAAAAATTTCAGATGAAGAGGGGGCGCGTTCTGAATATGCATAATTAAATGCTAATGAGTGCTTGTCGTTAATGCTCCAAACTACTCCTGCAGAGCCTGAAACCGCCGTGTAATCTTCATCTGCAAATGAGATACTATTATCGTTTGATAGCTCATCAAAAAATTGGTTATTCACTTTATGGGTTAGTTGCTCCACGCGTGTACCAAGCTGCCACAATAAAGCACCTGTTTGTTTTTCTTCCATTAAAAATGCGGCTAAACTGTCGGTTTTTGTTGGTGGTGTGAAGGCTTCTTCGCCAATCGCTTCAAAATCACTTTTGTTATAATGTAAGCCCATTATGCCGTGCCAACCATAAACCGCGCTGTGCTCTGCCCATAGTCTAGACTCGATACTTTCATTTTTAAAAGTAGTGCCTATTTCAGTCCCTTCAATTTCTGAGTGTTGGTAATCAGTATATGCATTTTGCCAATGCACCGATTTTATAAAACCGTCAAGATTATTCCAATCAACAACACCTTGATAACGGTCTTGTTTTAATTTAATAAATACGCCATCTTCACCCGGTAAACCGTATTCTGAGTCCATTGAGCCATAGGCAAAAGCGACGCGTGTATCGTCAGTGATCCAGCCAGCTCCTAAGTTATAACCGTGTGCATCGATTGCTGAGTTTGAGAGTTTAGTACTGCCACCATGTTCATTAATATCAGCGGGAACAGGTATTTTATAGTCACCGGTATTACGGTTGTAAGCATCAATATGAACAGCAAAGTCGCCCGTTCCGGCATTTAAATCAGTAGATGTTGTTTTTGAATCTGCTACGTTATCGTACTGAGCAAATACTTCTCCAGTAATACCTTGTTGTCTTTCAATGGGGAGGCGGTTATCAACCACATTAACAACGCCGCCAATTGCACCACTACCATAAAGCAAAGTAGCAGGGCCGCGTAATACTTCAATTTGTGTGGCCGTAGAGGTTTCGGTTGATACTTGGTGATCGGGGCCAACGCGTGATGCATCAGATGCGCCTAATCCGTTTTGTACAACCTTGATTCGAGGTCCATCTAATCCTCGGATAATTGGGCTACTGGCAACGGGTCCAAAATAAGAGCTGTGTACACCTGGCACATTTTTTAAGGTTTCGCCAAGGGTTGCTGCTTGGTGCTGATCAAGCTCTTCGCCACTAAGAATTGATACTGGGGTGCTTGATTCAAGTACGGTACGTTTAAGCGGTGAAGCTGTAATAACAATTTTTTCTAAATCGCTTTCATCTTTTTGTATTTGTTTCTCTGCTGCCATTGCGTGTGTACTGATAGCAGTTAATACCGCCAAAACTAATGGTGAATACTTAATTTTCATTATTTAATCTCTAAAATTTGCACTAAAACTGGCTGCTTACCCAATGGCAAACAGTCTTTATAAAACGGTTTTTTAACAGTGAACTTTAAAGAGTATTCGGCGGATCACGGTTACCTGAAAACGCAACGATTGCGCTAAATTGAGGAGAGTGTAAGGCTAAAACAGCGCTGTAGCGGTTGCTTTCAGGTTCAAATATACTGGTGGTAGGAGATATTAAATCGTCAAAATCAAACGAACTTATGCAGAGTTGGCACTCTGTGCTGCTTTGTACTGCGTGAACAGTTGAGTGCCACTGTGAAAAAACACTGAACAGCAGTAAAAGCACCATTAAATATTTTAATAGCGTTTTATTGTGTCTGAGTGAGTGTAAATTCATGTGTTTCATCAAGTGATAGTATAACGTTGTTTTTTTTGCAATGTCGAGAGCTGAATAAGTAAAATAATCTGTTTAATTATAAGTTTTTACTTTGTTATTTATAATCAGTGGTTTATGTTTTATTTTGATAAATAAAACCTCTAGATCAGACATCAATCAGGGAATAGGCCTTGCTTAGTTAGTTTGCCATTTTTTTATCAGTTCAACGCTTTTACCCAAAAACGATAATTTATAGGCTGTCGTTATGAGTGACAACGTCACTAGCGATATAGACTGAGCAGCCATATTTGCTTGCTTTTAAAAGTAAGTTTGCATTTTAGGTAATTTCAAGGTGGAGGTTAGATATTTAAAAATCATACCAATCATACTAAATTAGTGAGCCATATGTTAGAAAAAAGCCGAATCGTTGTACGGTTCGGCCTCATAAACTTACCTTTTTTAATACTTAATTAGCTAATCAGAATAGCATTTTATTTTTTCTTTTCACTCGGGACCGGTTGGCCATATTTAGGCGAACGAGGACCATATAGTAGGCCGTTGTAAGCGTCTGATGAAAGTAAGCGCGTTGATGCGATAGCAGCAATTTCGAAACCTTTGTCTGTTACAGTTTCTGCTATTTGGTTAATTGCTGCCACTACCAGCATGCCTACAAGTCCACCGCCGCCATTATTTTGCTGCTCGGCTGAGGAAGCTCTTGCTTTACCTTGCCACAATTGTTCACCAGTGCGTAAATCGACTAAAGATGCGGAAACAGTTACAGCTGTTTCACTTGAAATTACAACGTAGCTGGTGCCGTATTCTTCAATAGTAATATAAAGCGCCGAGTCAGCACCAAAAATATCGTGTAACTTTTTAATAGGAACTTGATGCACGTCGCTTGCAACTGAAAGGCCATTCCCTTTAAAGGTTTGCTCAACGAGCGCAACAGGAAAAACATAAAAGCCGGATTCTGCAATAGGTGCAACCATTTGGGTCATTACACTGTAAGGCGCTATAACTTCAGGTGTATTATTGAGCGGTGGCAGGATAATAACTGAGTGTGGATCAGCTTGTTTAAACGCTGTGTAATCATGAGCCGGTGGTGACGAAACGCAACCCGCTAATAATGCAAACAGCGCAGTTGCTGTTATTGATTTAAAGTTCAACATGTTAAACGCCTTTCGCAGATTTTAGAAGGAAGTCTATATACTGAACCGACTCTGGGAAAAGTGACTTTTCAGTTTCAAAGTGGCTAGCACCTAAAGTAGGGTCACCTGTTTCAAAGTACAGCATGCCTAAATGAGCATGCAAGCCAGGTGCAACAATTTTACTTTTGTTTGCTGCATCTGCAATAACTTGCTCAAGCATTTTAATTTGCTGTTCAACTGTTACTTCATCTGCTTTTAGGTATGCGTATACGGCTGAGCTGTATTCGCCATAATAATAGATAGGCTCTTTAGTTGAGCTACAGCCTGTAAGCGCAGCACATACTAAGGCTAAAGTAATTAGCCTTTTCATTATTTACTGCCCCATAGGCCTGATTCAAGTCCTGTAACAAGCTTGTTTACGACTTCACGAATGGCTAAATCAAGCACTTTGCCATTTAAGGTTGCATCGTATGAAGCGGTACTACCAAAACCAATAACTTCACGCTCAGATAGGCTGTATTCACCAGCTCCCTGAACTGAGTAGATAACTTCTGATGTAGTAACATCGACAATGTTTAGTGTTACTTTAGCGTAAGCTATTTGTGATTTACCTTTGCCTAATAAACCAAACAACTGTCGATCGCCAATAGCTTTGCGACCAAACTCTGTCACATCACCTGTTACCACAAATTTAGCGCCGCTAATAACTTGTTTTGTACCAGTTAGTTTTGCTTCTTCAGCAAGTGCGGTCATATTATCGCGATCAAGTACACTAAAACGGTTTGTTTGTTGTAAGTGGCTCATTAATGCTGTTTTAGCTTGGCTACCTAAACGGTCTTGCCCAGATGAGAATATGCCATTTTGAAAACTTGAACGGTTAACAAATTGCCCAACTACCAACTTACTTTTAGTGCCACTGTAGTTAGTGTTATAGCTAGCAACTGTTTGGGTTTCAACAACTTTAGATGATGTTGTAGCGCAACCTGCTAAAGTTGATGCTGCAACCGCAGAAATTATTATTGTTTTTATGTGATTTTTGCTTATATGCATAAGGAATTATATCCGTTTAAAATAATTGCAGAAAGTGATTTGGATGCCAATGTTTAATATTTATATTTGTTAGTTAATTACCTATTATAACTACCAATACCATCCACTTTTATAAACAAAAAATTATGTAAAGGCAATGTTATTCTTTACCTTATAGGTACCAGTCAGTGGTAGTCTGATTTTTGTATGATCCAGCAGCAAGGAAAGTTTAAGGAGATGGGGTAGCACTTTTTCATCTTTGAAATAATTTCTGTTTTAATTTATTGAAGCAGTGATTGGTATTATTTCAATTAAAAGTAGGTGGTTGTTTCAACTGCTATCAGTTGTAGAGCTAATAGCAGTATGTTTTATTGTGTTTTAAAGGGCTAATAGGCTTTGCTCTAACATTGCTTGAATTTGTTTGACTATTTTAGCTTCTGTTTCTGGTTCAAACTGCGCTATACGTGGCGTATGGATATGCCCAGTCGGAATATCTGAATTGAGTTGATCGCGCAGGCGAATACTGCGGTACGAAATTTCGTTAGACAGGTAACCACCGCCGCCGCCTTTTACTGCAATCGCATCTTTTAGTTCAGCTAAAGTTTTAGGTTCAAAGGCTTTTTCGAGTGTAACAACTTTATGATTGTCATTTATCGGAAATGGCCCTTTGGCTTGCTGCATTTGCGTGGCGGGCAAACTGAATTGCACAAACTCACTCCCTGGGAGTGGACGGTCGTTTAAACTTGGAATCAGTGGCGCTTTTGCTGTGCCGCCATAGACAATATTTGCATTGTCGGGGGCGGTTACGCTGCGCCGCTTACCTGGAAAGCGTTCAAGGTCAAAGTCTTTACTACCCATGCTAACGGTAACTATCATATCCACGTTATTCAGAGCGTAATAAGGGGCGAGTAGTTCTTCAATAATACCTTGATCAAAGTCTTCATAGCGAACAGGCACCATCACAGTATTTATTTCGGCACTGATACCTTGATAAGTAATTACTTGGCCGTCGAGTAATAATGCGGCCACACCGGATGGATTACTTTGATTGATGTTTCTATCCAGTAAGAATGGATCAAAGCCTGTTAGTAAAATCTTTTTGGTGGTGTTTTTAGAGTAGGCTAGGTCGGTGCGACCGCGACTGCCATTTTCTAACATTGTTAATAATGCGCTTTGCTCGGCAGTTGTTAATGCAAATTCAGGTTTTGTTGTACGGATTATTTTACTTGAAAGTAGGCGAGCCCAGTAAAGTGCTCTGTCATCGTAGCTTTTAGTGACGGTAATGTGTTGTTTGGCGTTGAGCCAGAGTTGGCTTGAGTAATCATGTAGTAAGTCAGTTGCCTGTTTAAAGTTTCTTAGGCTTTTCCAGCTTTGTTCAAATTGCGCGATATCCTCAGAAAATATATCTAAAACTTGTGGCATAGCGGTTGTGGCTTGCTTAATACGCAGCTCTTCAACCGTTGGGTTAGCGCTAAAAACAGAACCCGAAGAGAAGATTAAGCTTGCGGCTAAAAGTCGTTTGATCATGGTTTTCCTATATAAGCAGTTTTAATAGTTTCAATGCAAAGGCTACTATCGGATGTAGAGCGAGTAAGCGCAAATAAATACGTTGAGTATTGGGTCGTAACTCCCACCTTTAACGTTTAATCAGCCCCTAGAGCCTATTTTCATAAACTGTTATCCTTCACTCATTAAGTTATAACTGAGTAAACAGTATGATTAATGATAACGATGTAATTGACACCCTCGCAGAGCTAGAAGCTTTTTTATTACTGATTGATAATGGTGGATTGGGCTTAAAAAATATAGCCGGTGTGGCACTGGCGACCAATAATACCAATGGTCGCCCGTTTGTAGCTGTACTTGATGATAACTATAACTTGTTGTTAGGCCGCTGGGTTACAGATGATGTGTTTGAAAACGGTAAAGAGCTTGTTCGTAGTGGGCCTAAAAAGCTACATTAATTTTGGAAAAGCGATTGAAGGCAGCTATTAACTTACTTAGCTTGGGGGACCCAGCCGAAGTGAGCTTAATTTATACTACATTCATTTTTATAAAAATGCGGAGCATAAAGGCGGGGAGTTTAAAACGTATGCGGGCAATGACAAAGGTCATCTTATAGGCTACCTTTCTGAGTGTAAATTATCAGCTGCTCAATTAAAGCAGGTAAATTGAAGCTGTTACCTGCTTTTGTAATATCGAAAATGAATCGCTAGTCTTTTAGTTCAGCTGTTTCGTTTTGCGTTTGAAAGTCTTTAAACAGGTCACCCTGTGGATCATCGGTATCAAAGACTGCATTGTTTTCTTCATATTCATCATCAATTTCATCGACCACCAACATTTGCTCGTGGGCAGTCGTTTCTTCTATTCGAGGATCCATGGTCGCAGCCAGTGGCGAGTTGGTAACGTCTGATGTGCCTACAACGTAATCACTCGACTCTGGTTGTTCTACTTTTTGTTTCGAATTAATGTAAGTGAGTAATAAGTACATTATCACCGTTAATAATGCGATGGAGGCATAAAGGGCTTGGTGACCAAAATAGGTCATAACTTGTGCATTGGCAGTTGAACCAAGTGCTGCACCGGCTCCAAAAACAACTAATAACGCAGATGACACGCCAACGCGCTCTTCATCTTCAACGCGTGAATTAGCTAAGGCTGAGGATAATGGATATAAAGTAAAGGCGAACAAGCCAAACATAAAAGTGAGTGCAAAGGCGAGTGTTTGCGTAATAGGTAGCAAAAATAAAGCCAAGCTAACTACACCAATCGCAACCGCATTGGTGCGGATCAATACGCTACGACGTATTTTATCCGACAATATCCCCATTGGCCATTGCGCGATCAGACCTGCAAAAATAGTTGCAGACATAAAAATGGCAATTTCTGACGAATTAAACCCAGATAACTTGGCAAATGTTGGTGCAAGGCCGTAAAAGCTGCCATTTATAATACCCGCAAAGTGAACAGCTGTAAGTGATTGCGGTACTTTTTTAAAGTAGTCAAGCAGACTGACTTGAATTGGTTTTAATGGCTTGGGGTGAATCCTACGAGTGATTGAAATAGGAATAATGCCAATTGCCAGCGCCATGCACACTAAAAATAGTGGTGCATAGCCAAGCTCTGGGAATTCGGCTAATGCAAATTGACCTAAAATCATACCCAGATAAGAGGTGATCATATAAAACGAAAACACTCGCCCGCGAGACTCTGGTGCAGCTTGTTCGTTGAGCCAGCTTTCGAGCACCATGTAGTTACACATCATACCAAGGCCTACAAATAGTCGCAGGGCTAACCATAAATAAATATTATCGCTAACGCCGTGTGCTGCAACGCACGCTAAAACAGCGGCGGTACTGGCTGCAAAGGTTCTAATATGGCCGACCGATTTAATAAGGTGATAACCAAGCTTTGAGCCAAGCAACAAACCCATGTAATAACATGAGGTCATTAACCCGATCCAAAAGGTCGAGATGCCATTTTTCCCTAAATAGAGGGCTAAATAGGTGGTGAGTAAACCGGTGCCAATAATTAAAAATAGATTAGCAAAATACAGCGAAGGAAATGATTTCATTTAAATGTAAATAGTTAGCCTAGACAAATTGATACTAGAGTAACTAAATGTATTTTCCAAGTAGTAAATGGGTTGTTGGGTCGTTCTACTATTAACTATATTCTGATTAGTATTGAGTACTAAGCATTTATTACTTGGTTTTTTAGCGAATGTTATGGTGGCGCTTGCAGTAAAATAGACACGTTATGGTTGAGTGTGCAATAAAGTCACTCATCAATCTAATGGATACGCTATTACTATGATTTATATTAATTTATCGATACACAAGTAGTAAGTGTGAGGTGTTTATTGCTACACTGAATTACCTAATTTAGCGAAGTCTCAATGAAACTAATGAAAAAAATAGTTATCACTTTATTTATTATGTTGGCACTGAGTGCTTGCAGTAAGCCAATACCCGCAGATAAGTTTGCTTATATAGGTTATTGGCAAGGTCCTGGCATGTATCTAGAAATACTCCCAGATGGAACTTTTGACTATCAACGAGGTGGAACTTCTATTTCATCATCCGTTGATGAGTTTGATGGCGATAATTTCTTAGTTGATATGCTTATAATGAATACAACTTTTGAGGTTTCGCAACCACCATTTTTTAGCGATGGGCAGTGGTCAATGGTTGTTGATGGAGTAAGATTAACAAGGACGGATGACTAACTTACTCTGCGTTTATGTTAACTACTATAAAATAAACTAATTGGTATCGGTGATTCATAATGATAATAACAGCGTTTCATAGCTTAACAGCGTTCTGTGTACTGACTTTTTTTGTGTTTAGCCACTTAGCTATTGCTCAGCAAGTTGATGGCTTTCAGCATACATTGATTGATGGTAAGCCTTCACTTCGTGGTTCGGCGATCTTTGATCAATCGTTGTGGGTCACAGGTACCAATAATAGTGTATGGGTGAGCCAAGATGGCGGTAAACATTGGCATGATCGCAGTGTTAAAAGCAGCATAAATAATGACTTTCGTGATATTGCGGTGTTTGATACGCAAACCGCGATTGTAATGAGTGTTGGCTCAGGTAAACAGTCTTCATTATATAAAACAACAGATGCAGGTAAAAGTTGGCAATTATTGTTACAGAATCAGGATCAGGCAGGTTTTTTTGATTCAATTGCATTTTGGGATCAAGACAATGGTTTATTAATGGGTGATCCTGTCGATGGTTATTATGTAGTTAAACGTACACAAGATGGCGGCAAAACATGGACACGAACCGATAAAGTAAATTTACCTAGCTTAATACCTTCAGAGTCCGCATTTGCCGCCAGTGGTAATACACTCATTGTAGGAAAAGATAATCAAGCATGGTTAACAACGGGTGGAAAGTCGGCTTCTGTTTATCACTCAAATGATGGTGGACTATTTTGGCTAAGGAAAAGTGTTCCTTTGTATCGTAGCGCGGATACTGCTGGTGGTTATGGTCTGGCTTTGAATAGTGATGATGATTTATTTGTTGTTGGTGGTGATTACCTGCAACGTGACAAAAACTATCCAAATATGGCACGGTATGACGTTACAAAAAATCGTTGGAAACATGTTAAATCGGGTGACCGTGGACTAAGAAGTGCGATGGCATGTAACGCATTCGCTTGCATTGCAACGGGTAAAACAGGCAGTGACATTTCATACGATCAAGGAAATACGTGGCAACCACTTGCTAATCCAAAATATGATAATACCGGTTATTTTACATTAAGCGCCAGTAATGCTCGTTTTTTATTTGCAGGTTCTGAGGGCAAAGTAGCTGTTTTAATAATACCGACTGAATAATTAGTTTGATTAAAGAGTCACTAATGCTTAAAGGCTTTATTTTTCAGAGGTTATCGGCTTTTATCGCTGATTTAGCCTACTTTAGCGCGTTGTTATGGCATCACACTTTTGGCTATAGTAAGTTTAGATTGAAAATTCATCAATAAAAACATAGTTAAACTAACTATGAAGGTACTTTATGAAAAATAATAAAATGACAAAATTTATAGGGTTATTTTGCTGTTTAATTTTTGCAAGCTTCATACAAGCAGAAGAAAATAAGCAGGAAGATAAAAGAGCTGAATATATTCGCTCTCATTATGCTAAATACGAGTACCAAATACCAATGCGCGATGGTACTAAATTATTTACAGCGGTTTATGTACCTTATGATAAATCAAGTAAATATCCAATCATGATGCAACGCACGCCGTATCGTGTTGCTCCCTATGGTGTAGATAAGTATAAAGCCAAGTTAGGGCCCAGTGAGATTTTTGAAGAAGAAGGGTTTATTTTTGTTTTTCAAGATGTTCGCGGTAAGTTTATGTCTGAGGGTAGCTATGTAAATATGCGTCCTCAAGATGCCGGAGACAAAGGTGGTAAAGCGGTTGATGATGCAACCGATACTTACGATACCATTGACTGGCTAGTTAAAAATATCCCAAACAACAATGGCAAAGTAGGCATGTGGGGCACCTCTTATCCTGGTTACTACACGTCGGTGGCTGCAATTAATAGTCACAAAGCATTAAAAGCGATTTCACCACAGGCTCCTATTGCTAACTGGTTTTATGATGACTTTCATCGCAACGGAGCTTTTTCAACACCAATGGCATTTATCTTTTTCGATACCTTTGATAAACAACGGGAAGGTCAGTTTGCTTATTGGCCTGAAGGAATGGATTCTACAACACCCGATGGCTATGAATTTTTCCGTAAATTAGGCCCGCTTTCAAACGTAAATAAAAAATATTTTAATGGCGAGCGTCCTTTTTGGAATGAATTAACTGAGCATCCTAATTATGATGAGTTTTGGCAAAAGCGTGATGTTTTGCAACATCTTGATAATGTAAAGCCAGCGACACTAATTGTCGGTGGGTGGTATGACACTGAAGACTTGTATGGGCCATTAGCGACCTATCAAAAAATGTCTAAGCACAATAAAAAAGATAATGTACATATCATTATGGGCCCTTGGTATCACGGTCAGTGGAATCGCGGAGAAGGCGACAAAATGGGCGAAGCTAATTTTGGCTTTGATACCAGTGAGTGGTTCCAAGAGCATATATTACTGCCATTTTTTAAGCATAATTTAAAAGGCACTAAAGAAGCGTCTTTAGCGAAAGCGACGATTTTTGAAACGGGTGCCAACAGATGGCGTGAGTTTGATACTTGGCCGCCAAAAGAAACGAGCGATGTGACGCTTTATCTTGGTAACAACGAGCAATTATTAACTTCAACAGATAAGCAAGGTGGTTCGAGCGATTATATTAGCGACCCTAATAAACCCGTGCCACACTCTGCACATACAAGTCGAGGTTGGGATCGACCTTATATGGCTGAAGATCAGCGTTTTACAGCTCGACGTACCGATGTATTAGTATTTAATAGTGATGTAGCTAAAGAAGATCAAACTATTGCAGGTGCAATAGATCTAAACTTGTATGTTTCTACCAGCCAAAGTGCAGCGGACTTTGTAGTAAAACTAGTTGATGTATTTCCTGGTATGGATGAATCCACTAACAAAGTTGATGAAGCCACAGGTAACCGCCACGAATTAGTTAGATGGGGCATTATTCGTGGTCGTTTTAGAGACAGCATGAGTGAGCCCAAACCATTTGAGGCAAATAAACCCACTTTAGTTAATTTTGAATTACTGGATGTTTTACATACCATTAAACGCGGGCACAAGTTACAGATTCAAGTTCAAAGTAGCATGTTTCCATTTATGGATATGAACCCACAAAAGTATGTTGATAATATCTTTAAAGCCAAGGCTGAAGATTTCGTAAAAGCGCAACATAAACTTTACCATAGTGAGCAATACCCAAGTTCGATTTCATTTAAAGTTATAGGGCACTAGTTAAATTGTAGCTACTGCTCTTGAATGAGAAACAAATAATAATTGCCAGCTGATAAATATGTTTATCAGCTGGTGGTTATTAACTGTAGTAGCACCTACCTGATCTTAAAGTTTTGACACACCGGTTTATATTTCATCTGATAGACAGTTGTGAGCTGTATGCAGATATTGGTATAAGTTAAATTTAGCCCCACCGCCATAAATATTTTAATTTTGCCCGATAACATTATTCACTGCTGTTTTGATGCAAAATAACAAGCCTTGATTTTAGCTATTTTAATTACTTGTTTACAAAGGTAATTATTAATAGAATTATCAGAGTATGTAATATAGGCCGTTTTGAGGTGTTATAAGCCACCAAAATGGTGTTCAATAAGACGTTAGGCGTAAAGGGAGTTTCAACAATGTTTGGTAAAAATTCAACGATTCGAAAGTATAAATACAAACTTCGTCCCGCATTAGCTAAAAGGTATGGCGGTTCAGCAACGTATGCCAAAGGTCAAGTTGATAAAACCATTGATGAAATGGGCTTTGATAAAAGGCATATTCATTATGCATATTTAATGTATTGTGATGTTGCAACTTTCAAAGCTAATACACCTGTTAATGAATCTAGCGAGTCAATGAACAATACAATTACTTCCGTAACTGGAGTTGGGCTTTTTGGTGCTCTATTTGGTTCTTCACATTATGGCGGAGGGGGTGATGGAGGTTTTTCTAGCAGCGACTCTGGTGGCGGTGACTGATTTATGCACAACACATATAGGCGCGTTACGCAGTAATCTCTTATTGTGATTTCATCGCAGCCAGTTTTTTCCCGTATCCTTTTGGGATCGCTGAGGCACTTCGACTAAATGGATTTAGAAGGTAGAGCGAAGCAGGATGCCAGAGCCGAGACATTCATCAGTTAACCTGATCATGGCATTATTCAAGGCTGCTGGCTTCATTATTGGTAAAAGCATAAACAGTTGCCCTTACGTGGATAAATAGAAGTGAATGCCTTCACGTCATTCTGCGGCAACTGTATTGCCTTGTTCATAATCTAGAAAAACTGCAAAACACGACGCACTAATTAGTGTGAGCCATTACCACCTCAAATAAGCCACTCAAACACCTGCAATACCTTCCAAAACGCCATTAAAGCAACAGCAAATCCTCTTTTTATATTTCACATGAAATAGAAGTAAACGATTGAATCAAAATAGGAACTCGGCTATGGTTAATGCATCAATAAAAATAAATTAAAAACGAGTAATTCTACAGGCTCGTTAGTTCTTCGTGAGAAATCGTATGAAATTAGCGATCGGAAACATAGTTTTTACTAAAGTGAAAAGTGAATACGATGAAGACTGGTATGATTGGCTTTCTTCGGAATTATCGATCCCTTTTCTGAACAACTCAAAGCTTCAGATAAGACTTGATTTCAATGATCAAGAATTAGATGAATTCAAATCTGAATTAGAGAAAACACTAAATAATACATTGGCTCTGGACAAAGATGACAGAGAATATCTCAAGGAGCACCTATTCGCATACTATAGAGACTTTGTCTTAGACGTCGGAGAAGAGTGCCTTGAAGATATGCCAGCTCAGGAGAATGAAGATGATATATTTGAGTTCGTACATATATCATCTTTATCAATTAGCAGAAGCTCTATAACTGAGGAATTTTTCTGTCAATTTACAGGTGGATGCGATTGGGAGATTGAACATGGGATTTCTATATCTTTTAAGGACGGGAAGAATCTAGCTAAAGTTGGGGGTTGTGGACACATAAATAACTCTGATGCTTACGCGGATAAATCCATGGATAAGTATATTTATTATGGCAATATCGTCAAAACATATGCAGCGGAATAGCACTAACAAGCGGTTGTAATCTGACCTCGGCAGTTGAGCCGGGAGTTGGTATGACTCCTACTTTTAAGTTAAACACACTGATCCTGTACTAGATCGAGTCAATATTAGCCCTGAGAACTGGTTAAAACTGATAACGCAGTTTACTCGTGTATTCCATGGTGCAGTCGGTCGACTATCTTCACAGACGAGCTATTGTGAAAGCTTAGGCTGGAAACGACGAGCGAACCTTAGTAACAGTGAAAGTTATTAGCCTAGCGCTGAATATCATTAATTAAACATTCACACTGCAACAATGCAATTATTTGGCTGTCTGTAATTAAAATTTTGATTCCGATAATCAGTTTTTATAAGTATTTTAAGCGTGGAAATATTTAGGTTTTTAGCTACACGGCAAGTTTTGTGGTTCAATTTTGAGAGATAAATTAAAGTGGGTATCTACATAAAATCCTTCTTAAAACACCTGTAATACCTTCCAAAACGGCAATTAAAGCAACAGCAAATCCTCTTTTTATATTTCACATGAAATAGAAGTAAACGATTGAATCAAAATAGGAGCTCAGCTATGGTTTAACCATCAATAAACATAAATTAAAAACGAGTTAATCTAAAGGCTTGTTAAATATTACAGTGGAATAAACTATGGCTACACATTTGGTTTCAGAAGTGCAACATCTTGATAGAAACCCACCAGAAATTCACTACCTAATGTTGGAAGAAAGTGATAATAAATATTATTTTCGAGCAGGTGAAGTCATTGGCAGAGGTGTCGCAAGTGGAGGAGGAGAAGCTAAATTCGATATAAGCTCACTTTTGAAAATGAATGGTTATGAAACGTTTTTAAGAGATACTGATTGCGAATGGATGCACGAAATTCTAATAAACGAAAACACAACAGAAAACGAAAAATACTTAAAAGTATTAAATCGGTGCAAATTGAAAAATATTAATATTTAACAAATTGCTCCACTCCAAAAATGCAGCTGAGCAAGGCGTTGAGGCTTTTTGAGAACGATATGACATCCACTGCATTCAAAAAATTAGATGATTTCCTTAACAAGAGCGATCACGAATCAATGGATTGGTGTGATGGCGGGGAGTCCGAAATGGCTGAAAAGCTTATCGAAAAATTTGACGAGCAAGATTGGAAAACACTTAGCGAAGTATCGCAAAACAGAAGTCTTCAATGGCAGGGCTGCTTGGTCAGTATTTTATGTCCTCAGTACGGAGCAGTTGCTCAATATATTCTCGTTAAAATGACAGGTAGCAAAAATCCCGACATTGCGTTTGCAGCGATGTATGCGATCTCATTTTACTGCGGTATAAACGCAAATTCTGCAGGGCCTTTTATAGATGACTGTATTGTACATGAAGAGTTTAGAGCCAAGCTTAGATTGAACTCAGAGTTTTTGGCATCCATTCCCCAAGTAGGTAATTTGGTGGGGCGTAATTATGAACTGTTACAAAGCATTCTACGCGGCAAGCCATAACAAAGAGCTGCTAACAAGGCGTATGAGGTAGCATCTTGCTTTTTGCTATTTTTTGTTTGAATGACCGAAATGACGCATATGCGACTGTCAGATTTGATTGAATCCCACTAACCAAATCTGACAGTTCAAGGTAAGGTTTATTCATATAACGATTTTGAACATTACCTCTTAAACCCCAGCTGTGGTTTAAATTTGCTGGTTTATACACTCTCTAATTTCATTCAAGGTGGTTTCTTTTACTAATTTACCGTCTTGAAAAACAACCTCTAGCAGTCCTTGTGCTTCTTCTTGCTCGGTTACGTCATCAAACAAGGTGAGCTCGCCATTGACTCGCTCTATTTTTAAGAGCCCTTTTGCTGATTTTTTCTTTGCATCAGTTTTAGGATCTTTAAAAATAGCTAAGCGTTCACCAGCTTTGACTACGCTCGTTGCTTTTACTGCTGAGCCATGTGTATCGCGAGTCACATATTGGTAGCTGTAAGAGCCAATACCTAATACGACTTTTGATGCAAAGCCTTTATCCATCAACCTTTGTAAAATTTGGCGTTGACGGGTTAGCGTTATAGCATCACCATAAATAGCGCCAATGTGTTCATCAAGTAGCTTGTAGCCTTTTGGCGTTGTGGTGCCACCAAATATACCCCATAAACATTCGATGAGCCCTTTTACTTCACATTCCATCAGTTCAATGGTGTTGTTATCTTCAAAGCCAAAATATTGGCCATTAAAACGGTATGCTTCGTAGCCTCTTTGTAATACTTCTTTTTCAGCTTCATCTTGAGTGGTGAATAGTTCACTGTAATCAGATACCGGTGAAACAGTATATCCAGTGAGTACTTTAACCGGATCACCTGAGTCTGGGCGTATAACTAACGTGCCGTCGCGCGCCATGATTTCGTTTTTTAATTGTGGTAAGTAATCAGTTACTAACGTCCAAAAGTCCCAGGTATCAGAAACAACGCTTAAAATTCCTTTTGGTGACTGCTCTTTCATTAAGTATTTGAAAAACTCAATTTCACCTTCCATGATCCATGAGCACGTAACCGAATGTTCTGTTGCATCAACAGAGCAACCTACAAGCTCGTTATCTACATTAGCGCCGTAATATTTTTCGGCAAATAAAACAGCAGGAATGGTGTCTGTGCCTACCAGTCCTGATGCTAAATGACCAAAACCACTCATAGCGGCAGCATGTTTGCCGAACATCCCTCTAAAGCTAAAGTCATGCCCTTGGAAAGGTACAAACTCCATAGGCATTGCTGTTTTTTGTGCAAATTCTTTAAATACTTTTAAATAGGCAACAGAGGTTGTGGTACTTGTTTGGATTGGCCAGTTTTCGCAGCTTAGTACCGTTTCAATCATATTTGTTAACCATTGAAAACCGGCTTTAGTATTGACGATTGTCATAGGCGGAACTAAATAAGGGACTAGGGTTCCCTCTGGTAATGCTTTTATTTTCAATGGTAAATAACCTAAGTCATGTAAGTCTTCTAAATACTTTACATCAACAGTATAACCAAGCATTGAGCTCATAATACGTTTGTGATTAGCAACTGCTGTTGCCTTATCCACTTTGAAAAACTCATTCCATTCTTCTAAAAGGTAGCTTTTAATAAAGTACTGTAGACCAACAAACGCCACTTTATCGTTATTTTCTATGTTACTAAGCTTTCCGCTTCTTGATGTGAAGTTTGCATATACTTCACTTACGTCAGGGTGATAAGCGCGGCTATGGAATTCTTTATAAACATCTTTTTGCATACTTGCAGCTGTAATAGTCATGGTGTTTTCCTTACATCTCAATAATTTCTAAATTAATATTGTTACTGTGTTTAAATTCATTAGCAGGTTTAAATGAGTCAGTGGTGTAAATTTTGTCTATTAGCCCTTCAAAAACATCCAGTCCTTTTGAAAAAATACCATGGGTAATAAAAAGAGATACTTCAACTGCACCATGACTTTTTAGCACTTTGGCAAGCTCGATAAATGTTCTGCCGCCATCACAAATATCATCAGCAATTAGTACACTTTTACCTTTTACATCGCCAACAATTTCGGTTTTAATTATTTCGCCTGTTTTTAAGTTTCTGACTTTTTGCGCTTGGATGACTTCAGGTACTCCATTGAATTTTTCTGAAATCTTAATGGTTTTTTTGCTCGCCCCTGCATCTGGAGAAATAAGAGTCAGTTCGCCTCGCGATAAACGTTGGCTTAGCACTTCGCATCGAGTGAGCAGCGAAATTTGTTCAATATTAGTCACTTTATTTATTAAAGCGGGAGATACGTCGCTATGAGCATCCCAAATAGTGACTTTAGAAAAATTTAAGCTGTTAATAAAATTAGCCATAACAGCAGCACCTAATGCTTCACCTTCAACGCATACTCTGTCTTGACGTGCATAAGGAAAGTAAGGAATAACAAGTTCAATAGGTGTACTTTCATTTGTTAATCTTTTTAACGCATCGACAGCAATCATTAATCTAACCATGTTTGAAGAGTTGGTTAGTCGTTCAAAAATCTCTATTTTTTTAGAGTCTGAAAAATTAGCGGTATTAAATCTGACATGTTCTTCACCACCAGAAAAAGTGAAATTATCATAATCGATTAACGATTTACTTCCTGTTGAGTCATAGCTAAATACTTTCATTTTTTGTCCTTTAAATGTTTGTGTCCTAGTGACACAAACAAGTTATCAAATGTACTCATTATATTCAAGCTATTTTTTAAACTAAATTACTGAAATTATGCTAAGTGTATAATTGTGCTATAGGTTGAAATTGAGAAGTGTTTGATTTATTGTGTCATTAAGACATTAAATTAGCGTGAGCATATTGTGGCTAATCATTACGATATTACTGAATATAAAAACCCTTTATTTACAGTCGACAGTGTACTGTTCACAGTAAAAGAGGGCGCTTTAAAGGTTTTAATGGTAAAGCGTGCAAGCGAGCCTTTTGCTGGTAGATGGGGGCTCCCTGGCGGATTTGTAAATATTGATATTGATGACAATGTTGGCATGACTGCGCTGCGTAAACTTAAAGAAAAAACCAGTGTTGCCCCTCAGTATTTAGAGCAATTACAAACGTATTCAGGAGTTAACCGAGATCCCAGAGGTTTTAGTGTTACTTTGGTTTATTTTGCATTAATTGCAGAGGCGCAAGTATCAACTCATATAGCAACTGTTGATGATGCAAAATGGATAGATCTAAATAAACTAACTGAATTCCCCGTCGCTTTTGATCATAAGTTTATAATTGAACAAGCAAAAGAGCGGTTAAAACAGAAAGCGCTTTATTCAATGATCCCAGTATATTGTTTACCAGAGCACTTTACTGTTGGGCAGTTTAAGTTAGTCATTGAAACTATTCTTGGTAAATCAGTACAGCGAAAGAGTATTATTAGGCGAATAGAAGCTGCGGATATGTTTGAAAAAGTCGATGAAAAAGTGAAGTCTGGTGGCCGCTTAGCGCAAGTCTACAAAGTTAAACCCGATGTGGATATTATTAACTTTGAACGTAACTTGAGTGTTTAATATAAGGTGAAGCGCTCCTCGTCTAATTTATAAGAGCGTTAGTTTATTCCTGCTTATATGAGTATGTACTAGCTCAGACTTGTTTGATTATATTGAAGTATTTTAAAATCGAGTTCGACTGCACAACCATCTTGGCCATCAGTCCCCTGAAGAGTTTAAAACTAGGTATAAATAGGCAAGCTAGGTGTCTTGAGTTTCAAGGGAAGATCATTTACATGATTTATAGTGAAGTGAATCAAAGTCTTTCAGACTACATTGAAAAGTTATTCAATTCGGAGAAATAAAATGACAATGAAATTTAATATAGAGCATATAGCTTCTTACTACAAGTACCTTCAAGATAGTAGTAACTATCCACAGGATAGCCTTTATGAACTTTTCATAATAGGTAAACTCTACAGAAATAAAGAAGTTGTACAAGAAATTTCAGAAATCTTAACCAAACATGCTAGCAAAGCACAAATCAAAGCATTTAAAACCCGTAATAAGCTTCCTGAAAAATTAGATGATACCGGAAAACTCATCAGTACGCTTGTGCATTTTGCAGCTATAGATCCAGATTTTCCTATTGGCAAGCTATACAATATGCTGGGCTATACACGCTTCTTTTTAAGTGAAGAAAGCGTGGCTAAAAAAATAAGTAAAGACCCTTCTATTATTTTAAGACTTCAAGGCATAACTGGTTTGTACATAACTAATGTATTTGCAAGTGGTATTCCAGAAGAATTAGGAACATTAAGTGGAATAAATACGCTTGACATTAAAGGGCCGTATACAGTACTCCCTGATTCTTTCAGTAACTTTAAGGACTTAGAAGTCATATCGCTAAAAACCCCATATTTACAACAGTTTCCAGAATATTTCAGTCAATTAAAGCAACTTAAGGAGCTCACTATTGATCAGACTAAAGAAGGAGAAACGGTAACCTTAGAAATGCCAACCGACTTGCAGCAACTGAGCAACCTTGAAACCTTAAAATTAGAAGGCTTAACCACCACAAGTATTGATCAATTAAAACTTCCAACTTCTATTAAAATATTGGAATTGGAGGATTTAGAAAATTTAAAAACCTTACCGGATCTTTCTTCCTTGAAAGAATTAGAAGAAATAGAAGTTTTTGATTGTCCTAATCTTACCAAAATTCCCGATAACCTCCATCACTTAAAAACACTAAAAAAAGTACAGTTTAGGTATTTGCCAAAAATTAAAGAAGTTGATGATACCTGTGTATTTATGCCAAATATAGGTGTTATCCAATTAGATGGTTCTATACAAATCATAAATACTGGTGCAGCTCTACAAGTTTCTAAATTGATGCTTTATCGAGCAAGCTACCTGGCTTATATACTACAACATCCTGAAAGCTTTCCACATTTAAAGGAAATAGAACTCTATCGTATTGAAGAATTTTCTAACTATCCTTCAGGTTTTGAAAGTTTACCAGCGTTAGAAACTATTGCGTGTTTTGGAGTGAACGAATATGGTTCATTATTGACAAATATTGGTGCTTGCCCGAACTTATCTACTCTAAAAATATGGAATTCTGATATAGAAAAGTTGCCTGAAAATCTAAAAAATATGGACCTGCTAGACTCTTTAGAAATTCAACGATGTCCTAACTTAGTCATTGAAAGTGATAAACTTCCTCAAAAGATCAATAACCTCTACATTCTAAGTATTAAGGAGCTTGTTCCTGGAGAAAAATTAATACAAACTGAAAAAGCTTTATTTCAAACGTTGAGCATCTCTAATATGGTGGGATTTTTTAGTAAGATTGTTGCCGCTAGCTTAGATATATCTTTATATAATGAAACATCAGCCCCTACAACAGATTATTCGTCCTATTTTCCTAAGCCAGAATACTTAAAAAAACTACAGGTTATTTGGTCAACAGCGGCTATAAAAGATGTTTTAAAATACTGTCCTCAATTAGAAAAACTGTTTATAGAAAATCAAAAAGAAAGCGAAGCTGCACTTAATGTGCACCCTGCTGCTCAATTAAAAGGATTAGAATTAGGCTATTATAAAGCGCAAAATGTAAAAGAATTGCTTCAGCAGATGCCTAATTTACAAGCGCTCTCAATTGAAAATAACCAGGTTATAGAAGATTTTCCTGCAGTACAGCTTCCTCATTTAGAAAAGCTTTCCCTATCGCGTACAGAGGTATCATCGTTAACAGCCTTAGAGGCTCCCAAACTAAAAGATTTAGAGATTACGTTATGCTACTCTTTTGATAAAAAGGCTTATGCTCAGCTTAATCAATTTACAGCTTTACAGCGCCTTCATTTAATGGGCGTAGGCAACGATATTACAACCATACCAGAAAGTTTAATCAGCTTGGATCTTATCGATTTTAACCCAAAACATAAAATTGAGAAACTCCCAGAGTATGTTAAAGAGTTTTCTAATTTAGAAACCCTCTATTTGGAAAGGATACATTTTGTCGATTTCCCTAAATGGATTGCTGATTTAAAACATCTACAGTATTTAGGAATTAATGGTTGTACGTTTGAACATGCTATTCCTGAATATTTTCAGAAACTAAAGTTGAAAGAGGTGAAATACTTCATTTCTAAATTTAGTGGTAGTAACATATCATCTAAAACCTATCAAAATTTGATCACACCCAATTACACGAAACTTAAAGATGAGTTCAGTCATGAAAAGTTTTCTTTTCTTTTTAGTGCCGATTACTACTAAGATGAAAAAAGAGTTAGCTGAGTTAATATACAAAGCTTAACCGTTCGGTAATAGCCAAATTTAAAAACTGACGTTGCTACTGCGTGGTGTTCTTTTTCTAAGGAGAACACCAGAGCACAAAAGTGACACCCATCTTAACGCTTTGCGCATCTTTAGCTGCTTTATTTTCTTGCATTTATAAATCGTTTTTTTCAACAATGCGCGGGGGTATTTCTTGTATTTTACAACAACAAAAAACAACAAATATAAATCTCTTGATTTACATTTAGATACAGAGTTAGACTGAAAGTATCAAAAAAATCAAAGGGTTTTCTGTCTGCAACTCGCGGGTTTAGATCCTTTGAATAAGTTGTTATGTTCTTGGGGGACATTGATGATCATCAGGAAGGTGGAAGAGAAGGACCTTGAAGCTGTAAGTGCAATTTGCATGGACTCTTTTTTGCAGTCTGTTGCAAGCACATTGTCTGATGAGGGGATTACAACCTTTTCGAATATCGCTGCGCGCGATGCATTCCTCGATAGGATGAGAGGCGATAACTTGATGCTGGTTGCTGAGAACAACGAAAATGTCGAGGGCGTCATTGAGCTTAAGGAAGGTCGCCATGTTGCGATGCTTTTTATTCGGCCGGAATCACAGAAAAGTGGTATTGGAAGAAAGCTGCTTATATCCGCCTTGAATCATGCGAAGGTTGAAACTGTTACCGTTAGCGCGTCGCTATCTTCAGTGACCGCTTATGAAAATTATGGGTTTGAGCGTAGTGGCGAAATCGGCGAATCGGCAGGCTTGGTTTATCAGCCTATGGAGCTCAAACTTAACAAGCCAATGCACGCGTGATTGCGACGTTATGTGACGATAGGGCTCTATGGAAACTGAAGCAATGAAAGATAACATGGAAAAGGTTTTAACACACCTTGAAAGTTTTCTGTGTGACTCAGAAGAATCAATGTTCAGTAGTAAAACACCTGAAGAGCTACTTGTTGTCGTTTCAGCAAACCTTGCCTCTGTTAAGTCTACTGGGTATCTTTCTAGCCCAGAGCAAATGGTCAACATGTTCTTACCTACTGCCTCCTTGCAAGAAATTGCAATGGATAATGGCTGGGGTAGCCAATACGTTGAGCTAGCAGATCATTTCGAGCAGGCTCTAGAATCGTGCAGTTAAAAGCACATAACAGCTTAGATTATGGCTGTGCAATCGAAAAGGCTTAACAAAACGTTGCAATTGACTTCGTATTGTCACGAAATGTAGTTTCCAACACGTTAAGACCAAATTTATCTTAATTATCTCGATGCTTACGGTATTAAAAAGTAATATCTTCTAAATGGAATAAAATTTTGAGTAGTAAAAATGTACTTTCGTATTACCGCGATTGCTATAAAGAAGATAGCGCGGATTTAAACCTATGGGATTTGAGTAAATTAAAAAAACAAGACTGCTTTGTGCTTGAAGAAAGGGATGATGTAGGCTCAGGTTTTTTACCGCGAATGCCTATTCCTCAAGAGTTTGCTGAGCCAATAATAAAGCGTGTTGAGGTATATCAACGTGAACGTGTTTTGTTGTATGTGCGTTTTATATTAGTCGGTAAGCTTGAGATCAAAGGTGAGATAAAACAAGTTGTTTCACCTATCTTATTTAATGAAGCCTTGATAGAAAAAGATGATGATTATTACTTTTCGGTTATCGACTCTCAACCTGAAATTAATGAATCGCTCACCCAACTGTTAATGCCAGAAGCAGAACCTCTTGATGAAACTGCCGATATTCAATCAGCTTATTTTTGGACTTCATTATTAAAACAAAGCCCATTAGCGCTAAACGTATTTGAACTTTTAAATTATCCTGAGCTTGTTAATTATGCCGAAATAAAAAAAGCCTTAAAAAGTAAAAATTTGACACTTTTACCTGCCTCTATGCTGGTGTTTGTTGAACGTTCAAGCAGCAGTCGAGGGGTGATCCATGAGCTCGAAGAAATAATAGCCTCAAAGATGCTTTCGCCCCCTATAGATGCTTTAATTTCAAATGATTTGCCGCCGAACACGGCTAAGTCGTTAAAGTATGACTACTTACCAGGCTTATTGTCAGCACCACAAAAGAAAGTTATTTCGATTGCTGCTAATGCGCATTTAGGCTGTGTGTCAGGGCCGCCAGGTACAGGGAAAAGTTATACCATTGCCGCAGTTGCTGCAGAGCACATGGCGCGAGGTGAGTCAGTACTTATTGTCGCGAATAATGATCCGGCACTTGATGTGATTGCCGATAAATTGAATGAGAATTTTGCGTTAAGTGAAGTATCAATCAGGGCTGGGCAAAAAGAGTTTTTAAAAAATCTAAAAGCGTATATTGCAGACTTATTGTCTGGTTATTTAGCGGATGAGCAGGAAAAAGCCCCTGCTATTTTTGAATCAGAGCTAAAAGCACAAAATGTGTTACTTAATGATTTAGAGCAACGGTTTGATAAGTTTTGTCGCAAAGCGATAATCCGAGGTCAACGCCTTAAAAGGCTTGAAGATAAAGACATTCAATGGTTAAGCAATTTATATCTCAAGTGGGCTCAGCGCAGTATTAAAAAGCTTGCAAAACAGTGGTCTGCTTTAGATGAAATTAACGATCAACAAACAAAAAGAGAGCTGCTGGCTAGTCGTTATTTAACCGTGTTAAAGAATACTAATTTGCGAACGTTAGTTAACACTCAGCGTAAATCGCTGCAGGCGTTTAATCAGGCTATTCGCAGTCGTACTTCTAAAAGGCAGTTTGAGCTGTTTGATAATATAGAATACTCATCATTGCTAGCGGCGTTTCCTGTGTGGTTAGTGAGTTTGAATTCGCTGTATAGGGTATTACCCTTAAAGCCGCAAATGTTTGATTTAGTTATTATCGATGAAGCAACACAGTGCAATATTAGCAGTTGTTTACCAGCACTTTATCGTGCAAAACGAGCGCTTGTAGTTGGCGATACAAAGCAATTAAGGCATTACTCTTTTTTAGCAAAATCAAAAGAGGCTCAGCTTCGCACTAAGAATCAACTATCACTCTCGAGTGAGGGGGTTGTTAGTTATCGTGATAATTCAATTTTAGATTTGACATTAAATACACTCAATAGCGATCAGCAATTAGCCTTTTTAGATGAGCATTTTAGAAGTAAACCTGAGTTAATTCATTTTAGTAACCGCTATTTTTATCAATCAAAATTAAAAGTAATGCAGCATCGCCCTTGTACAAGCAGTGGGCATTTATTTATCCATCGCGTTAATGGTGAAAGAGATAAAAATGGCGTTAATCAGCTCGAAGCCAACGCTGTAATCGCGAGCATAAAACAGCAAATGAGTGATGATCGAGAAGCGGGTGTTTATCACAGTATCGGAATTGTTTCGCCATTTCGAAGCCAAGCAGATTTTATAGCAAAGCAAATAGACGCTAATTTTAGTGACGCTGAAATAATTAAACATAAGCTCAGAGCCGCCACTCCTTTTGGTTTTCAGGGGGAGGAACGCGATGTTATGTTGATCTCTTTTGCCGTCGATAATGATGCAAAACGTGCGGCAGTATATTTAAATAAAGCAGATGTTTTTAACGTGACTATAACGCGGGCAAGACAAGCACAGCATTTATTTTTATCCATTGATGAAACACAGTTACCAGAACATTATTTATTAAGACGTTACTTAGGCTCGGTAAGTGAGTTTGCAGCCGCTCATACGTGTTTGTCTGATGTCGATGATTTTCAACGCAATGTAATACAAGAGCTGATGAAATTGCAGATAGAAACATGGCCTGGGTATGCTGTTGCGGGGACCGAGGTTGATATTTTATGCCGCTATCATGGCCGCTACTTAGCTGTCGATCTGATTGGTTACCCTGGACCTTGGGCTGATTTCTTTGAACTGGATACCTATAAGCTATTTAGTCGTGCCAATATTGAAATGCTACCCATAAGCTATGGCTTATGGGTTGTCGATAGAGATACCTGTATACAAGCAATTGTTAGTCGGTTGAAGATGAGTAACAACAAGACTTAATATTTATTTAGGCTTGTTGTGTACTGGCATCTTTAACTTCTTTAGTTTCGAACAAGTTTACTTCGGCACTTGATTGGCTGACGCTGTTTTTTTGTAAGGCAATATAGAGATCTGAATGCACGTAGATGCCGTCTTTACCGGATGTCATACCAGCAATTTCAAACCATGATAGTAATTGCCGCTTTCTGCCAGCAAGTTCTAATCGAATACCACGTTTTTTAAATATCACGTCTAAATCGGCGAGCATGGCCATGACACTTAAATCTAAATGGGTGAAGCAGGGGACTGCGTCGATAATAACGCATTGCGTGTCGTCTTTTTGCCGCGCATATTGTTCTAGCAAACGCCGTTTAAAGTAACCGGCATTAAAGTAAGTTAAAGGAGAATTAAAACGATAAATAAAGACTCCTTGTACTGACTTTGCTTTATCTGTGGCATCAAGGCTCCTAACAACGCCCTTAATATCAACACCTAATATATTGTCGGTAGGGCGCATTACGGTGCGAATAAACTGGAATAACCCCAATAGTACAGCGAGAGTGATGCCTGGTATTACGCCAATAAATAACACTGCGAATAAGGTGGCTAGCGCAAGGTAAAATGCTTGTTTGTCTTTACGCTTTAATAGCCAAATGGCTTTTAAGTCTAATAAATGGATTGAAGCAATAATAAGCACAACACCTAATGCTGCACTGGGAATAAATTCTAGGGGAGCGGTTAAAAATAGGGCGATAACAGCAATAATTCCCGCTGCGATAATCGACACTAATTGCGTTTTACCACCGGAATCATCGTTAACAGCTGTACGAGAGTCTGCACCACTGACAGCAAAACCTTGTGATAAAGCAGATCCAATGTTCGCAATACCTAACGCTCTAAACTCTTTGTCAGCATCTATGTCGTAACCATTTTTAGCTGCAAAACTGCGAGCGGTTAGCATCATACTGACAAAGCTAACTATTGCTAAGTTAAGTGCAGGCACGACAAGTTCACGAATAATACCAATATCATAAATAGGGGTGTTAAACACTGGAAGGCCACCGGTTACAGTGCCAATTGTGTTGATATCAAACTGCTTTAAATTAAAAACCCACACTAATAGGGCACCAAATGCGATAGCAAACATAGATGCTGGCCAAGTCGGTTTTAGTCGCTTCATGGCAAAAAAAACACCGAGGGTAAACAGGGCCATTAATAGAGTAGGGATGTGGGTTTGTGATAAATAAGTAGGCACACCTCCTAATCGTTCAAGTAAATATCTGTCATCGAAGGTAAAACCGAATACTTTAGAAAATTGGCTGACAATAATCGTAATTGCAACACCGTTTAATAAGCCCATTAAAATAGGCTTGGATAAGAAGTCTGCTAATACCCCTAATTTAAATCGGCTAGCAATAAAGCACCAAAAGCCAGTCATCGCGGTCATAGTTACAACGAGTTGCCAGTGTTTAACACTGTCCCCAGCTGCAAGTGGTGTCACCACCGCAGCAATAACCGCACATGTTGCTGCATCTGGTCCGACAATCAATTGTTTGGAAGTACCAAACAAGGCATATAAAATCATAGGTAATATGCATGAATATAGCCCGACAGCGGCGTTAACCCCAGTAAGTTGTGCATACGCGATAGCAACAGGTAGAGCAACGGCGGCAACGGATAACGCAGCCCTCACATCATCAGCAAACCACTTTCGTTCATAATGAAGTAAAGTGTTTAAACCTGGCATAAAATCATACAAACGCGACAGCACTAAAGTTTCCTTATTTAATCGTAAGCACACTTGGATAGTAAATTTAATATACCAACAAGTATAGCTCAGGGTTGAGGATTTTTTAATAAATAGCAGATACTTAGACTTAGGACTACTTTTGGTTCAGTGTTAAGTCTGATGAAAAAGTTTAAGGATATGCGATATTAGCTGGTTGGTGTTACCACATCGCTAATATCATACTAGATGGTGGTTAAGATAAAACCAGCGCAGAGCAATGGCTTTATCTTAGAGTGTGTAAATGCTTATTAGAAACTTTTAGCGTGCAGAGTATTGGTGAGCCTTTAATACTTCAAGAGAGACTACTTGTAACGATTTTTCATGGGTGGCCTCAAGTATAACCGGCGGAGCTACGTTTTCAGCAACCGCATGGTGCCAGCGCACGGCACATAAACACCATTTATCACCAGCCTTTAGGCCTGCAAAATCGTACATTGGATTAGGCGTTATCAAGTCATTGCCTTGTGCTTTTGAAAACTGTAAAAATTCATCAGTCATGATGGCACATACACTGTGGTTACCAACATCAGATGCAGGGACATAGCAAAATCCTTCTCGAGTGTAGCCTGTATTCCCGCAGCACAAATGCAAGCGCGTACCTAATACATTTAATTGATTGCTCATAAAACTACCTTGTTATAATTTGTATTGTTTTACATTGAGTCTGCTTTCAGACTATGTGAAAACGTGGTGGATGAAAAGCTGAATATTGATAGATAGCATGGAGATCACAAATAACATAGCCATTAAAAATATTAAACGTCAGTTTATTAAACTAATGGCGAGGCCAAAATCAGTTCAATATTCATTTATAGTTGCTTGTTGTGTGATTATTGTGCAATTGTGTTTTTGTTGGCTAGCAATTTTTACGTTTACTGTACTAGTAAAAATTTATTATGGTAGCTTTGCGGCTACTATACGTTTGTCTTATATCCAGAATCTATATATATGTGAATATGGTATTTGAATAGCTTTTGATTTCAAATAAACACTTAATTGTAATTGGCAGTATAATTACAGTTTTTATAAGCTCTCGATGTATCAATACTATGGAGCTTTACATTGTTACACGTGAGGAAAAATGAGTAATCTAAGTCTGAAAAATAAGCTGTTGCTATTAGCTATTTTGCCGCTCACGCTGCTGTTAATTAGTTTAATGGCCAGCTCATATTATTTAGAGTATCAAAATCAGCAGCAAAATTTTGTATCGTTTAAAACAAAATTAATTGCTGACAAAGAAAGTTTATTAGCAACTGAGGTTGAGATAGGCCGCCAAATAATTAATTACGAACTAGCCAAGGGGACTAAAGAAGATGCAAAAAATGCATTGCGAGATCTCACTTTTGGTAAAGATGGTTACTTTTTTATCTATGATACAAAAGGCGTTAGTATTTTCCATGCGTTATTGGGTGATGCAATTGAAGGGCAAAATAAAATAGCCATGACCGATCCTAATGGTAAAAAAATAATTGTTGGGTTGCTTGAGCAAGCAAGACAAGGTGGCGGTGCTTTTTATTATGCTTTTCAAAAGCCTAATACAACGGGTTTAGTTGAAAAAATGGGCTATGCAGCGATGGTTCCTGGTACAGATTGGATGCTAGGAACGGGCGCTTATATGGATGATATTGAAGCTGAGCTAACAAAATACCAAGCAACAATACAAGCTCATATGAATGAAAAAGTAACGACCCTGTTATTAATTGCATTATTTTGGGTGGTGTTGACGGTGTTTTTTGCCTTAATTGCGGCAAACAATATGGTAAAACCAATTCACAATATGGTGCAAAACTTAGATGATATTGCAAAAGGCGAAGGTGATCTGACTAAGCGCTTAGAAGTGCATAGTAACGATGAAATTGGTCAATTGGGTAATTCATTTAATGTGTTTGTTAGTAAACTACATAGCATTATCACCAATGTGGCAGATGTAACCCGTGATGTAAAAGATTCATCAAATGATATCAATACACAAACACAGTTAATTGAAAATCAGTTAGTAAACCATAATCATGAAACTGAGCTGGTAGCAACGGCGATCACCGAAATGTCAGCAACATCTCAGGAAGTCGCGCAAAATACCACACAAGTGGCGGTATCAACCCAGTCAGCCACGCAAGATGTTGCCAATGCTCAAAAATGTGTAGATGTTTCTTTAGAAGAAGTTTCAAATTTAATGAGTGAGATTAATCAAGCTGCTGAACAGGTTAATTCATTAAGTGAACAATCTAAAAAAATTAACAGTGTATTAAGTGTTATCGGTGGCATTGCTGAGCAAACTAACTTACTGGCCCTTAATGCGGCTATTGAAGCTGCAAGGGCTGGCGAGCAAGGCCGTGGTTTTGCGGTTGTAGCTGATGAAGTGAGAAGTTTAGCCAGTCGTACACAAGAGAGTACGTTAGAGATTAATGAAATGCTTAATGAGTTACATACGCTAGTCACGGCTGCGGTAAAGGCAATGTTGGCAAGTCAGCAAAGCTGTAATCGCTCAGTTGAGTCATCTCGCGCAATTTCTGAAAGTTTAGGAGCGGTAACCAGCTCGGTTACTACAATTAACGATATGAGCACACAAATAGCTACCGCTGCCACAGAGCAAAGTAGTGTAACTGAGGAAATTAACCGTAACGTTTTTGCGATTCAAGAAATCGTTAATGAGCTTACTCGTTCAATTAAAACAACCTCATCAGTCAGTCATCACTTAGCTGGTCGAGGGGAGAGTTTAGGCGATTTGGTAGGTCAGTTTAAGATCTAATATAAACAAAAAATAGCGGTATTATTGTTGAGCAGTAATAAATAAAGATCAGGCTTTAAATAGCCTGATCTTTGACTTTAAATATAAATGAATCAGTTTAAACTGAACACAAAACCGCTAGATTAGCTATTGAGTTTGCCCGTTGACGATTCTAAGTGTGCACGCACAAACCATTGAAACTGTTCTAAATCGGCAAGTTGGCTAATTAGCATATCCTCAGATACAGGATCGAGCTCTGATAGCTTGCCAATCGCACTTCGGTGATCGCCATTAATCCCATTGTATACTTTATCAAGCGCAACTAAATGATCTTTTACCAAGCCCTTACCAATTGCGTAATCTTGCCATGAACGACGATCAACTATCGATTTTGGAGTACCAACCGGAACTCCGCCCAGCGTAGCGATTCGCTCGGCGATGGTGTCGGTCATTGCTCTGATCACTTCAACCTGAGGGTCGAGCATTTCATGCACGCCAATAAAATTTGGGCCAACTACATTCCAATGAATATGTTTTAGAGTCAATTGTAAATCGATCAGTGCGACCATGCGGTTATCAAGTGTAGCAATGGTATTTTTTGCAGATTCTTCATTCATACCTGGGGCAGTAAATTCAGCGATTTTGTTTGTTTCGTTATTGTTACTCATTATTCCTCCTGATTTATAAGGAATGTTCACAGCGTCTAATAAAGTCTATGAACATGCGTTAGTTTATATAAAGCAATGGCTGTGCCGATAAAAATTATTTTTTAAGTTTCTGATATTTAATAATTTATATGTTTTTTGAAGTTGGGTGATGAAAGCATTTCTTTGAAATGCCATGAAAAATATGCACTTTTTTGTAAAATCTGCAAAATAAAAGATGCTGTTACGTGTTAGCGAATTACTTACTCTCAATAATAACTGTGATACAGAAGTGTATTATCATTGTTGATTAATCATCACTTACATATACTCAACCCATCTTGTTATTAAAGGAGAAGTGCATGTTGAGATTTTTTTCTATCGAGCAGGGGGTGATCAGAGAGTTAGAGCCTTCATCCGATACCTCTCTTGAAGCATCAATCAGAAATGCACACTGGATTGACACAATCAACCCAACGGAAGATGAGCGAAATACGCTCGCAAAAACGCTCAATATAACTTTTCCTGAGTCAGGGGATGTGCAAGAGATTGAAGCTTCATCGCGATGTTTTATCGACAATGAAGGCTTGCATGTGCACGCATTGTTTATGTCGCCCAATGAAGGACGTTTTAATACGGTAACAGTGGCCTGTTTACTTCAGGATAACTGTTTGCTGACCATTCGCGATGACGAGCTGGCTGACTTTCGATTGTTACGCTTAAGAGCACGTAAAGGTCAAGTAATGTGTGATACGCCAAAACAGTTATTGGTTACATTATTCGATCAAAAAGTCGAAAACCATGCTGATATGCTCGAGGATATGCATCATCAGTTAGAGAAGCTCAGTGCATATGTACTAGAAGAAGATGACTCTGATCTAGAAGAAGCGGTCAGTCGTATCGCGCGTTTAGAGGATGCGAATGGGAAAGTGCGTTTGTGTTTAATGGATACGCGGCGCAATATTTCGTTTTTAATACGTCGTTTAGGTGTACAAAATGAGGATCGCGAATCACTACGAGAAATTGTACTTGATATAGATACGCTAATGTCTCACTGTACCTTTTTGTTTGATAAGGTGAACTTTTTGATGGATTCAACACAAGGTTTTATTAACATTGAACAAAATCAAATTATCAAAACCTTCTCTATTGCTTCGGTGGTTTTTTTACCACCTACCGTAGTCGCCAGTGTATATGGGATGAACTTTAATATAATGCCTGAGCTGCAATGGGAATGGGGTTACCCATTTGCAATTGGCATTATGTTGCTATCGGGCTTTGCCCCTTATTTATTTTTTAAACACAAAGGCTGGCTGTAGTGTGTGCCAAGGACTACTTGGCATACACGATTACACGAGTTTATATTCATTTTATACGGATAGCGGTCTTATTATCACCTTGCATTAAGATAATAAAGCGGCCGCTAGGCGTACAAAGTCTGACGAGGTAAGTATACCCACGAGTTTATTTTTTTCAGTGATCACAGGCATGCAACCATGGCGGTTATCAACAAAAAACCGAGCAACATCTTGCAGTGGTTGGGTTGCTAGTACAGTGGCAAAATCGGTTGCCATAATAGTGTGTATTTTCGTTTGTTTCTCCTTTCGTTCAAGTGCGCTAGGGCTGTAATTAGCCATAATATTCATCACTTGGGCAATCATGATTTTTTGTGTCAACATACCCACTAGTTCGCCATTGTGATCAATTACCGGAATATGGCGGATATTTTTTTCCTTCATTAGATTATGTGCGTCGTGTAGGGTGTTTTCTGCACTTACGGCATATGGATCTGATGTCATTAAATCTGCAACTGTTTGGCTCATTTTGGCTCCTGTTAAATTACTAACCAGAACTTTGGTTAAAAAGGTTTACTAAAATAGCTACTGGAGACAGATTTATTATCCAGAGCTCATATTATTATTTATTCTAGCCTGGTTTTTTCTTATTGCACTTTATCAAGATCAAGGCTTTGTATTTTGTATAGAAATAGTTTTTAGCTTGGCCATCCATAGCCATTGAGGATAGATTTATTATCCGAAGCTCAGATTATTTATCTTTATGCGAAAAATTATCCCTGAGTGTACCAACCCAGCTTGAAAATTTATGCATCGCCGAGCTGCCTTTGCCCAGTAGCTCATGCATTTCTGCTTCAAAATGGATTTGTTCTTTACTACTTGGCTCTGGTAATGGCGGTAAAATATGAGCAAAGTAGGTTTTATCAAGCAGGCGGTGTAATAACCGCTCGCCAATAAAGGGCTTGCCGCTGTTGAGCGCTCTAGCTCCTTTAATTAGGTTACGAATATCATATTGGGTTGGGCTAATGTCGGGCACTTGTTTAGGGATATTAAGTAACTTATATACCCCAATACGTGCTGTACGAATAGAGGCTTCCATCGTGAATATAATATCGTTGTGGGTTTCAACAAATTGACCAATCAAACCTAAGTTTGTACAACCTTCAGGAACTGAGGTGGGTCTGTCACCAGCTGCACGAGTCATAAATTGAGCTGTGATATAAGGCATTAGCGCTGTACGTATCTTGGTATTGGCAATGATTTCATCAAGCTGCTGTTCAATGCCCAAATGGTAGCAAAGCTCCGTAATTATTTCTTCACCGCTACATTGTGGCATTGTTTTAACGATACGATTACCTTGTTTGTCCATTAATAAACCATAGACCCAAAGTACTAACGTATCATCGGGTTGATCTGGAAAATGAGGTTGGCGGTTACATGTTACACTCAATAGCCAGTTAGAGTCTGTAAAAGTAATAATGCCGCCAGTTACCGTGCGACCAGAGTAAGGATCGTTTACTGATAATGTCTTTAGCTTATCTATAAGTGGGGATGGCTTGCAAGTCAGTGTGGCTGACTCCCACATAGACTTATCAATATCGCCATAAAATTTTTCGGGTTTACCAAAAACAGCTGATTTCTTCGCGAGGTTTTTCCATAAATTCCACCCGCTATTTTCGCCGGGATCGTGTTTTTCACAGTTCAGCTCGGGCACATTTTGCATGTCACCATAAGCGGTATGCTCTGTCATTGAACCCGTTAGTGCATAAACTAAATCGTCTGGAGCAACGTTAATATGCTGTGCTTGACCTTTTATAGTGGCATGGATCCCCGTTACGGTTTTTTTATTACCGGTAAATGTTATATCCAGATCGTTTACACGGCTTGCAAATTGAAAATTCACGCCTTTGTCTCGTAATAAATTAGCAAGCGGTTTAATAAAGGTATCGTATTGATTATATTTCGGAAAAAGTAAAACAGACATGTCGGCAAAGCCATCAATAGAATCAAGAAAGCGATGCAAATACAGTTTAGTTTCTAACAAGCTATGACAATTTTTAAAGGCAAACATAGTACGAAATAAAAACCAAAAATTGCTTTGTAAAAAACCTTTGCTGAAATAGTCTTCAATGCTGAGATCGTCAAGCTCTTCTTTGCGCTTGAGCATTAAACGGATCAGCTCCCATTGCTGGGCTTTATTCAGGCCAAAGTCACTTGCATCGAGTATCTCACCGCATTTATTTATTAAACGGGCTTGTGAGTAATTAGCGTCGTTATCATTAATTAAACGGTACTCATCAAGCACAGAATAGCCTTCGGGCAGTTCAACAGCGGGAACGTCTTGAAACAGATCCCACAAGGTGTCGTAATTCCAGTTCATTTCACGGCCACCACGAATAATATAGCCGTCATCAGGGTTACCCGCGCCATCCATTGAACCGCCTTCAATATCCATTTCTTCCAAAATGGTAATATTTTCAGCGCTCATATGGCCATCACGGATAAGATAAAATGCCGCTGCTAGGCCACCAATACCTCCACCAATGATCCAAGCATTACGTTTTTCTATACCGGGTGTAGGCAGCGTTTTATGACGTGCATAAGGAGCAATAAAATCATGAGGGGGCAAGGTATTAAGTGGTTTATTGCCCCAAAAATCAGCCGTTGCGTCAGCTTCATGTTGGAAATTACTTGCTGCGGTTGCAGAAATATTAAACTTCGCTATTGCTTTATTCGTCATTAGCCATCCCTCTTCATGAATATAGATAAGTGTCAGTACTGTTTGCAAGTCTCTCCATAATTGCACGAGGCAAGCATAGTCATGTTGCAGTAGATCAAAGTTTTAGTTCGCGAGGGGGTTTATAAGTTAGCTGCTGGAAATTGATTTGTTATCCGAAATTGAGGTTAACAATGGCAACTTAACCAAGTTGCCATTGTTAAGGCGTTTATTTGTTTTATTACTCACAGCATACTAAAAAGTACCGAGGCGACTAACAATACAGCCATAAAAATATTGAATGCTCGTAGGCGCTTGCGATCTTTTAGCCATACTTGTAGCTTTTGTCCGACTAACGTCCATGAGCAGACACAGGGTAAATTAACTATACCGAAAATAAGACCTACAAGTACCACTGCACCAATTCCTTTGGATGGGGCATAAACACTCACTGCACTTAATGCCATAGTCCAGGCTTTCGGGTTAACCCATTGAAATAAAGATGCTTGTACAAAAGAAAAAGGTCTAGTATCGCTATTTTTAGCACCGATAGGAGTTTTATTACTGGCAATTTTATAAGCAAGATAAAGCAAATAAGCAATGCAAAGCACTTTTAATAGCTGGTAACTCCATGGCACAAAGTCAAATAATTGCATGACACCTAAACCAACCAATACGAGCATGATCACAAAGCCAATTGTTACGCCGAGTAAATGTGGCAATGAACGTTTAAAACCAAAGTTAGCGCCTGAGTTCATTAACATCAGGTTGTTAGGACCTGGGGTGATGGAAGATACAAGTGCAAATAATGCTAATGCTGATACCAATTCAATATTCATTTATAGTTGCTCAGTTGATAATGATTGTGCAATTATATTTTGTATGGCTCGCAATTTTTGCGCTTATTAATCTATTAAAAATTTACTTTAGCAACTTAATATGAAAAAAGATCGAATTAACGACAGGATATTGCAAGAATTAAAGCGCAGTGGTCGAATTGCCAACGCTGAACTTGCTGATTTGGTTGGTTTATCCCCATCAGCATGCTTGCGCCGTGTACAAGAGTTAGAAAAAGCAGGTGTGATCAAAGGCTACCGAGCAGTTATTAATAATCAAGCGTTTGGACTTGGTTTTGTCGCGTATGTGGGGGTGGGTTTAAATGAGCACTCTACGAAATCACAACGAGCTTTTGAACAAGCACTTGAGTTTATTGATGAAGTTAAAGAGTGCCATAATGTCACAGGAGCATTTGAATATTTACTTAGAGTAGAAACCGCTGATATTAAGTCTTATAAAGCATTCCATGCTGATGTTTTAGGATCAATCCCACAGGTACGAACGATCACTTCGCATGTAGTGATGGACTCACCAAAAGATGAGCGGGCGTAAAGTAGTTGGATAATCTATCTTATTAATAGTTGAGGTTAATAGAGCCTTGCTCGCAAAGCTCAAAATTAAGGCGAATTAATTAAATATTATCTTTCATAGTAGTTACATGCGCCTTTAGTTGAATAACCATTTGGGCTTGCTTTATACCATCCAGATCCAGGGCTGGCTTGAGCACACATCCTATAACCATTTACTTTACTTGCATATACATACCATGGATCAGTAGCGGCAGATGCATTAGATGCTATTGCTGTAAATATAAAAGTTGCAAGCAACAAAGTGGTGTTAATTAATTTCATATCATCATCCTTATTTATAATTTAATATATTGATTTTAAATGAGTATTAAATTTAAAATCAATAGTGTACCGATATTAGCACTGTGTATTGTTTGCGTAAAGGGTTCTTTAAAAGCATGTGTTATGAAAAAATTTAGGTGTAGGGAATTTGCACATAAAGGGATTTTCATTTTAATAAGTATGCTGGCGTTATTTATGTTGCTTCGATTTAACATTAGGACATATTAAGGTAAGTTTTTGATAAACTTGTAGCCACATAGAAGTCACAGGCAATAGTCAGCTTTTTATGTGAAGAAGAGCCATTTTATTGTTAGAATGGCTCTTCTTTAGTTAAGAACTATAGTAACTATCATCGCTGATACGCAGTGCCATACAATCGCTGTGGCCGTTTATAATCATGCTTTTATCAACGCGTACGCCAGCACCGGCGTATTTACCTGCTGCGGTAAAACTACATATTTGCACAAAGTAGTCAGCTACTTTAGGAAGGGCAAATAACTGCTGGTATATTTGCTCTTGAGAGGCAAAATGACCCGTTGTTTTTTCTATTACGTGTTGTTGTTCATCAACGAGTTGAATATTTGCACCGCATCGACCAACAATCGGTTTAACGACATAGCCTGTTTGCAATAGCTCATCATTTAAATCAAATGCAGTATTGAGTAAAAACGGATGATTTGGAAATAAACTCCACAGTACTGGCAAAATTGCTTTATTACTGGGTATTAATGTCCATAGCGGCTCAAAAACCATCACATTTTTACGAAGTAATACATCGACCAAGCGTGGGGTTTTACCAGATTGCCAGTGCGGCTCAAAATCATCGCTTTGGGATTGATCTGCCTCACACTCTAGTCTTATTTGATCAAGAGCGGTTTCCCATGACCATGTTTTCCAAACGTAACTGAGTTTTTCGCCATCAGCATCAACAATATTGCCCGCTGCGTCCCAGTGTAAATCAGTCAAACCAATGATTACTTTGCACTCAAAACCAGCGGCTTCAATGGCTTCTTTCATAAACAATGCATGGTAATGTTCTTCTGGCTCATCATCTTGCAATATATGGACAAGGCCGTTTACTTCACTTTTTCGCCATGCCCTTACTAAATCTTTAAATAAATCATGGCCGGCATCAATGCCCGTTTTAACACCAAAGTGTTTGGCCCATTTACCTTGTACTTTGCCACTTTCCATATAGCACGATGCTGAATCGCAGTTGTATTCATAGACTTTCAAGCCTGCGGGAGTTAATGCAAAATCAAATCGACTGGTGATCAGTTGATTTAAGCGATTATCCCAGGATTGGCGGATCTTATTGAGCACCGCATCGGGTAAATTAAACTTTTTTAATAGCTCAGGATGCTGCAGTACATAGTCTGTTGCATGCATAAACAAGCCATGTAATTCATTGGTAGCATGTTCAATAGTTTGTTGAGCGGTTTTTGAAATTGTAAAATAATGATGTTGATCAGCATTAACTGAAGTCAATTTATGCCCATGCATCATCTCTACGTAGGCTGCTTCATCGTCATTGGCAATGTTAAGCCATGACTTAGTGGCTTGCCCATAATCAGTGGCATATTGGGCTTTTATGGCAAACAGATCAGTGCTTATTTCAGGCGTCGGTTCACTAAATTCGCTGTGCTCAGTTTGTGTCATCCAGCCTAAAATAGTGGCGTCACTGTAAGAGCACTCAATCCAGTAGTCACCTTCTTTTGTGACTTTCGCTTTGAGTTCGCGACACCACTGTTGATCTTGCGGCCATAGCTGATGGGCCACGTTTTGTTCAGCAAGACGAATTTTATCCTGATGTACTTCAACCACCACCGCAACATGGCCAGTTTCTTCAAATTCACCGCCTTCTTCCCAAATGAGTAAACTTCCTACCACTGGGTGGTGTTTTGCACCATTACGAAATGCTTGTAAAGGCAACCTGGTTTGATTGTTTATGTCACGCACTGAGCGTAGCTCAAAAATATCGTAAGCCATTGCAACATCATCAAAAATATAGCCATGATTGAGATACATCCAGCGTCGCGCAAATTCAACACATTGCCATTTATAGCCCATGTAAATACCATCGAGGTAACTACGATAGGCGCTACGGTTAGGATAAATTGTTTCGTCAGCTGTATCGTAATCAGACGAATAAACAGCAACATTACCAGGCGCATAACCTAATAATTCACCAAACTGACTGACAGGAACGCGGGATTTGATAGACAAAGTAATTCAAAATTAAGGAGTGATAATTTGCAGACTATAGGAGTGAATAAGGCCGATAGCAAGATAATAAATATAATCTTTCAGGCATTTTATATGTTGCTGCTAGATGCGTTAACCAACCGTTATTGCGTATTACAAAGAGCTCATTAATCACTTAATTATCATTTAGTTGATTTACGTCTTTATTGTCCCCATATTAACTAAAAACAGTCATTAAAGGGAAGTTATGCGTCATTATCCATTATATAAAATTGATGAAAAATGTTTACGTCGCTTAGGTCAGGGAGTTTTAAAAACTTATAATTTAAATAAAATTATAGGTTTAGATACTGAAAAAGCAATCGCTAAAGAGTGTGAAGACTTACTTGCGCTGAATGAAGATTGTAATGCAGAGCATTTTGCCGAGCTTCGTCAAAGGCGGGCAATTAGTGACAGCGTGCCAGATGATGATCTATACGCGCAAGTTGTAGAAGCTGATGATGGTAGCTTATTTATAGTCAGTGTTTGTCGTAATGATGATGACGAGACTATGTTTGAAGTGTTTAGTGAGCATCCGTTATCAGAACCATTACTTGCACAGCTGGTCCGCTATATTAGTAAGGTATTTTGCTGGTGTACGCCTAGATATATTTGTATATGGCCAGCACCAGGATCAATACCAGCCAAACAACTGCTAAGTTTGGCCGGTAGCCGCGCTGTTGATTCATTGTTAGCAGCACAAGATCCTAAACTGACTGTTGATGAATTACTCTGTGCAGATATTGCATTGCAGCCGTTTGAACTTGATAAAGATTGGCCTTGGTATGAGCGTGACTATACTCAGTTTTTAATGCAGCATCCTGAAATGGCAACAATAGTACCAATTAGCGAAAAAGACGATATCAGCGAAGCTATTGCAGCCGGATTGTGCAGCGCGGCGTTTTATAGAGGTAAGCCACTGGGTATGATAATGGCTGAGTCGAGCGATGAGCTAGGGTTTAACGGTTTACTAATCAGTGATATTTTTATTACTGGGCAATTTAGAGGACAGGGCTTTGCATCCCCAATGCAGCGTTTATATTATCAACAGCATATGCAAGATTTTGAATTTTTCTTTGGCTACATTCATGCTGATAATAAACCTTCGTATAACAATGCACTTAAACAAGGACGAGAGTTGCTGCGCCAAGAAGTGTACCTTCCTGCGCATTTATTCTTATAGTTGTTTTGCTATTAATTTCAAAAAAATTAATCAGCTAGAGTAAAAACTTGGTGTTGTCTTGTGGCAATATAGTGGTAATTAAGCTAGCCTTTTTATGGTTATTAGTTTTATTAAGTATGATATGAAGCCTAAACGTTTGACTCGTTATTTGCCGCTTAATTCATTAGTTATGTGCTTGGCAGCTTTGCCAAGTTTTTCATATAGTAATGAGCAAGATACTAACCTATTTGAGATCCCGCTTGAGAGCCTACTTAACATTGAAGTTGTGAGCCCTTCACAAACCGTAAAAAAGATAAGCCAAGCGCCGAATATTATTAGCTCAGTTAACGCCACTCAAATTGCAAGTATGGGCGCGCGAACGCTATCAGATATATTGAAAATGTTGCCTGGCGTACAAATACTATCGCGGCGAAATGGCCGAGACATGGTGTGGATCCGAGGCATTCCATCAGGTCGAAACAGCAAAGTAATGTTAACTATTGATGGCGTACCTCAGCGGGAAGGTTTAATTGGAGGCTGGTCTCCTGATGAACAGATACAAATAAATAATATTGAGCGAATAGAAGTTATCCGCGGACCAGGATCTGCATTATATGGTGGTGATGCATATTCAGGTTTGATTTCTATTTTTACGAAAGCAAAAGCGCCTGAACGAACTCGCATCTCAGCAGGGGTTGCCAGTTACGACCGTCAATCAGCTACTATCAATACGGGGAAAGAGTTTGCGGGCGGAACATTTGTTTTGTCAGGGCGACTCTTAGATAGCAAAGGCTATCCTCAACAATATGACCGCAACGGTTTTGCATCAACACATGATAATAATGTTGATGCTAAAAGTCTGGGAGTGTCTTTACGCAATGAACAGTGGCAATTTGCTATAAATTATGATGATTACACGACAGAGTATCCTCATTATTCGTCAAATCAATATAAATCTCAACGCTATCAAACACTCAGTGCGCACATTCAAAATAAACTTAGCTTTGATAAATTATCGATAGAAAATCAATTGTATACCTACAAGGTGAAGCGCTACTTTGAGCGCACGATTACCGATCTGCAGGGCAATATTGATTTTTATTCTGACTCAGACTTGGATTCCACATCAAATGGTGTGCGCAGTCAGTGGAGTTACGCGTTTAATCCAAATCACCATGCTATTTTGGGGCTGACCTTTCAACAACGTCAAGTTGGTGAATATCATGAGACGATAAAAAAACAAAACGCGGTAGAAGTTAATGAGTATGAATCAAGGGTGATTCGAGATGGTGACTTAACACCATCAAGCCATAACCGAGCTATTTACTTTCAACAAGAATCACTATTTTTTGAGCAACGCTTAGGATTGACGGTTGGTGTGCGGGTTGATGACTACCCTGAGTTCAGCTCAGAAACTTCTCCGCGGATTGCTGTGACTTATCAAGGTAATGAACAGTGGTCTGGTAAATTGATATGGGGAACGGCTTTTCGAGCGCCTACTTTTTTACAGCAATATGAAGTGCGCAGTGACAATAATATATCAGGAAATCCAAATCTAAATCCTGAACAAATAGAGACATTTGAAGGTGAGTGGGTTTATCATTTTTCAGCTAATAATAATATTACTCTGCGCGGGTTTAGCAGTTACTTGAGTGAGTTTATTCAGTCTGTAAATGGTAAGCCTTACGAAAATAGCAGTGAGCAATTACACGTTCCTGGATATGAAGTTGAGTGGAATAATCAATATTATGCAGATTGGTCTCACTTTAACCGCATTAGTACTTCATTTAATTATACCCGAGTTAATTCAGAGCAAGCGTCATTGGCAAAAGATACATTAAATTGGCTGCTGTTTATGGAGGATGAGCAATTTTCATTTTATGCGGGAATTAATTACCTTAGTCGGCGTAACCAAAGCCTAAGCTATCATACCAGTGTAAAAGTGCCAGAAATTGCACAACGAGATAATAAAGGTAGCTACTGGACTTTGGATGCTCACTTGAGTTATCGCCCTAGTAAGCAAAGTGCGTGGCAATGGACTATTGGTGTAAAAAATATGTTTGATAAACAGCATTATAACCCTACCTATGCGCCAGATAGCTACTATGACGTAAGGAAAGAGCCACAAAGTTATGAAATGAGTGTGGCATTGTCATTTTAATAGGATGACCTGCTAGGTTATTTAAAACAGTTAATGCAAAGCGGGTTATCAAGGTGCTTTTTAAATTCAATGTTTGCTGATAGCCATGTTGAAGGCTAACTTGCTTGTATGGTCCTGGGCAACACTTGTCCTGCGAATAGATATAAATATTGACTTCATCCAATATAGAATATTGCAATATCTCTCCTAAATATGCACAACTTTAGGTCTAAAAATAAATCCTAACAGAGGTAATAGTTAACTTTAGAGCGAAGTTTTTTAATTTGTTGAAATAGTTTTCCTCTTTCGTCGGTCTTTGCATGTGGGCACTAATAATAATAATCATTTCAAGAGGTCGTGAGTAGGATGACTAAAGTTAAACGCAGTAGGTTGGGTATGCCAGCGATACTTTATCGAGGTAGCTTATTACTAGGGTCGATGGCTGTTTTTGCAACGGCGACACTTTATTTTGCAGGCGCATTTAATCGTGATGCAGTAACAGCACAAAAATTTGTTGATTTGCAGCAAGGTGACACACCACATGCCGGTTTTCGTCGTGCGCATGCTAAGGGTATGTGTATAACGGGTAATTTTGAATCAACAGGGGCACTATCTTCTTACTCGGTCGCAGAGGTGTTTAAAAAGGGCAGTACGCCATTTTATGGGCGTTTCTCAATTGCAGGTAATAATCCAACCGCGCCAGATTTAAAAGCACCGGTGCGCAGTCTAGCATTTGCAGTAAACAGTGGCACAGTCGATGAATGGCGTGTTGCTATGAATACGCCTCCTGTAATGGCAGTTGCTACACCTGAGGCATTTTTTCAGCAATTGCAGGCATTATCACCGGATCCTATAACAAAACAACGAGACCCAGAAAAAATAACAGCGTTCTTTAAAGCACATCCAGAAAGTAAAGCATTTAATGATTGGAAAGCTGACTATGTGCCTGCCAATAGTTTTGCCGCTGAACGTTATCATAGTATCAATGCGTTTTATTTACATAATGAGCTAGGTGATAAACAAGCTGTGCGTTGGGTTGCGCGTCCGCACAAAGCGACAAATAATGCTGCGCTGCTCGATACGTCATCGGCCAACGCACTTCAACAAGAGTTGGCATCACGTTTAGATCAAAACGCTGTTAAATTTGATTTAATTTTTACCTTAGCGGCGTCTAATGATGATGAAAATAATCCAACCATACCGTGGCCCTCAGATAGACAGACGATAAATGCTGGCACATTATCAATCGTTTCTTGGCACAACCAAGAAAACGCAGCCTGTGGCGACGCAAACTTTGATCCGTTGGTGTTACCGCAGGGTATGAGTGCGACAGCCGATCCGATTTTACGTGCGCGTGGTGCCGCGTATGCGCAGTCCTATCGTCGTCGTGCAAAAGAAACATTGTTAGGTGCTAAAGTTAGCGCAACAAACGGAGGTGAATAATGTCAGCAAATAAGGGTTACTCAGCAGGCAGTCGGTTATTACACTGGGTGATGGCGCTGATGTTAATATCGATGCTATTTTTAGGGTTATCAATGGTACAAAGCTTGGCCGTTTGGCAGGTTGAGGCTGTTACCTTACATAAATCTACTGGTATTTTAGCGCTCATTTTAGTTGTGCTGAGATTAATAAATAAAGTGCGCAGTTGCACGCCTACTTTACCCACTGAGTTACCTAGGTTGCAGCGGTTTGCAGCTCATATCACTCACTTTGGGCTTTATTGCGCGATGATACTGATGCCGCTATCTGGCTGGTTAATGCAAAATGCGGACGGGCGTGTGGTGCAGTTTTTTGGGTTATTTCAGTTACCTAATTTGCTTGACGCTGATATTAAATACTTTGCATTTTTCCGAGAAATGCATGGCATTGTAGCTTGGTTGTTTTTAGCAATGATTTTTATGCACATCAGTGCCGCGCTTTATCATGGTTTAATCAAACGTGATGGCGTTATGAGCGCAATGCTGACAGGCAAAAAGTAGCTGTAATAAAGCTCACTTAGGTATTCATTCCAAGAAAAAGGCCAGTTTTACTGGCCTTTATGCATTTTAGTTTATTCATAGCTGCGGGCTTTTTTGGTTTTAATTACGGCAATATAGCCGTGCCAGCTGGCATAGCTAAGTAGTGGCATAATCACTATAAAACCAGTAGCACCAGTGACAAAACCAAGGGCTACGAGTATAAAAATACATGCAGACCAAACAATCATCGCTGAAAAGTTGGTTTTAACGGCATTCATTGAAGACATAACCGCGGTCATTATATCGACCCGTCTTTCCATCATAATTTGTGGAGTAAATGCTGAAATAGCAAATACAGTAACCAGCAAAATTCCGCCGATAATGGTACCTAAAGTTAAAAAAGCGGAGAGTTCTTCAAATGTAGGATTAGCATGACTGGGGTAAAGTGCATGAACTATCGCTGCCAGTCGCATCCATATAATCATTATTACCATCAGTAAAATTGCAAATCCCCATTCACCGACCGGATTTCTGAACATTGATTTTAGAGAATGGCTAAGTGTTGGTGTGTGGCCTTTTTCTAGCTCCCAAGCAACATCATAGAGACCGACCGCAAATACTGGGCCGATCAGAGCAAATGCGACACTGGCTGGTAAAACAACTAAGTAGCTGTCAGTGAACACCGCGAAATAGACAATTGCCAGCGGGATCAGAGTGAAAACAATCCCATAAATCAAGCTTAAAATAGGGGCGCTGGCCATATCTTTAAAGGCCAGTGCCAGCCAATGAAATGCTGCAAAAGTGCTGACCTTATTGCACTCTAAACAGCGCGCAAATTCGGAGTGTTTATCTATTGTGTTTGTTGACGGCATAAGGAACTTCCTCTAAAGGCTACTCTTAAGGTTTAGAACATTTGGCCGCTATTTACAAATTTTCAATTAAGCTTTTTATGCCTCATAAGTGGGGGGAGTATCCTATTTAATGGGATATCAATTTTGACTTTGTTGAATGAGTAAAAGTAATTCTGCGGTTGCGCTGGCATCAGCGAGTGCTCGGTGATGGCTTGTCAGGTTTAAGTCAAAATGCGCACTGAGGTTACCTAAAGAGTATGATTTTAAACCAGGAAACGCTTTGCGAGATTCAACCACAGTACATAATTTGGGCATTTTAAAGTGGATACCTGCCATTTCACATTCTTTACGAATAAAGCCGTAATCAAAGTTTACATTGTGAGCCACAAAAATAGTGCCTTTTAGTTTATTAAGTAAAGTCTCAGCTATTTCAGTAAAGCGTGGTGCAGTTGCTATCATTGCGTCATTAATACCTGTTAAAGACACTATAAACTTAGGAATGCGCATTTGCGGGTTGATAAGTGTTGACCAAGTATCAATTACTTTGCCGTGTTGCATTTTAACTATGCCAATTTCGGTGATCCGATTGCCGCCTTTTAAACTACCAGTGGTTTCAATGTCGACCACGCTGTAAATACGATTGGGATCATTAACCCATTTTACGGCCGCAATGTGTACATTGAATCCATTACTTTTGAGGCAATCAATCGTTGTTAGCTGATTACGTCTTAATTTATCACCTGGGGCTTTTACTTCTTCAAAATGGAGTTTATTAGCATTTAGCACCATCAAATCAGGGTAACCATCTTTAAGCTGCATAAAGCGCATGGTCATATTCTTTAAGTGACTTTTTAGCGCTGCTAATGAGCTATTTAAAATCAGCACTTCTAATGGTCGTAATAGCTCGCTATGCCAGCGAAACAGCCCATTAGCTTGCTCAAAATAACGGGCGGCACTTTTACAAACGTGTTTTAGTAAATCATCCGGTGTTTGCCAGTTTGCTAGTAGTGCTTCAATTTGTTGGTGTTGGGTATGATAAAAGCAGTCGGTTCTCAATGATTGTGGAAACATATCAAACTCATTGCAAGGTGGGGTGGGAGTATCTATATAAAGCTCGCGCCAAAAAACTAAACCAAAAAGGCTCTGCCAAAGCGTATTTTCGGTATAAAAAACAGTTAACCCTTGTTGAGTGTAGTGTTCTGTAACACCTTGCTCTACATCGTTTCGATAAACTTCATCAATTTCAATAACACATTGCGTATCGGCGAGCATTGCACTTAAGCGAGAGCGAGTTTGCTTGTTAAATTTACGCATTAAAAAGTCATCAGCAAAATACAGTAAATCATCAGTGAGCGGATCTTCGATGATGGTTTCAAGCTGGATTTTTACCCACTCTTTATTACCTTGGCGGTATTGCTCGCGTATTTGTAATTCAGTTGCTTCAGCGCTATTTTCACAGGCATTTAAAAGTGTAAAACACAGCTCAATATTATATTTTTTTAGTTGTTGGTGAAGTCGTAAAAGGAGCTTGTTTTTAAGGTTGACTGCTAATGTACCTTCGGCCGGTTGATTAATAAGCTCAATAGCTAAAGCTTGATATTCGTCATCACTTTGCGCGCTTTTAAATGCCATGCGATAACGATTTAGCGCGTAGTTAGATTGCGCCTCTTCACGTGTATCAAAGCGAGCTAAACTTACTGTATGGTTTTCTCGTGTGGTTCTTAGGCCCAAATCACGCAGTACAAAGCTATTTTGATGGTTAATATCACCAGTGCTTAAGCGGCCTATGTATAGAAATTCAAAGTATTCATACACAGCAAAGCGGTTATTAATAACAAACTGGTTATAAAGGCAGGTTAAATGTTCCGGCTTAGTAGCAAAAAAATCGCAAGTCTGTGCTACTAATTGCGCTTTAGTAACGCTTTTTTTAATACTAGGTTGGATATCGAAAGGCGCAAGTAGTGCTAGCAATGCGGGTTTAGTTAGATGTGCGAGTACGTGTTGATAGTCAGTGTAATTTGGATGACTAATGAGCTGTGCTGTTTTTAGCTCTTCGAGTGCCAGTGCAGGGCTGTCTATTTCATTATAATTAAGTGTGGTGATTGCTACGAGTAAAGGTTTACGAGAATAAATGCGTGCCAGCATGCACTGGCCTTGCTCAGTAAGTCGGTTTGCTTTATTAATGAAATCGACGTGTTTTTGCTCTAATAAGTGTCTGCATTGAGTGTCGATAAATGTTATTAGCTCTTTAAAGTGGGCTAAATAATATTTTTCGGGTAATTCTTTTTTCATAACACACACCGTAACTGTATAAAAAAGGCTGTGTTGTAGTTGAGTGTGGGTATAAAAAATTCATATCATAATGCTTCTTTTATCCATGTTTGATCTGAATACTCAGTGTTATCTTCCATAAACCTAAACCAGCTTAAATAATTCTCAAT